>JAVEWX010000071.1:0-14977 GCA_034004335.1 Bacteroidales bacterium | reverse complement strand
CAAAATGTTTCGGTCACCTCGCGGGCCTGCCTGAAACATTCTTCCCCGTTAATGTCGCCGAGGGCCGTTTGGGCGCCGGCGGAAGACAGGAACCTGGTATATTGCCTGCCCAGTATTCCTGTTGCCCCTATTATCGCTATTACCTTTCCCCTGACGGTGAACAGCACATCAGCAGTCTTAATATAAATTTGTTTTACAGATTGTTATCCTCTTTTACGCGAAGAGCCAACCTTAATGATATAAGCGACTCCTCCAGGGAGGGTTCCGGTTCGGTCCCCTTCGTCAGGCACCCGGTATAATACGTCATTATCGACAGGTACATATCGTTCCTCACAAAGGGAGGGTTCAGTTCCCTGATGACCGAACCATCCTTTCCCGTTACTGTCACCCTGGCATCCTTAAGGTCACAGAGCAGGAGTGCCTCCTCGCCGGAAATACTTATCGTCCTCCGGTAGGTACGGCTAAGGTAATCCTGGTGTACTGAAACCAGGGTGTTCCTCTCTGAAAGGTATATTATCTCCGATATGTCCTCTGTCTCCGTCTCGAGACCGGAAATCTTTAGCGCCAGCGACTTCGGTGGTGCAACAGGCTCACCAAACAGGTGGATGGCCAGGTCTATCTCGTGTATCAGTTCGAGGACCACGCCTCCTCCCAGGCTTTTCAGCGCCGACACTCCTGTGCGGTAGTCGGTTCCGGGACGCCAGTCGGGGAGATATTGCCCTACGAAAAGCCTTGCCGACAAGGGCCTGCCCAGGAGTCCCTCATTTATGATATCCCTGATGACGGCTATGCACGGATGGAAACGCATGTTATAGGCCACCATGCCCCTGCCGGCATAAGTGCCGAGGAGCGATTCCAGCTCATCAGCCTCGCGCGAGGTGAAAACGACGGGTTTCTCAACAAGGAGGTTCATTCCCGAGCGGATAAGGGGCATAATGGTGGAATAGTGGCAGGTAGTGGGATTACTTACCACAACGAAGTCGAAAGGCATTGCCATGAATTCCCCCGGATCGTGTATCTCCCTGAGGTTATGCTCGTTACCGCTTCCTTCGGTACGCAGAAGGGTGATGTCAGCGATACCGAGTGACAGGAGGTTGGCAACATGCCTCTTTCCTATCGAGCCATATCCGATAAGACCTGCCTTCATCAGTTATCCTTTATGATGTAGGATGGGGATTTGACATAGGGGAATCGCCTGATTTTAATATTCTGACCGCTGAAGTACTCATCGACGGCTCTGGTTTCACCCGGAAACTTGTCATAATCATCGAGCATAAGAATGCCACCCGGCGATATGAGTGGATAGAGATATTCGAGAATGACCAGTGATGGTTCATAAAGGTCAACATCGAGGTTAAGCAATGAAATGGAGAGGCCCCTGTTCTTGCGTACGAAAGCAGGTATGGTCTCCCTGATATCTCCCTCAACCAGCAGGATGTTTTCACCCAGTCCCTTGGCTTCCAGAACACCGCCAAGCTGTTCGCGGGAAATGCTGCTGTTACCGGCGCTCCTGAGGAAACTGTCGAGGAGCTCATTATCGGGTTCAAAGGTAGATGGCGGAAAGAGGCCGAAGGTATCAAAACCTGTAATCCGCTTTGCGGTTCGGAGCCCCGACAGCTCCCTGAAATGAACAAATCTTATCAGGGAGGATCCTTTAAACACCCCACATTCGACAATATCTCCCGCTATGGGTGCTGACATCCTGAAAAGCTCATACTGAGCTATCAGCTTGGCAATGCGCTGGTTATCGCAGGTGAGGTAGAAGTTATTCTCGTACTCAAAAGCCCTTTCCGGGTCGGGAAGATGTATCATGGCCGGCTATCACTGGTAATTGCTGCTACTCTCGCTGAAATCGAAGTCGAGCAGCTTGTTTTTCATAAGGTATTCCATGAAAAGGAAGTCGATGGGTTCGTCGAGGTCAAAACAGAAGTGATCGATGAGCCACACCATCGATCTGTCGGTATAGGCATTTCTGAAGCCCATGTCGAAAAACTTCCTGCGATAAAAATAGAAGGATGCGTTAAGGTCGTAAACCACGGGGGCCGTCTGTCGCGACACCACAGGCTTCTCCGGACTCTTCACCAGCCTGTAGTAGCCATCGGGGTGCTTCTCCACAACATTGAAGTATGGGTTGCGGTGGGGCCTGCTGACCGAAAAAAGGTTCAGAGCCTCTTTATCGTTCCTGATGGCTGTATAGGCGGCCGTAAGGTCACTGATGGTCCGAAGCGGTGAGGTTACATCGAGGTCGACAATATAGTCATATGCGGTGCCTGCCCTTTTTTCCTCACTGAGAAGCAGGTGCCTGATGGTATCAATCTTACCGGTGTTGTCTGCCGACAGTTCCGGTGGTCTCACATATGAAGTATCAAGACCCATGGCAGCAGCTGTCTCCTTTATCGGTTCACTGTCGGTCGACAGTGCAACAACACCGTTTGTCAGGACAGCAAACCTGCGGGCGATGTTAATGGTATAGGCTACCAGCGGCATGCCGTTCATCTCCCGCCTGTTCTTGTTGGGGATGCCCTTTGACCCCGCCCTGGCGCAAATGGTAATGAGCAGTCTGTCCATATTTTAAAAGTCAATGTCGATAAAGTTTTTCTGGCAGGGTATTTTCCATGTTCCGGGGTTGTTGATGATCTCATGGAACCTGTCCGCACTCCTGCCGTCACCGAAGGAATAGGAATTGGAGTTCTGCCTTCCCGGAACCGCCCGTATGGCTTCCAGTATCTTATCCCTATCCTCGGGCACGTTGATGATGTTTGCCGAATGATGCCTGTTCTGCTGCCTAGTTCCAATGTTTATGGCAGTGCGGTGATATATCTCTGCCTCCCTGACGCCTGCCGATGAATTGCCGATAATAAATTCGCAGTTCTTCATCAGCACCAGGAAGTTCTCAAATCTTATGGAGGGGAAGATCATGAAGTCGGGATTTCCTCGCAGGGTTTCCATCTCCTCCATGAGTATTTCATTGCCCGGGTCGTTATTGGGATATACCGCCACATATTTGCGGCCACTGGCGGCCAGGGCTGCCAGTACCTCCCTGAAGCCATCCCTCAGGGTCTTCATCTCGGTGGTAACCGGATGATAAATGAAGAGTGCGTACTCGTCATAGGGTATCTCATAGTGTTTCTTTACGGCATCGAGTGATGGCAGCTCATCACTGAGCATAATATCGATGTCGGGTGAACCTATGAGGAAAATCCTGAAGGGATCCTCACCCATCTGTATGAGACGCCTGCGTGCCTTTTCATTGGCCACCATGTGAATATGCGACAGCTTGCTGATAGCGTGCCTCAGCAACTCATCGATGGTTCCCGACACCTCTCCGCCTTCGATATGACAGACGAGTATGTTGTTAAGTGAACCGGCTATAGCCCCGGCAAGAGGCTCGACACGGTCGCCGTGGACAATAATCATGTCAATACTGTATTCACTGAGGTAGTTGCTGATCCCGAATATGGTATTGGCCAGTATGGTATCCATGGGTGCCGTACCGGTATGATTGATAAAATTGTATATGTTCCGGAACCCGCACTTCCTTACCTCATCAACGGTATATCCGTACTTTGAGAGCATGTGCATGCCTGTGACAAAGACGTGAACATCGAAGGCAGGGTCCTGCTCCAGTTTTAACATAAGGGGCTTCAGCTTTCCGAAATCAGCCCTGGTACCCGTAAGGTACAGAATACGCTTCACATTCATAAAATCATCTCTCTCTTAAGCTGGGTATCGTCCGGTATATCTGTTGCGGCCTTTCTTCCAAGGATCTTTTCGAAGTCGGCAGCAGGTATTTCGCCGGTACCCGGTCGCTTCACCCAAATATTGTCGTGCGAGAAGGTCTCCCCGCGTCGCACAGGTTTGATCGTCACCACAGAAGCGAAGGCGAACCGGATTGTTGCTTCCTCTTCAGGCACGGCTCCCTTTTCACCCTTGCGCGCCAGCCATACAATGCGCGAGGCTTCAATAAGCTGACGGCAGGCTTCCGTGTCCATGGAACATACTATGTCGGGACCCTCACGCTCCATGCTGTCGGTAAAGTGCCTCTCGAGAACCGAGGCTCCCAGGGCTACTGCGGCGATGCAGGGGTAATTGGTTACCGAGTGGTCGGACAGGCCCACAACAGCATCGGGAAATGCAGCGCTGAGCTGTGTGATGGCATTGAGCCTTACCAGGTGTGGCGGTGTAGGGTATATATTGGTGCAGTGCATAAGGGCATAGGGAATATGGTTAGCACGCAGTATATCAACCGACACCCTTATCGATTCAATACTGTTCATCCCGGTGCTGAGTATTACCGGCTTACCATAGGAGGCAATATGCTTTATGAGGGGGTAGTTGTTGCATTCGCCCGAGCCTATTTTGAAGGCCGGTACCTTCATGCGTCCCAGCCTGTCTGCGGCCGCCCTGGAAAAGGGCGTGCTAAGGAATATCATCCCTTTGCTGCGGACATACCTCATCAATTCGGTCTCCTCCTTTTCATCAAGGGCAGACCTCTCCATGACTTCATAGATTGATATGTCTGCATTGCCGGGTTTGATTTTACGTGCGTGACTGCTCATTTCGTCATCGACGACGTGTGTCTGATGCTTCACTATCTCGGCACCGGCAAAGGCGGCAGCATCGACCATCTGCATTGCTGTCTCGAGCGATCCCCCGTGGTTAATGCCGATCTCCGCAACAACCAGGGGCGGCCAGCCGGGACCTGTCTTCCTGCCCTCAATTTCTATCACGGGTTCCTTCTCCATTGGTCAGATCGGTTAAAATGTTCTGAGCTGAGCTATGCCTCATCATCGTCGGTATAATAGCCCTTGCCCTCCTTGCCATATCCATACTTGCTGTACACATAGTCGCCGTAGAAGCTGTAACCGTATGAGTAGCCGCCATACCTTATCGAATATCCGTATCTCAATCCGTAACCGTAGTATCCCGACAGGCTTATATCGTTGATGATGACTGACAGGTTTCTGAGCTTACGGCCTTCATAGAACTCCTGTATGAGGTTCAGGGTATTACGTGAGGTGTATCGCTGCCTTACAACAAAAATGTTAACATCGACATAGGGAGCCAGCAGGAGGGCGTCGGTAACGATAGCCACGGGAGGAGTATCAATGAAAATATAATCGAATTTTCCCCTGGCCATGTCAAGGAATTCCTTCATCCTCGGCGATTCGATCAGTTCTGCAGGATTCGGGGGAACCGGACCTGCCGGTGCATACCAGAGATTGCTGACCTGTGTATCCTGAATGACTTCATCGATTGCCGCACCTCCGCTGAGGAAGTTGCTCATACCCGTGCTGTTGTCTGCTCCCAGGATCTTGTGTATCTTGGGCTTGCGAAGGTCGAGACCCACAACAAGTACCTTTTTGCCCAGACTAGCCGTTATTATCGCCAGGTTCACCGATATGAAGGTCTTTCCTTCGGCACTGACCGTCGAAGATATGGCAATGATGGGTGATTTAATGTCGTTAGTGTAGAACTTGAGGGCAGTACGCACCGACCTGAACGACTCGGCCAGCGTTGACCCGGGCCTGGTGATGACCGGTGTCTCAGTCTTGAAATCACTATGACTGATGTAGCCCAATACGGGTGTGTTGGTATATCGTTCAACATCGCGTTTGTCGATAACCCTGTTGTTGAGATAGTCGATCATGAAGATGGCAATGGCGGGAACAACCATCCCCAGTATGAGGGCAATCAGGTTGTTGCGGGCCTGACGTGGTCTGACGGTAACAATGCTGTGCTGTCCGGCGTAATCGATCGGTTTGTTGTCCGGCACATTCGATGCCTTTGCTATTTCAGCCTCCGCCTTCTTCTCGAGCAGGTAAGTATATACCGTGTTGTTCAGATCAAGGGTCCTCTGTATCCTTATGAGCTCCTTCTCAGTTTCGGGGAGCTGTTCGAGTTCGGTCTCCACCTCCCTTATCCTGCCGCGAAGGTCTTCAGCGGTTCTGCCCGCATTATCGAGGCTGTTGGATATATTGTCGGCCAGTGCTGTCTTAACATTCCCTATCTTTTCGTCAAGAATCCTGATGACCGCCAGGTCGGAGGCGAGGTTCATTGAAAGCTGCATCTTCTGCTGCTGCAATGACGACAAGTCGCCTACCAGCCTTTCCAGGAGGGGATCGTTGACACCCAGTATGGAAGGGGACACAATGTCTCCTGTCTCGTTCCTTAATTGCAGGTACTCGCGGAGGTAATGGAAATACTGGATCTGAAGCTCGGTGGTTGTAAGGTCGTTCCCGAGCTTTTCAAGCCTGCTCTTGATAAGGGCCCCTTCGCTGCTGATATCAATTAGCTTGTTCCTTAACCTGAAGTTCTGAAGGTCATCCTCGGTATCGTACAGGTCTTCGCCAATATCCTCTATCTGACCCTCTATGAATTCGATGGTGAGTCTCGCAGTCTCATTCTTCGACTTGAGCCCGTAGTTAATATAGAGTCCCATCAGGGTGTTCAGGTAGTCAATTTCCTGCTCAGCAACCTCACCATTCACCGACAGTGTTACCAGGGTAGCATTCTCCTCAATGGGACTTACCTGCAGTTTACTCCTGTACTTATTGGCAAGTGCATCGAGACTGGGGAATCCGAAATAATAGCGGTTCGAGATCGTAACTTCCGGAACCAGCGACCTGTCATCCCTCTCCCTGATGATAAAACTGTAGGGCTGATCCGTGCCGGGAGTAAGGATACTATCAGTTATGACTGATCCATAACTCCATCTTTCCCCGGGCTCGGGGTTGCCCTTGAGAGCAATGGCGAAGCTATCATCATAGGTCCAGACAGAAAACTCCCAGGGTGGCCTGTAGCCTGAGCTGTCAGGAATAACAATAAAGGGTGTTGATTTGTACTGTCGCGACTCGGCTATCCCCCTCCGGCCTATCATGGTATATTCCACATGTCGCTCGGGCAGTGAGTCAATGACCATCCTGTTAAGGCTGAATGATTTGAGAATGCCTATTTCATTCAGCAGGTTCTGCCTGTTCTTGTATGCATCCATACCCGGGAATATGGGTTCCATACCGGTAAAACCACTTATAAGCTCATCCTTAATAAGGATGGACGATGATACATTATACACCTCCTCGGAGTAGCGGTTTATGCCATAGGCTATTGTAAATGCTATGAAAAGGAATATGGCAAACCAGTACCAGTTGCTTATGAACAATGACAGATACCTCTTGAAGTCAATAGACTCATCGCCGGGGAAGAATGGCTGATGGTATTCATTGTTGCCTGAGTTGTTGTTCTCCATTTCTGTTCGGTTTAAATGTGAGAGCCGGGCTTCAGCGTGTTGGCGGTCAATTGCCGCCGGTATAGTTAAGGATGAGTATGAGCATGGTGATAGAGCTTGTTACCGATGTGACTATCAGCGATATGAGCGGTAAGTTCATATTAAAGACCTTGGTTGACCTGGGCTCAACGATGACAACATCGTTAGGCATCAGGAAGTAGGCTTCCGAGCTCAGAATGGCCTTATCCTGCAGGTTCAGCCTGTAAGTTGTGGTTCCCTTTTCGGAAGCGCGTAGCACCAGCAGGGTGTTTCTTTTACCGTAGTCGCCTATACCTCCTGCCCTGCCGAGGGCTTCGAACACGGTAAGGAAATTATTGTAGTTGATATATGTTCCGGGGGCCCTTACCTCACCCAAAACCGTGAACTTAAAGCTCAGCAGCTTGCATTCCGTAACTGAGCCGGGAAAGACCTTTTCCGCCTTACCCTGTATCATCAGCCTGGCCTCCTCGAGTGTCATTCCCTCAAGATGAAGAGTGCCAATGACCGGAAGTATTATGTCACCGTTCCTGTTGACATCAAAGCCGTACATGTATTGTCCCGATTCACTCTGCAGAAAGTTTACACCCAGTCCTCCCCTTGAAGCAGACAGGAAGTCGGTGATCATTCCGTCAGGCGTCATTGCCCTGACGGTGATGTACAAAATATCGCGGATCTGTATCGTGTAATCGGGTATTTCCATGGTAAAATAGCTGCTTTCTCCTGTTTCGGGCAGGTTGTTCAGATAAGCCAGGTGCTTCGGTCCGGTGCATGCTGCCGGCATAAGGCCGGCAACCAGTGTCAGTACAAATAGCTTCTTCATGATGCCATAACAGTTAGGTGATTAATTTCTGAAAGGGTTCCAGGTCCCATGGTCAGGTGATTGATTTATCTGTTCAAGATTCCTGATCTCATCGGGGAACCTCTCAGTGTCGGTAATAAGTTTATATGCCTGTGTTCCCCATGCGGTCAGGAAGATCAAAAGTACAACACCTTTAATAAATAGCCTTCCGGTTTTGTAAAAAATACTCCTGTCAAAGTTAGAAACAAAGATGGCAAGGGTTGGTATTATGAAAAGGACCATAAGGGTAAGCCTGTACCTTTCCTGGTAATGTCCGTAGAATACCGCTGCCACAAGATAGTAAAGGAAGAACATGAGTATAACTCTTAGTGAGAGAGCTCCCGTATGCTGACCTCTTTCACGGGCAGAGAGATGCAATCTTCTAAGGGTTTCGGCACTGAAGAGAAGGATGAAGAGAGTGACAACGGCCACCACGGGTATAACAATGACTGCAGCGGTAAGCCATTCCCTGCCTTGCAGGGCACCGGTATACAGTATCCTGAAGGAGGTCGATTCGGGCATTATGCCAAAGGTGCGGAATAGCTTTCTGAACTGAAGGGCAACCCATTTCACGGGCTGCCCGGTTACAAAGGATATTATCTCAAGTCTCTGAAATTCATTGTAATCGGCTGTTGTGGGGTTGGTGATGCCCCTCTTGTCGCAGAAAAGTTCAAAGGCTTCCTCGTATCTTTCCCTGTTTTCATCATATATGAAAGATCCTTCGCCACCGCTGCCCCCGTAGCCGGTATGGCCGAAGAAGACAAAGGAATTGGATATGACGTTGCCCTCCGGTGCGCTGATTATTCCCGAAACATTCAGCACCAGTTGCCCGGTAAACAGAAGAATGGCCAGCATGGCCAGTCTCAGGGCCCCGGTACGGAATCTCCTGAATGAAAGCACCGACAGCACAATCAGTGCAGGTGCAAGGTATCTGAGTTCCGGCTTGAAGAAGAAGGTTAAGAGAAAGAGGACAAGGATCAGGAGGGATGAAAGAAACACCTCATAACGCTTATCTGTCTCAGCCATTCGCAGCGTGAACAGGATGATGAGAGACACCAGCAGCAACATAATGACAGGAGTATAGAAGACCGATGAAAAAACCATATACTCCGTATAAAGGATATGTATTATCACTGCCATGATACCCGCTGCTGGTATACCCGACACCCTGAGGGTTATATGATAGATAACCAGGCTTGTCAGTGCCCCGGCAGCACAATTCAACAGGAAAAAGCTGTTCAGGCTGCCGGTTACTTCACTCAGGTAATGACCTATATAGCTTATCAGGAAGAGGTAGTTACCCTCGAGCAGATATTGCCTGTTTCCGGCAGCAATATTGCCGAGCGCCCTGAGATATATCTCATAATCGGAAAACCAGAAGAGCCGTGATGACCAGAATATAAGCACCCTTAAGGTGAAATTGAGCAGCACCAGGCCATAGACCACCGAGGTTGGCCGGGATGAAAGAGCGTTGGCAAGGGCCGAAGGAATGATACGTGTCGTCATTGCTCAAAGAAAGCGTTTACCTCCCTGCAAATATTCTCTACCTGACTGAGGGTAAGAGAGTCGAAGAGCGGAAGCCTGAGCAGGGTGTCCTGATACCTGATGCTGTTTTCCGTAGGGACCTGCTCGCTTCGTGTCTTGCCAGCCCTGACATACGGACTTCCCGCAAGGTCGAGATAGTGGGTTACCGCCTGTATGCCCCTGCGGTTAAGAAAGTCCCTGATACCGTTTCTTGTGACGGCAGTGGAAAACAGGAGATAGAAGCCTGAATAGTTTGGTTCTGCCCAGTCAGGAACAAATGGCAGTCTGTACCTGCCTTCCTCTTCTCCCTTGCCCAGGAGTCTCATATAACAGTCCCACTGTTCCTTCTTCCGCTGATATATCTCCCTGAAAGCTAGCAACTGCGGATAGAGGAAGGCTGCGTTGATGTCGGACATAAGAAAGGAGGAGCCTGTATCTATCCATTCATATTTGCTGACCTCACCCCTGCTGAAGGAGCACCTGTTGGTACCCTTTTCCCATATGACCTCGGCGCGTGCCGCATAGTTTCCGTCGTTGACAGACAACATACCTCCCTCGCCACAGTGGATGATCTTTGTTTCATGGAAGGAGAAGCAGCCCAGGTGTCCTATGGTGCCAAGCAACCTGCCCTTGTAGCGGGCTCCGAAAGCATGGGCGGCATCTTCAATCACCCTCAGATCATGCTCATCGGCCAGCTTCATAATAACATCCATGTTGCATGCTACTCCGGCATAATGTACCGGTACAATTGCCCGTGTAGCCGGAGTAATAAGCTTTGCGATGGCATTTTCATCGATACAGGGGTTGTCGGGTCTGCTGTCGGCAAAAACAATGTCAGCCCCCTGACGTGCGAATGCCAGTGCCGCCGACACAAAGGTGTATGAAGGCACGATAACCTCATCTCCCGGTCCGATGCCGGCAAGCATGGCAGCCATCTCAAGTGCGTCGGTACAGGAGGTGGTGAGCAGGGTATTATTGTAGCCCATGCCCGTTTCAAGAAACCTGCGGCAGCGGGCCGTCATCGGCCCGTTACCGGAAAGATGACCCGAAGCCACCGCCTCATCGATGTATTTTTTCTCATCGCCGGTGATGCAGGGTCTGTTGAATGGTATGGTAAAAAAATCCATCTTACGTCAGATTTATATACCTGCCTTCCTGTCTAATACTCTGGCAGGAACCCCGGCTACCGTTACTCCACTGAAATCAGACAGAACCAGGGAGTGCATCCCCACGAAAACTTCATCAACGGAGACCTCCTCTCTCAGTGAGGCGTTGAGGCCTATGAAACAGTGATTGCCGATTTTCACCCGTGCCCCCGTAGTTGAGCCTGCTGCGAGGAAATTACCGTTCCCCACCACGGTGTCGTGCTCGATGGTCACATTGCAGTTTATGATGTTCATGTTGCCAAGCACCACATTGCTGTTGACAGTGGCATTGCTGAGGATTATGTTGCCCCTGCCAATAATTGCGCTGCCGGCCACATAGGCAGAAGGATGGATGAAGCCGGTATATCTTTCGGGGGGTATGCCGAGGCTCTCCATGAGCCTATAGCGTTCCTTCATCATTTCGGGCTTGTACATGGAAAACAGGAACATTACTTCACTGTTGTCGAGGAGGGCCGGTATCTGATCGCGCCCTCCAAGTACCGGTATCCCGGCAATGAGGGAGCCCTTCTCATACGAATCGATGACAATGCCCAGCAAACTTATTCCTGCTGAGTACTTCAGAATGGCATCGGTTATATGCTCAATAATATTCAGGGCTGTTCCTACTCCCCCTATCACTGCTATGGTCTTCTTCTTACGTGGTTCCATACCGTTATGTCCTAAACAACTTCAACCTCCACGGGAAAAAGGTTCTCGCCCAGGCCCCTGCGATGATCGCGTTCAGCAAACAACCAGGCGAGAAACAGCAATAAACCGGCTGCTGCCGTAAACATAAAGACGGGCAACCCGGCTCCGTCGGGATACCCGGATGACTGAATGACAAAAACAACTACCGATACAGGCAGGAAGGATAATGCCGCCCACAGCAACCTTTTTCTCAGCTTCGTGTAGGATATTGCTATCCTCCAGGCATGCCTGAACAGTTTATAATAGGAATAGGAGCTTTTACCGTCAGCCCTCCGATAATGATCTGCCATTGTGAAGGTCGTTTTCAGGTCCATAAGTCCGATGCTGCCGTCAATAAAGGTATAGGAATTACTGAGACCCGACAACCTGATGGCCACCTCCCTCTTCATGAGCCTGAAGGAGGTATATTCCGGGTTTATGCCAGGAACCCTGTTGCTGAGGTAGCGCCGCAACATTTCTGAGGTCAGGATCCTGAACCCGGGGTGCCTGAGCCTGTTGAAGGCTGCATACACTACATCATAGTCCCCTTCCCGTTGCTTCTCAAGGAGGGCATTGATAACCGCAGGGTCATGCTGCAGATCCTCGTCGAGGGTAACAATAAACTTACCCGAGGCCCTGGTAATGCCGAAAAGTATGGCGTTATGCTGTCCGTAATTTCTTTTCAGCCTGAAGCCCTTCACGGTTCCGGGGTTTGCTTCGGCAAGGGAACGGATGATCTCCCAGCTGTTATCCCTGCCGCTATCGTGTATGAAAAGTACTTCATATGATCCTGCTTCGCTGAGCTCATGTCGCAGGCGCTCATGAAGCCGTTCGATAGTATTCTCCCCGTTATAGACGGGTATAAGCACCGTCAGGTCCATGCCAGTTTCTTCATGTAGGAGGGGGCCGATGGTCCGGTGTTAAAAATAAGATCGATGATGCTTACATCGTGACGAAAAGGGGTGTGCAACTGTGAGTATTCGGGATAGCCCGAATAGTCGGCCCAGAGGATACTGATGCCCTCAGCAGCAAATTGTTCCGCATCGAGATAGTCCATGGCAGAGGGTCCTGTCAGGTATTCATCCGCGCCGGCATGCCTGCAGATGGAAATTAGTCTCCGGTTCCTGTCTTCACCGTCGTAGCGGGGAGGAGAAGGGACGACAGGGGTCTTCGTATCGAGGATGTCATTCACCAGGGTTATGAAGTGCAGGTTTACCCGGCTGAGCATCTGCATGCCGGCAGCATTGTCATAAGCCTCCCTGAAGCGCCCTCCGTACTGTTCGAAAAAGGGAGCCCTGCTGTAGGCGGCTTCAATTCTTTTCCAGTGTCTCTTTGACCAGCCCCGGTCTGCCACCTTCACCTCATTGATCTTCTGATAATATCTCCCCTTTGTTTCGACGGGTATGGTAAGCCAGCTTAATCCCCTTTCGGTGCAGATACGGTTTCTGTTTCTCCAGTCGCGCCGGGTATACTGTACGCAGTCGAGCAGGATGAACTCGTCAACCGACCTTATGATGTCGAAATAGCCCTTCCATGGAATGTAATCCGACTGAATAATGGCCACTCTTTTCATCACCTCCGGGCAAGCGATCGCCCCGTCAGTCCCATCGCCTTAGCGGGGCCAACAAGGCATATTATATTGTATGTATGACTGTTACAGCTTCCGCAAGTAACTTACGGGAACTGTAACCGTTATGTTCTTTTCAATACTGTCAATTCTTACTAAAAGCTTCTTTCTGTTACCATGACTTATAAGCTCCCCCCGCAGTCCTTTCAGAGTGCCGATAGTGACAATCACCTCATCTCCCTTTTCGAATTTCTCACCGGTGACTTCCACCTCCGCGCGGCTGTCAATGATCAGCTTCAGGTTGTCTATCTGGCACTGTGGTATCGGCACAGGCTGTCCCTGGCATTTTATTATCGTGCAGATACCGTCGGTTCCCTGTACATTATAAAAATCGCGGCTTGTAATCCTGACAAAGACATATGAGTTGAGCAGGGGTTTTTCTATCATCTTTTTTCTGTCGCTCCACTGCCTGATCGTCCTGTACATGGGAAGCCAGGCATCAAAGCCACGCTCAAGGAGGTTATTGAGAGCCTTCTTTTCATGGCGGGAACGGGTATAGACAGCATACCATTTCTTCTCACATGACCTGTTGTCGGATATGAGATGGTTCTGCAGGGTCGTTCCCGCGGTTTTTTCACCAGGTGTATTGTCTTCCGCCGGTTTCATATCACTGTCACGCCTTACTTTCCGGACGGGGAACATCCGGCTCACTGTTCCACAATGGCAGCAACTCATGGGGATTAATGCGTTTAAGATGGCTCATGGCCTCGGATGGATTAAGAACCACATAGCTGACCTTCCGTCCGACCATTTCTTCAGCCTGCACTACCTTGCGGGCCAGATATTCGCGGTCGATATGCTCTCCCACCAGGATGAGTTCGATAACGGGACTGTCCTTGCCGCATGCGAAGTCGCCGGTCAGATACACGCAGAAAAGCCTCCCCACACGGTTTACAACCTTGTCAATGATTTTGTCGAGGCCGGTGTCCTTCATAATGATGCTATGAAGGTCGTTGAAGAGCGGGTGGCGGGTGTTCGCCTGGTAGAGTTTCTTGTTGCCATCTCTAACCGAGTTGAGGAGTCCGGCCTCTTCGAACCTGTTCAGTTCAAGGCGGATGGCATTTGACGACTCCCCGAATTCCGATTCCAGTCCCCGCAAATGAGCCCTTGTGCTGCTGTTCAGAAAGAATTTCTTCAGGAGTTTAATGCGGGTCTGTGAAGTAATGAGGCTGCCGATCATCAGGTCAGGTTTAAATCACATATTGAGTAACAAACTTACTCATTCTTGTCAGAAAAACAAAATCTTTTATTGAGACCCTGATTTTGCCGGGTTGGTTGCATTTGCGCCATGTTGGTTTTTTGGGTGTATGCTGAGGGAGCAAATGACCAATCCTGCGGGCATTGAAATTTGTTTTGTATATTTGTCAAAATGATTTAATTATTGAAATATAAGCAACCCATTAATATCATTGTAAGTCTTATATTCCGGTATAAACATAATTATATATGAAAAGGGCCCTTTTCCTTCTCTCCTTTATCCTGTCATTCACCTGTCTCCCTGCCCAGTTTACCGGCAGTGGCACCTATGCTGATCCCTACAGCGGCGGGACTCTTACGAGCCTGATGACATGGTCTTCATCGAAAATATATGTCAGTGGTGATCTCACAATAGGCACTCCGTCGGTAGCCGGACATTTATCGATCGATCCGGGTGTGACGGTGGTTTTTCTTACCGCGGGTTCCGACCTGATTTTTACAGGACTAGGCATGCTCACTGCAGAAGGAGCCCCAACGCAAAAGATCACCTTCACGGCCGATTATGATGATGACGGCAATTACGGAGAATCGGGGGAGACCTGGGGGCATGTTTCTTTTCAGTCGATGGGATCAGCAGAGGCCTCGGCATTAAGTTACTGCCATTTTGAATATGGCTACAGCGTGGGGGCCGG
>JAVEWX010000249.1:0-3204 GCA_034004335.1 Bacteroidales bacterium | reverse complement strand
ATGGCAGAAGAGCTTAACAACAAGCGTCCTCCTGCCAATGTTATGAACTGGATAAGGAACAGGGAAAACCAGGTTGTGAAACCTGTTGCACCGGGCCGGAACGACCCCTGCCCCTGCGGATCGGGAAAGAAATTCAAGAATTGCTGCATGGGAAAGCCCGGAAATCCTTTCGTAACAGGTTTTAGTAGTTGAGAGAAAATTTAAAGCCGCAGGTCTTGGATTTTCCTGCACCGATAAAAAAGGCCCCGATGACAGCCGTTCCAAAAAGCCTCGAGCTTATAAGGGAGGCGTTTATGTGGGAGGTTTAGACAAGTGGTGCAGGTCAGGTCAGATTAGTCGTTGCAGTTGTAATATCAGTGAATCAGTTTATAGCGCTGTGGGCTCATTCCGTAATTCCGCTTGACCATGTGAGTTTAAGGTCTGGTTGCATAGTTATTTTGCCTGTCTGATTTCAAATGATCCTTTCAGTTCTTCACTGTCTCTGTATCCGTAACGGACCGCCCTTACACGTATATTGTAATTGCCGGGATTAAGGTGCATTGGTCCTATATACAAAAGCCAGTGCGGATTTTCCTTTTCCTCAAAAGTGTACACAAGAGAGGCTCCGTGAGTCGGACAGTAAAATGACAGTGTCATTGGCGATGACCATATCCCCCCTGTCCTCAGGTTCCTGGATGCCCTGTCCTCAGGTGAGTTGACAATGAAATAAGGGGTGTCAGTCACTGGTTGTTTCATGTCAGGCCACATCTGCCTTATCATCTCAGGTTCATTCATGTGGCCCAGGTCTCCTGTAGCCAGAGTCCATTGTTCATGCTTTTCCCTGAGATCATCAAGTATTTTCAGATACTTTGGATCATCTGCAATGTTGTTTACCTGGTACGGGTCATTCCTTACGTCATATAGCTCCTCGGGGGGCCTGGTGGAAGCCATCCAGGATTTCTGAGGTCCTGTTAACCTGCCTTCCGCATCGAGCCTGAGCATTTCCTTGTAAATGGGCATGTTGTTAAGGTATGGAACCCATATCTGAAATGACTCGTTGGGATAATAATTTCGTATGTACAGAAAGTCCTTTGTTCTTACTGAGCGGATCATGTCATATGATTCATCAACGCGGTCGCGGGCGGCATAAACTGCGTCCCTTTCAGGTTTTGTCTGGTTACCTAGGAAAGGCCTCCCCTGCATATGGGCGGGAACCGGAATTCCTGCGAGGGAGAGTACCGAGGGTCCAAAGTCGATTGAACTTATCAGCCTGTCGTCGACAGTTCCGGCATTCATTCCGTCGGGGAATTTTATAACAAGCGGAATCCTGAGACCTGAGTCATAAAGCCATCTTTTGCCCCGGGGAAGGCCGTCGCCATGATCTCCCCAGAAGAAGATAATTGTATTATCAAGTTCTCCTTCCCTTTCAAGTTCATTAAGCATCACTCCTACAACTGAATCTAGTCTTGCAATGTTGTCGTAAAACCTGGCAATATTTCTTCTAACTATATCATTGTCTGGATAATATAGGGGAACGGGTACTGATTTCGGGTCGGTTTTAACCTTGCTGATATCCCAGTTCTGGCTTTCATGGGTCCCTAACCAGTTAAATACGGCAAAGAAGGGCTGGCTTTTATCGGGGCGGTTTCTGTAGTGGGCATTGCGGCTGCATTCATCCCAGATGCTGGCAGGCACCGGATCTTTTGCGAACTGGTAGTCGGTTTTGCTGTTGTTGGTGCAGTAGTAGCCGGCGGTCCTCATATATTCGGTGAATGTCTTGACATAATGAGGCGGGACTGCGGTGAATTCAACCGGATTCTCAGCGCTTCGGCGGAAAGAGGTTGTTCTCATGTGCATGCATCCGATGGATGTCTGATACATCCCTGTTATTATTCCGGCACGGCACGGCGCACTTATGGCAGCAGTTGTAAATACGTTTGTATATCTGACACCCCGGGAAGCAAGCCGGTCTATATTCGGGGTTTTGATGGTGTTATCTCCGTAACAGCCCAGGCGAGGGCTCATATCCTCAGTGGATATCCAGAGAATGTTGGGCTGTCGGGGTGTTTGCTGGCTGTAGGCAGAAGCCGTTAGCAGTGATGCTGCTCCGACTCCGAAAAGAGTTTTCAGGTTCATGGTATTAAAGGGTGTTTTGTTAGTTGCTGGTTCCCTGTTTATCGTTTATCGTTTATCGTTTCTGGTTACTTGCTGCCAACTGCTGACTGCCAACTGCTAACTTTTTACTTATTCAAGAGTTCCTGCTTTTCTCCTGTTCAATCCCGGGGAATCGGTAAGAGCATCACCAAGGTCATTTCTTGCTTCATCAGCAAGCTGCAGAAGTTCTTTAACCTTTTCAGGATAATACATTGCCACGTTATACCATTCGCCCGGATCGCGCCGGAGATCGAATAACTGTGGTTCTGAAACAGTCTCGGTACCTGTCGGTCCCGGCCAGCCGTCCGCTCCCGGCTTCATTTCCCTGTAGGTGCGCCCCTTATGAGGGAGAACCAGTTTCCAGAAATCGCGCTGAACGGCTTCAAGGCTGTTGGTCTGATAATAATAGTAGAATTCACGGCGGGGTGAAGCATTTTCTTCTCCCAGCATCAATGGAAGTATACTGACTCCGTCAATTTTCACTGAAGGAAGATCTGCCCCGGTAATGCTGGTGATCGTTGGAAGAATGTCTATCGACGAGGCCAGCTGGTTGCATATTGTGCCTTCAGGGATGACACCGGGCCATTTCATTATACATGGAACCCTGTGGCCGCCTTCCCATGTAGTTCCCTTGCCTTCGCGAAGTCCGCCGGTCGATCCGGCATGATTGCCGAAATTAAGCCATGGACCGTTGTCGCTGGTGAAAATAACCAGGGTATTGTCCTCCAGGCCGTTTCGTTCAAGGGCCTTCATTATCTCCCCTACCGACCAGTCAACTTCCATCATGACATCTCCGTACAATCCCTGTTTGCTCTTGCCCCTGAATGCTGATGATACTCCGAGGGGTATGTGCACCATTGAATGAGAAAAGTAAAGGAAGAATGGTTTTCCGGCAGTGGTTTCAATGAATCTGACAGCCCTTGCCGTATAGTCGGAAGTCAGCTTGTCCTGGTCGGCCAGGGTTCTTACTTCAGCAGTCTTGTCATTTCCCTCAATAAGGGGAAGCACCGGATACCTGTTCTTATAATCGGAAGTATCCTTGATTTTCATAGGTATCCCGTCGAAATCGAC
>JAVEWX010000248.1:0-3229 GCA_034004335.1 Bacteroidales bacterium | reverse complement strand
GAGTCCTTGGCTGCGGGTAAATACCATGATCGATTCCATTGCCGAATACACCACCGCCAATTTCCGGATCATATCCAAGATATTTTGTGAATGTCATGAGATTCTCAGCCGCGACATAGATTCTGAGCCGGTTGATGCTCAGGAATTTTGTTGCAGCAGATGGAAGAGAATAACCGAGCGAGATGTTTCTTAGCCTTACAAAACTTCCGTCATGGATGTAGAAATCGCTCACTGTCTGCATATTCTTGTTTGCGTCGACATTGCTGATCCTTGGGTAATAGTTTGAAGTACCCTCGCCTGTCCAGCGGTCAAGCCAGTCAGCCCTGTAGTTAGCACTGTTCATGTCCCATCTCCTGGTAGCATCATATATCTCCTGGCCCAGTGCAGCGTATATGAACATGTTAAGGTCAAATCCGTACATTTCTGCAGTAAAGTTGAAACCTCCAGTAAAATCGGGATAGGGTGATCCGATTGTCACACGGTCTGCATCTCCGTCAATGGAGCCGTTGCCGTCGGAGTCCACGAAACGGATGTCGCCAGGTTTTGCCGAAGGCTGAATCAGTCCGCCGTCCGAGTTTACGTAAGCATCTATCTCCCCCTGGTTCTGGAATATTCCATTGGTTTTAAGACCGTAGAAAACACCCATCGGTGTACCAACCTCAGCGTATAGGACTCCGCTCTGGCCAAATCCTCCATCACCACCCTGCAATCTCTTTTCGGTATTGCGGATATCAAGCACTTCGTTTTTGTTGAAGGCCCCGTTTACTGATGCACTGAGATAAAGTTTCCCGAAATTCCTGCGATATGATACTTCAGCTTCAATCCCTGAGTTTCTTACGGATCCGCCATTAATATAGGGTGCGGAGTTACCGACAAGCATTGGCACAGGTGCCACAACCAGCCAGTCTTTGGTGGTCTTGATGTAGTAATCAAGGGTAAGGGTGAGGGTACTGTTAAGAGTACCGAAATCAAGCCCGAAGTTGGTCTGCTCGGATGTCTCCCATTTCAGGGAAGGATTGGCAATACGCGTCGGTTGTGTACCATTGTACTGGGTCTTGCTGTCACCGAAATAATAGATATTGGCATTACCAATCACAGAGGTGTATCCGAAGTCACCAATATTCTCGCTTCCGTTCTGACCCCAGCTGGCCCTCAACTTCAATACATTAATAATATCATTGAGGTTTGCCATGAAGGGCTCCCTGGAGATAACCCAGCCAAGAGATGCTGACGGGAAGATGCCGTACTTATTCTCGTCTCCGAACCTGGACGAGCCGTCACGCCTGATGGTGGCGGTCAGCATGTACCTGTCCAGGAGGTCATAGTTTAACCTGCCGAACAGTGAGGCAACGGTATGCTCCGAGTACCCTCCGCCGGCGTCAACCGATTCAGGGTCAGTAGCGTTATCAATATAGGAATGCTCAAAATCATCAAAGATCAGGTCTGCCTTCGAGGCCGAAAGATTTTCATACATATCCTTGTATGCAGTGGTTCCGGCCATCAGGGTAAAATTGTGTACATCAATCCTGCGGCTGTAGGTAAATATGTTTTCAAAATTCCACCGGGTATAAAGCTGCATGCTCTTCGACGCTCTGTCACTGGTCGTAAAATGCATTGCATCAAGGTAATATTCAGGAGTATAACCATCATTCATGACCATGGAATACTCACCACCGAATGTCGACCTGAAAGTCAAGCCTTCCAGTGCCTTGCTGAACTTGCCGAAATCAACCTCTCCGAACAGTCCACCTATGAGCTTGTTTGTTCTCCATTTTGAATTGTTATAGCTAAGAAGCGCAACCGGGTTGGTTATCTCCTGTAAGCCCAAACCGTATGACTCGGGTGTACCCCAGGTACCGTCCGAGAATTTTACCGGCACAATGGGCGGCATATTAAGTGCCTGGTCAAGGCTGAGCCCGAAGTGGCTGTTTGGATCAATTCCCTGGTTCTGGATGTTAGCCAGGTTGACATTGCCGCCAAGCTTGAAGAACCCGAAAGTACCCGTAGCATTGAGACGATAAGTGATCCTGTCAAAGTGCGACTTATCTTTTGCGACGATACCGTCCTGGGCAAAGTAGCTCAGTGATGATGAATACTCAAGCTTGTCACTGCCACCGGTGAAAGAGAGGGAATGGCTCTGCTTTGGTGCATTATAGCAGAACATCTCATCTTGCCAGTCAGTGTCAGCGGTGAAGCTTTCAATCTGGGAAGGAGAAAAGACCGGACTCTGACCGGCATTGATCGCAGCTTCATTGATCATCATTACATATTCACCGGAATTCAACAGCGGTATCTTCTTCCATGGATTCTGCAAACCATAGTAACCATCATACGTAACTGAAAGCCTGGTGTTGGTCTTTCCGGTTTTTGTTGTGATAAGTACAACACCGTTCGCACCACGTGCTCCATAGATTGCAGCTGAGGCCGCATCCTTGAGCACCTCAATTGATTCAATGTCCGCAGCATTCAGGAAGTCAGTCCCGGCACCGCTCATTGGAAGCCCGTCAATAATATAAAGAGGTTCCGCGTCACCGTTGGTTCCCGTTCCCCTGATACGCACTGAGATCTGGGACCCCGGCTGACCTGAGTTGGCCGTGATGACCACACCTGCAGTCTTACCTTGAAGTGCCTGTGTGACACGCATATCCGCTGCCTTTCGCAGATCATCACCTTCTACCTTCGCAATGGCTCCGGTTACAAGGCTCTTCTTCTGGGTACCATAACCCACAACAACAACCTCATCGATCAGCTCCATATCTGAAGCCATTACTATGTCTATGGTGGTACTCTCAGTAACCACAAATTCCTGCGTCTTCATCCCCACAAAGGAGAAGACAAGAGTTGAGTTCACGGGAACATTGCTTAGAGTGTAAGCACCCGTCATGTCAGTCATGGTCCCGGTGGTTGTTCCCTTGACGAAAACACTCACCCCCGGGACAGGCTGTCCGTCGTCTGCTGACGTTACGACTCCCTTTATCTGCAGTCCCTGTGCGTTTAATGCCAGGGAACAGGCAATGAATAAAAGAGCCAGGATTGTCTGTTTCATAGATTTTGTTGAGTTTTAGAAATTGGTTTATCAGGTTTACCAGATTGGTCCGAAAACCATCCGATTGCAGAGTACCAAGTTAAGAATGTGAAATTGAATAGCACCTTCCTTTCCTTACTTCAAAAATACATCAGTAGAATTAAATAAATACATCAATAATTCATCACCTAAATCATATCATAC
>JAVEWX010000070.1:0-15039 GCA_034004335.1 Bacteroidales bacterium | reverse complement strand
TGCTTACTTTTGCCAACCGGATAATTATCGAACTACTATGGCCCAGGAAGATATGTTCAGAAAACTGGTTGCTCACTGCAAGGTGTATGGTTATGTTTTCCCCTCAAGTGAAATTTATGACGGCCTCAGTGCCGTTTATGACTATGGCCAGTACGGAGTGGAACTCAAGAACAACATAAAAAAGTACTGGTGGGACAGCATGGTGCTTCTGCATGAGAACATCGTAGGCCTCGACTCTGCAATATTCATGCATCCGGATGTATGGAAAGCCTCCGGCCATGTTGATGCTTTCAATGATCCCCTGATTGACAACAGGGACTCTAAAAAGAGATACCGCGCAGATATCCTGGTTGAGGAATTCATCGGCAAAATTGAAGATAAAAACGAAAAGGAGATTGAAAAGGCCAGGGCAAGATTCGGAGAATCCTTCAACGAGGAGATGTTCAGGAAAACAAACCCCAGGGTCCTTGCCAACCAGGAAAAAATTGATGCAATCAACCGCAGATTTACCGATGCAATAAATACCGGCAATCTGAAGGATATCAGGCAGATAATTGTCGACTGTGAAATCGCATGTCCTGTATCCGGAACCAGAAACTGGACAGATGTCAGGCAGTTCAACCTTATGTTTTCCACCGATATGGGCTCCGCAGCCGATGGTGCGACAAAGGTTTATCTCAGGCCTGAAACAGCACAGGGGATCTTTGTGAATTTCCTTAACGTGCAGAAAACCGGCAGGCTGAAAATACCATTCGGCATAGCACAGATAGGAAAAGCCTTCAGGAATGAGATAGTTGCCCGTCAGTTCATTTTCCGGATGAGGGAGTTCGAACAGATGGAGATGCAGTTCTTCGTAAAGCCGGGCACCGAAATTGAGTGGTATAGACACTGGAAGGAGCTCCGAATGAGATGGCATAAGGCTCTTGGCTTTGGTGAAGAACGCTATCGCTTCCACGATCATGACAAGCTTTCCCATTATGCGAATGCGGCCAGCGATATCGAATACCGTTTCCCGTTCGGGTTCAAGGAAGTTGAAGGGATACACTCGCGTACCGACTTCGATCTGAAACAGCACCAGCAACTTAGCGGAAAAAAGATGCAGTACTTCGACAGTGAGACCGGAGAATCGTACGTGCCTTACGTTGTGGAAACATCGATCGGTGTTGACCGGATGTTCCTGCAGGTTATCTCTGCCGCCTATGAAGAGGAAAAAATTATAAAGGAGGATGGCACCGATGACATGAGAGTGGTATTAAGGATTCCGGCAATACTGGCCCCGGTCAAACTGGCCGTCCTGCCGCTTGTTAAGAAGGACGGCCTTCCTGAAATAGCAGAAAGAATAGTGAAGGACCTTAAGTTCAGTTTCAACTGCCAGTATGACGACAAAGACTCCATAGGAAGACGCTACCGGAGGCAGGATGCCATCGGCACCCCCTACTGCATAACAATTGACCAGCAGACAAAAGAGGATGACACAGTCACAATACGTTATCGCGACTCTATGCTTCAGGATCGGGTTAAGATCCCGGCCCTGAACGATATCATCGCCGAAAAGGTCAGCATTCCGGCAATGCTCAGGCAACTTACGGGCGATTGAAAGATACAGCTTCGGTCTCCCCCTCAGGGCATCATTCACCTGCTCAAAACAGGAAACTGCAGACACGGACCGATTCCCCGATATAGTTTTGTTGATTATCTTTAGTCTGTGAAAAAGGTCCTTATCATTACCTATTACTGGCCTCCAAGCGGTGGCGCCGGTGTCCAGAGGTGGCTTAAATTCGTTAAATACCTCCCGGAAACAGGATGGATGCCCGTGGTGGTTACGGTCGATACCCGGTACGCAACCTATCCCGTCACCGATGAGTCGCTGTACAGTGACGTCCCCGGAGAAGTAGAGGTTATAAGGACCCGAGCCATCAACTACTTTACCCTCTACAGCAAGGATCCGTCAAAAGTGCCATCGGGAGGATTTGCCAGTGGCCCCGGCAAAGGCATCTTCGGAAAGATCAGCAGGTTCATAAGGGGTAATTTCTTCATTCCTGACCCCCGCCGCGGATGGAACAGGTTCGCCTTCAGGTCAGCGTCGGAAATAATCATGAGGGAGGGAATCTCTCATTTAATAACGACAAGTCCGCCCCATTCAACTCAACTCATAGGACTCCGGCTGAAGAGAAGGTTCCCCTCATTAAAATGGATCGCAGACCTTAGAGACCCGTGGACGGAAATATATTATTACGGCCTCTTCTATCCCACCCTGCTTTCAAGATACCTCGACCGGACCTATGAGAAAAGGGTACTTAAGAATTGTGATTATATTACCACTGTCGGATGGTCACTGGGAGAGCAATTCTCATCAAAAGTGGAAGGCATATCGGACAAAATCAGGGTTATCCCGAACGGTTATGACGAAAGTGATTTCCAGGAAGTGATTCCCGACCCTCCCCAACAATTTACCATTACATTCACCGGCACCCTCTCCGACTCCTACCCCCTTAGCGGACTGGTCAATGCAATTATGGGAATCTCCCAACAGGGATACCGGCCAATGTTGAAGTTCATAGGCAAGGTATCCGAGTCACTGAAAAAAAGTATAACAGCCGGCCTGGATAATGAGCAGGCGGTTTTCACAGATTACCTGCCCCACGCCGGTGCTGTCGGAGAAATGGTCTCGGCATCGCTGCTTCTGCTCGTGATTGCCGATCATCCTCAAAACAGAACCTTTCTCTCCGGAAAGCTTTTTGAATATATTGCATCCGGAACCCCCATCCTTTGCCTTGGGCCTGTTGATGGTGACGCGGCCCGCATCCTCCTGGAAAATGATAGCGGAAGATGTTTCGACTACTATGATGAGGCAGGGATAGGAAAATTCATCATATCACAGATGAGTCATGCAGCGCCAAAGAGATCAGGTATTCCGGCACATTATTCACGAAGGCATCTGGCCGGAGAAATAGCCCGTCTGCTTTGATACTACCGGCCATCCCTGTTTTATTTTTGGAAAAACTTGACGAAATTTGAATCCTGTTATAAATTAAAGAGATAGCCGATGAACCTGACTGATTTCAGAAACGTACTGGTGCTGGCCCCTCATACTGATGACGGGGAACTTGGTGCCGGCGGCACCATAGCCCTCCTGCTGGAAAAGGATGTAAATGTCCACTACGTTACCTTCTCCACGGCCGGGGAGTCGGTTCCTGCCGGAATGCCTCCGGATATTCTGAAAAAGGAGGTAAGGGCGGCAACGAAAAGCCTGGGAATTCCGGGGAAAAACCTGGTAATATATGACTACCAGGTACGGAAACTGAACTACTCCCGCCAGGAAATACTCGAAGACCTCATTAAGCTGAGGAGCCTGATAAGCTTCGACCTGGTGCTGATGCCCAGCCTGAATGACATTCACCAGGATCATCTTACAGTATCACAGGAGGGGCTGAGGGCCTTCAAGGGAACCACAATACTGGGCTACGAACTGATCTGGAACAACCTTACCTTCAACACCACATGCTTCGTGCGCCTGGAAAAGAGACACCTTGAAAACAAAATCAAAGCCCTTGCCTGTTACCAGTCGCAGGCTCACCGCGACTACATGACCCCGGAATTCATAAGGGCTCACGCAAGAACACGGGGCGTTCAGATAGGAGCAGCCTATGCAGAGGCATTTGAAGTTATCCGATGGGTAATCTGACATCAGTTACCCAACCTATAGAGATGAAGAAACTGAAAAGCATTAATGTATTCATTACCGGAGCAGGTGCTCCGGGAGCACCGGGGATAATCAAATCGCTAAGGTATGTCACCGAAAGAGAGATATGGATCACAGGCGGCGATGCCAGTGTCGCAACAGCGGTGGGTGCAGGATTGCTCGACAAAATCATACAGATACCTCCGGCAGATTCCCCCGATTTTGCAGAAGAGTTGTTGCGGATATGCATCAGGGAAAAAGCAGATGTTGTGTTGCCACTGGTAACCAGGGAACTGATACCCTTATCGAAACAAAAGCAAAAATTCAGGGCGTGCGGCATCACTGTCTCAGTTTCCGATACCCGGGCACTTGAAACGGCGAATAACAAATACCTGCTTATGAAGTTCTGCAGGGATAACGACATACCTGTCCCGGAATTTCAGCTTGTCAATACGCTGGAACAGTTCGAACAGGCCGCGGTCAGACTAGGTTACCCCGACAGGAAAATATGTTTCAAGCCCCCTGTCTCAAATGGTCAGAGAGGATTCAGGATCATCAATGACAGTCAGGACAGGATGGTATCACTGCTGAACGAAAAACCCAACAATGTGTTCATCGGGTACGACGAGTTCGCGACTATCTGCAACTCATCCTCCTTCTTCCCTGAACTCATTGTGATGGAATATCTCCCCGGTGAGGAATACAGCGTTGACGTATTGGTTGACAACGGCAGGTTTATCTCCGCCATTCCCAGAAGCAGGGACCATATCAAGATGGGTATCAGTTTTGTCGGTACCACAGTGAACGATAAGGAGATAATTGATTATTCCAGGAGGATAGTTGAAGGGTTGGGACTGAATGGCAATATCGGACTGCAGTTCCGCAGGGACGGCAACGGTACCCCTAAGATAATCGAGTCCAATCCCAGGCTGCAGGGGACCATCGTACTTTGTACGGCTGCAGGAGAGAATATGGTATACAAGGCTGTGAAGCTGGCCATGGGGGAAGACCCCGGAAAACCGGGAGTCAGGTGGGGCGTCAGGATGATACGATACTGGGATGAACTATTCCTTGATGAAAATGGAAATAAGATCGAGATCTGACCTCTACCGGTATCGTTTGTTTGTTTTTGACCTTGATGACACGATCTACAGGGAAGAAGATTACCTGTTGCAGGGTTATGATGCTGTATCACGTCACTTATCCGGAAAAACAGGCTGCGGTTCCTCCGATTACATTTTCGACAGGCTTGTCACGCTCTTCAGAGAGCAGGGACGCCACAAATTATTTGACACACTTCTGGAGGAACTTGATTGTGATAAGAGCCTCGTCGCTTCATGTGTTGATGTGCTTCGCACCTTCAGGGTGAAAAAAAAGCTGGAGATGTGTCCGGAGGTTGCCGGGTTGCTTCAGGAACTTAAAGGCCGGAACAAGAAAGTATACATACTTACAAATGGCAATCCCGTTCAGCAGAGGAACAAGATCAGTAATATTAACTGGGGTAATATGACCGGATACCCCGTGACAGTATTTGCCGATGAGTTGTCGCCAAAGCCCTCACCTGCAGGAATTGAACAGATTCTCCTTCAGTCCGGAATAAAAGAAACTGACACCATTCTTATAGGAGACTCAGAGGTTGACATGCAATGTGCCGCAAACGCCGGTATTGCCTTTATCAATGTAACATCCGTGCCACTCCACTGAGAGACCGGTTGCAGATTGCACCATCAGAATGCAGCCTGTTGGTTCAACTTCTGTCTGGAGATCTATTTCGAGAGACCCAGGAATCGGAATGCCGAGGAAATCATTCCGTTAATATCCTCCGATAGCCGGAAAAACCATACAGCTGACAGAAACAGCGCCCCAATCAAAGCACTTCGTACTATAATGTCGGGTATGAGAGGTAGATGAGGAATTACCAGTGAAACCAGGAAGGCCCCGGTTCCGGCCAGAATAATTGCTATATTCCTTGTGTCAAAAGGCCATAGCCCTGTTTTTATCCAGATGAGATATATCCTGAAGGCGGAACCGATTAACACCGATATCAGCGATGCCAGTGCGGCCCCTTCCACACCCATCACAGGAATAAGGAAATAGTTGGTGATCAGAACAAGGAAAATAAGAAATAGCATCAGTACTGTCTGATACCGGTAGTATTTCGATGTGCCGAGGATTATTACGCTGGCGCCTGTTGCATTGGTAATGAAATTGGCTAGACTTACCAGTATGATTATCCATTCTCCTCCTGCATAGGAGGGCGGCAATATCCTGTAAATATTGTGGAGATTGCCGATAATACCTGCCACAAGAAGGGTTCCTACGGCAATCTGGTTGATGCAGCTTCTGGTATATACCTCTGAAATGGTTTTTATGTCATCCCTCTTCCACGCGTCGGCAATGACAGGTATGGCTATTTTACCCAGGGCTCGCCCCGGAATCATAATAATAGTGGCAAAATAGAACGAGATTGCATATATCCCTGCCTGGTCAAGCCCCAGATGATAGTTTATCATGTACTTGTCAATATTTGAGACTGCAATTCCGCCTATGCCGGTAACCAGGCCGTAAAAAGCAAGACTCGCCAGTTGTTTCGCCATATCCCTGTCGATATGCAGACGAAAATTCCCTGTCACCATCTGATTGTTTCTTACCATCCAGATAATCAGGATTATAACCTGGGGCAATCCCTGGTTGAGGATATAAAGCAGGATAAATGAGTCAAAATCAATTACCCTGAGGAAGAACAATATGATAAGAGCAGAATTCAGGATCCTTATCAGAAGGTCGCGAAGAAATGTTCCAAGCACGGCATTGTACAGAATCTTTACATAATTGTCAAAAAATGTAAACCATATCGTCAGTACCAGCAGCAATGGAAGCAACCCGGCATAGTCGTTCAGCAGGGAACTCTTCTCCGCATTTGAATAAACTATATAATCGAGATTGAAGACAAGGATCAGAAATATTATGATTGTTCCTGCCAGGGTAATGAGCAACCCCAGTCCGAGAAAGCCCCTGTTGGCAGTTTTGGTGTCTCGAAACCACGGGAATATCCGGTTCGACAAGTCAACAAATCCCAGGTTCCCAAACTGAGAAAGAATGGTGGCTATTGAAAGCATTACCTGGGTTAGTCCGATCTGTTCGGCGGAGAATATCCTGGGCATCAGGATACCCATATTAAGAAACCCTATCAAAACCCCGATGTATGAGTAGACAGAGCCTTTAAGGGTTTGCTTTTGAATGATCCCCATGGGGTTTATCGTCAAAAAAGAATAAATTTGTCGTTTACAAATATATCAAAAAAGCACTATATCATGCAGATAAAGGGATTCAGGACGAGGTGGCTGCCTCATGTTGTCAATGTAGCATTGTTCCTTCTCATTACAGTAGTCTACTTCTCACCGGTGCTTGAGGGAAAAAGACTGAGGGCTCACGACAATACCGTTGCCATCAGCGCAGCAAGAGAGATAACAGAGCACAGGGACAAATTCGGAGAAGAGCCTCTGTGGACTAACTCAATGTTCGGGGGTATGCCTGCATACCTGATCTCTGCCCTCTACCCCGGGAACCTTATCTATCATATCGACAATGTACTGAAGATCTTCAGGATACCCGTGGCAGCTATCTTCCTCACCATGGTCGGATTTTATGTTCTCCTGCTCTTCTATGGCCTTAATCCATGGATAGCCGGGGCCGGCGCGATTGCATATTCCTTTTCATCATATTTCTTCATAATACTGGGGGCCGGACATAATACCAAGGCATACGCCATCGCATACATGGCCCCGATGGCAGGAAGCATTATATATGCATACCGCAGGAACATGATTCATGGCGCCATCTTCCTGGCATGGTTCCTTTCACTGGAGTTGATGGCCAACCATCTTCAGATTACATATTATGCCCTCCTGTCCATTGTGATATTCGGATTAACGGAACTGCTGTTCTCAATAAGGGAAAAAAGAATAATGCAGTTCCTGAAAACCACAGGCATACTTATTATCCCTGTTGCAATAGCTGTTGGTGTCAACTTCGGCAGCATGATTACAACATATGAATACAGCAAGTATTCCATGAGGGGTAAGTCAGAACTGGTCTTACCCGCCGGAGAAAAGGATGACGGTCTTAAACTCGACTATGCAACCGAATGGAGTTATGGCATTGGTGAAACGATGACTCTTCTCATCCCCGGATTTAAGGGAGGTTCCAGCGACCCCTTCCCTGAAGACTCGAGGACATTTGAGGCACTCCGGAAGAACAATTCCCTCCAGTACGCATCCCAGCTGCCTTCTTACTGGGGAACGCAAAGGTTCACATCCGGTCCGGTATATGTGGGTGCTGTGGTTTTCTTTCTTTTTATTCTTGGCTTATTTATTCTGAAAGGTCCTGACAAATGGTGGCTCCTGGCAGCCACGATACTCTCCCTGCTGCTTGCATGGGGAAGAAATTTCATGTGGTTCACCAGGCTATTTATGGATATTGTGCCCGGCTATGACAAATTCAGGGCGGTAAGCATGACACTGGTAATAGCCGAATTTACCATACCCCTGTTGGGGTTCCTTGCGCTCCATTCGGCTTTAAGTGGCAGTCTGTCTGCCAATGACCTCATCAGGGGACTAAAAAGAACTGCCGCCGTAGTTGGTGGAGTGCTCCTGCTATTTATTTTGTTTCCGGGTTTATCGGGATCATTCCTGTCTGATCAGGAGCAGGGTCAGCTGCCTCAATGGCTGAGCGCTGCCATGACAGCCGACAGGAAAGAGATGCTGAGGTCCGATGCCCTGCGCTCCCTGGTTTTCGCCCTTTTGACTGCGGCACTTATATGGTCTTACATTAAGGATAAGATTAAACTGAAGATTTTCATACCTGTCCTTATTCTGCTGATCCTTGCCGACATGTGGCCGGTAAACAGGAGATTTATGAATAACGATAGGTTCGTGCCCGCAACCCAGTTTACAAAAAGTTTCAGCCCGACAGTGGCAGATGCTGCAATATTGAATGATCCTGAAATAAAAAGGGTACTCAACATATCGGTAAGTACATTCAATGACGCCTCCACCTCCTACTATCATCATTCTGTGGGAGGCTATCACGGGGCAAAGCTCAGGCGCTACCAGGAGCTGATTGACAGTGTAATGACCCGGGAACTCCAGGTTCTGTTCAGCGTACTTAATACCGCACAGTCGGAGGAAGATATCAGACCGGCAATGGAGAAACTGACCTCCTTCAACATGCTTAATACAAAATACATTATCTACAACCCCAATGCAGATCCCCTGGTAAATCCCTTTGCGAAAGGTAATGCATGGTTTGCCGGATCAGTGACCTTTGTGAAAGATTCTAACGAAGAGCTCAGGATGTTGCCCGGCATTAGGGCTGACCAGGTACTCATAACGGAATCCTTCAGGGATTTTGCAGCAGCTGAGACGGTAAGTGGTTACAGTAACGACGATTTGATAGTGCTGACCTCATACAAATCCAATGAACTTACCTACCATTCATCGGCTGAAACAGAAAGGCTGGCCATTTTCTCGGAGATTTACTACCCGGCAGGCTGGAAAGCCTTTATTGACGGTGCCGAGGTTCCACATTTCAGGGCTAACTACATACTCAGGGGACTTAAAGTGCCGGCCGGTGAGCATGAAATAAGATTTGTTTTCCGTCCGGAATCATGGTACAGGGGCAATAATGTGTCAATGGCAGGATCGCTGCTGCTGATTTTAGCAACAGCAGGATATGCATCAATGCTGGCATTGAGGAAACGCAAGAACAAATAACATCGATGATAACCCACCGCACCTGTTTAATTTGCATGGCCGATAAGTTTGAACCTGCCTTTGATTGTATTGATCATCTGGTCAGCAGAAGGCCATTCAGGGTCTTGCGATGCTCTTCCTGCGGATTCCTGTTTACCCAGAATATACCCGAACCCGGGGATATCCTTAGTTACTATGACTCTCCCGATTATATTTCACACACCGGAGGAAAAAAAGGTATCTCCGATCTGCTGTATTCACTATCGAGGACTATAATGCTTGGGAAGAAGGCCCGCACCATAAAAATGTTTACAGGCCTGAAGTCGGGCTCCCTGCTTGACATAGGAGCCGGGGCCGGCTTCTTCGTCAGAAAGATGACCGGCAGAGGATGGAAGGCGGAGGGTGTTGAGCTTAGCGACACTGCCAGGCGATATGCCCTTATGAGGAACGGGGTTGAGCTCAGGGAGGAGCTGTCAGGGCTGCCTGCAGATTCCGGTACCTTCGATGCAGCAACAATGTGGCATGTACTTGAACACCTCCACCAGCCTGACAGGTACCTCGATACTGTCTTCAATCTCCTTGGTTCAGGTGGCATCCTGGTTATTGCTGCCCCCAATCCGCAATCAGCCGATGCCAGACACTACGGCAGCAGTTGGGCTGCCTTCGACGTACCAAGACATCTCTGGCATTTCGACAGGAGCAACCTGACAAGGTTCGTATCTGAACATGGCTTCAGGCTGGTGTCAGTAAGACGAATGCCATTCGATTCATTTTACATACCTGTTCTTAGCGAACGGAACCGTAATAAAAGGTTCCCAATGATAGCCGGACTAACAAAGGGATGTCTGTTCTGGCTTGAGTCGCTGGTATTGAAGAGCCGTAGCAGCTCGCTGATGTATGTATTCAGGAAAGAATAACCAGGCAACAAAGTGACAGGTTATCTTATCAGTTTATGGTTTGTTCAGTATAACGGTGCGTATCGGGGCACCTCGCAGCAAATTTCCTGAGGCCTGCTTTTCAATACCTGTCGAGCCAGCGGTATTTTCTCCTCGGGTCGCCATATTTAAGGGCGATGGAGATCTCATGGGTTCCATAGGTGATTGACTGAATCTCCTGCAGGGTAAAATCAAATGAATACCCGAAAAAGAAATTCTGGTACTGCACACCGACATTGGCAATCACTGCATTACCCGTACGATAGTTGATCCCTGTCCAGAATTCCTTCTTGTAGATATACATCAGGCCTATATCAGCCTGTGGCTTCACCTGTTCAGACATCCTGAACAGGAAGGATGGCTGCAATTCGGTATAAAATCCGGTTTTGAAGGTATAATCGCCGAACAGGTAATAATGCCTGAGCATTTTGAAATTGGCATAGGCATCACTACCTATTTTCCCAAGTGACTGAAAGAGCTGCTCGGCAGAAAAACCCGCGGTGAAGTTGGGATTCATAATGTGAGCCCCGAATGTAGCATCCGGGACGAATATACCCCGTCTAAGGTCGTTGGTCATCCAGGGTTCATCCGAATCTTCAAACTCTATTTCCCTTTCATTTATCTTGAAATGATAACCTGTCAGGGCCAGTCCGAAGGAGAGCTGGGTTTGTTGCTGGATCCATATATGATATGAATATGAAGTCTGGAACCCTGTTCTCTGTATAAGGCCGTTCCTGTCGCTGAATACATATCCTCCTATACCGACCTTGCCATCGCTTCCGGGCCTGAAGACATTTCTTCTCGACCTGCTGGTTATGGAGAACCTTCGCTTGAGCAGGCGGCCCTGTGCACTCAGCGAGACTGTCCTGGGTGCACCGTAGTATCCCAGCCATTGCTCTCTTGCGGTCAGGTTGATGCTTGTATACCCGTCACTCCCGGCAACGGCGGGGTTTATCAGGAACTTATTGAAAAGATACTGGCTGTATATTGGCAGTTGCTGTGCGTCAGACCTACCCGCAGTTGCAAGCAGCATGACAGCCAGGAGAAGAAAACCGGGCTTTCCTGAAAGTACCCTATGTTTACCTGACAATCGTAACATGTCCGACCACTAGTTTTCTGCCGTTATTGAGATCAATAGTATAATGGTATGAATCAACGGGCAATGGTCTGCCGTTGCTTCGTCCGTCCCATGCGACGGGATAACCTCTCTCAGATTTCCATACAACCTCTCCCCACCTGTTGAATATTGTCACCTCCATCTTGGGATAAAGGTAAATCATTCCTATGTTCCATACATCATTTATCAGGTCACCATTCGGTGAAAATGCATTTGGAATATCAAGGCATATTTCATTAAGTGCTTCGAGCTTCACCGAATCGACGGCAACACATCCGTTGAGGTCAGTAACCCTTAGCCTGTAGTTGCCGGGAAGCAGGTTGTCACGGTCTCCTTGCGTGGAGCCGTCGCTCCACAGGTAGTTGTAGCCGGCTACGGCCACTCCTCCCGTTATGTCGAGGGTGATGGTTCCGTTGGGATTATCGAGACATTCAGGCTGGGTAACCACGAAGGCTATCTGTATTGAGTCGGGTTGGGTGAGGGTCATTGCCGTATCGGCAACACAACCGTTCTCATCGATAAGTATTACGCTATAGTCACCTGCCGGAAGACTGGTCCTGAGATTGGTTGTAGCACCGTCGCTCCACAGCCACTGGATGTTACCAACGCTGTTCACCTCTTCCAGGGAAATAAATCCGCTGGAAGATCCATAGCAGTTGATATTGAACAATCCGAAGTCACTCTGCGACAGAGTTATATTCATATGGAGCCTGCCGGGCTGGTCGACTCCCACGAATTCGCTAATGGTACACATGTTGCCATCGGTCACCGTGATACTATATAGTCCGGCCTTCAGACCGGTTATCCTGCTCTCCGTTGAGCTGAACCCGTCGGGTCCGCTCCACTGATAGATATATGGAGCCTCTCCGCTTGTAACTGTTACCTCAAGCCAGCCGTCCGACATGCCATAACAGCTGACGTTAAAGCCAAGGTAGTTTGATTTATCAATTGAGATAAGTAGTGGCGGGGGCAGGTTGATAAATGTTGTATCGAATGCCTGGCAGCCGTAGAGGTCGGTAATAATCACCGAGTACTCTCCTTCACCAAGGCCTGAAATGTCCTTTGTCGTGGCGCCGTTAGACCAGAGGTATGTATAGCTGCCCTCACTGCCGCCGGTAACGGCCAGGCTGATGGAACCGTTGTCGAAGCCGGGTGATTCGCAGGTAATATGTGTAGGTGTTATGATAGTGGTTATCGGATCCGGTTGTTTCAGTTCGATCTCACTTTCAACAAAACAGCCATTGGAATCTATTACGGTTATCAGGTAATTGCCTGCCGTCAGTCCTGGCTGGTTGGGATCTCCCGGAATGATGCCTGATCCGTTCTCCGTGTTCCAGATATAGGTATAGTTACCAATGCTGCCGCCGGTGACTGTCAGGTCGATGGTCCCGGTTCCACCGTTGCAATTTATATTGTATGCATCGTCAATTGTAGCAGACACAACATATGCAAGCTTCAGGGTATCTGGTTCGGTAAGTGTCCAGCTGTAAGGCCTGTCGCAGCCATTGGCATCAACCACGAGGAGGTCGTAGACTCCTGCTATCAATCCTGTCTGATCTTTCAGCCCCTGAACAATGTTGGCTCCAGCCGGGTAATTAACCCAGTTGTAGATGTAGGGTCCGGTTCCACCGCCAAAGGTGAGGTTTATGGAACCGTTGTTGCCTCCGGCACATGAGACATTATATGCGCTGTCGGCACTAAAGGAAATCTCATAGGCAATCAGTTCTATGCCATCGGGCTCCCTGAGTTCTATGCTGTCGATTTTTATGCAGCCCATGGTGTCTGTAGCCTTGATATAATAGGTTCCGGCAGGCAGGTTTTCTATTATTGACCCCGGGGTTACTGTGCCCGGCTGGAAGTCGCGGGTGGTCGACCATTCGTATACATGCGGACCGACATTGCCTCCGAAGCTTGAAACAACCCAGGCGGAACCGGTACTCCGGCCGCGGCAGTCAATGTTATAGCCACCTTCAAATTCGTACGCTGCCGTGTTGATTGTTATCGGGGGAGGTTCGCTTATGTAGGTGGACCTGTAGCTGACGCAGCCATTTATGTCTGTAACCGTAAGCAGATACTGGATTGGTGCAAGGTTGGAAAACCTCTTGTAGGTGGTGGTATCGCCGGGGGTCCGGTTACCTGTGAGTACTCCTTCAAACATCAGCACGCCTTCTGCTGTTTCTACAATGTAATGATATGGCTCGCTGATTCCGTTTGTTATCCACAGGTTGATCTCACCATCCATCGATCCGTTGCAGGTAGAGTTGTAGGTGTAGTTGGGTGCCTTCAGTATGGGTGCAAAGGTTATATTCTCGGCAGGTCTGTATATTATCGTGTCCATCATGTTTGTGCAACCCAGTGAGTCTGTCACAAATATCTCGTAGAGACCTTCGTAGAGGTTAGTAGCTTCAACGATATCATCAGCCGTCCAGTCGTCCGGTCCGGTCCAGTGCAGGCTGTATGGAGCAGCTCCCCTGGCCAGTACAGCCATGAGGGCAGCATCACTGCCTCCGGTACAGGTTACAGGATTTGTAATGAGTATCCCCTGTATCGGTTCCGGATGAACCTTGACCTCAACCGTTACCGTATCACCATCCGAGCAGCCAAGTTCAGTTACCCTTGGAACAACATGATATTTAACTGACTGGATAGTATCGGTATGGTTGAAATAACGGAACTCAACATGGTGGTCGGGGAATATCATAAGTGCCGTATCGCTGTTACCGGTAAGCAATGAGTCTACAACTGTCTTTGTTATTACATAGTCAAAGTAGACCAGGCCTTTGGTCATTACAGTGGGTGAAGTAAGGGTAATCGAAGTGTATGCATCGGAACAGATCCTTAGTGCATCGTTGAATGGGATAACTCTTTGTGTTGGGTTAATCCATAACCTGATGGTATCGTTTGTGCCCGGGCACTTCTGGTTTCCGTTATTGTCGAGCAGCACAGGAGAGATGACGTACATGATCATACGAGCGGTGTCGCCTGAATTGTTAAGGCTGTTGGCTATATCGTCCAGTTTGCTCAGGCCGGTTCCGCCGGTGTAGTTGGATATCTCCGGATAGGGGTTCACTATATCAACATTGAACACCACATCAACAGTAGGTATAGTGGGTGTTACCCAGTTGATGTTTATTGAGCCGTCATTACAGATGGTGTCGTTATCTATGGTTGCGAATACACGTGCGGTAGGTTCCACCCATATGTCTACTGAATTGATGATACCAGTACACCTTGTCATGCCCGTATTCGTTACGGTATAGGGTGTTATTGATATTACCACCCGTTGAGCACGGTCACTGACGTTGTTTAGAGTCTCCTGGATGAAATCATTGGTAAGAAGACCAACGCCAAAGCCACTCGTTACCACCTGCAGGCTGTCACCGTCATCAATAGCTATACTGTAATCAAACTGCACAGGCAGCGTAGCCTGTGTCGGCGATTGTATCTGTATCTGCGTAGTCTCTCCGTCACAGATCGTATCCTGCGCAGGCAGCAGCGTGAGACGAGGCGTGGGCTCTACCCATATGTCGATAGTTACATCACTGCCCGTGC
>JAVEWX010000247.1:0-3229 GCA_034004335.1 Bacteroidales bacterium | reverse complement strand
TTGTTTATCTCCCTCTTTATTGATGTCATCTCACCGGTCCACAGCGAGGATATTGCCATCAGTATTATAAAACCTGCTATCGATATCAGGGCTGTCCTGTTGACTATCTGTTTTATCTTGACTATGGGAAGATGCTTTTCAAGGTGTATCCTTACCCAGACGGCCCCTACCACTTCACCGTTATATGGCACCGGGACGGTAGCCAGCGGAAAGATGGCAGCATCGAAGCCCTGAAGCACACTGTATACTTCATTCTCAACGGCTGACCCACGCGACTGGTTTCTTATAATCTCATACGAACGGGGGGGAGGACCGTAGGCCGGAACCGGTGGAGGGGAAGTGGGAAAGGCATACCCGAAAAACGCATCCGGAGCCTTCAGGTAAAACCCACCGTCAAGACCCTCATGATCAATCAGTTGCTTCTCGGAATTCTTTTTAAGCAGAGAATCAAGAAGCTTCATCTCGGAGGAACTGAGATTGTCTGAGTTCAGCAGACCTGCTGACCCCAGTACTTCCAGATCACCTTCTGATGCCTCGAGCAGTCCCCTGGCATACGATTCACACAGAGCCATATTCTTCTCCACCATCTCCTGTTCCCACTTCGACATTGAAGCAAAGACAAATATTGCGGTGGCGGTAATGATTATAACCACAGCTATTATGGAGAGCAATATCCTGTTGTTTATCCGGCTTGTATTCATCTCTTTCATTGAACAGATCCGGGTGCTGCAATACCGTACCCGGTCAGCAAATTTACAAAACAATCAGATCGGCAGAAACTTATTGCTGACTTAATCTTTATTTCTCAAAACAATCCGGGTTCCAGTGAATAGTTGCTTAAAGCTTCTGCAATACCGGGAGATCTTTCATTGAATATCCTAACCAGTGATTCTGTGTTATCTAAAGGGACCCTTGAGATGACCGAGTATCGTATTCCGGTATTCTCCTTTCCCCTGCCATTTCTGATAATCCTGTCTGCCATCCTGCCATTAGGGTCAAGTACTCCTCCCGGAAGGACTGCCGCATCTCTGAGTGCCTCCTCCCAGAGCCTCATGGAATAGCCAAAGTGGCTGCAGTTGAGACTAAGATATACTTTCCCGCTGTCAGGAGGAGAGGATGCCAGGGCTTCGTTAACATAAAAACTTATAAGCATCCCCGTATCCTCACCTTCCGGATTGCTTTCAATAAAAGCCTGAAGCTGGGGGCAGGCCTGGGTTAGTATTCTCTCCCCTTCTATGCCTCTCTCCAGTAACAGTTTCCTGTGAGTGCTCTCCTCAATGGTGGTCTCGGTTCCCAAAATAACCGCTATGGCCGACTTGTCAGCAGAAAGGGCATCAAATACCATGTCGACACCGGGTTCAACAATTCCGGCTACCGGAACACCTGAGTTCTCAGTGAATCCGGTATCGTCAATGAGCACCGACAGGGTGTTGCAGGCAACAACTATGATGTCGGGACTGAACCTTTTCTCTATTCCGGCAAGCACGCTACCGAATATTCGTATCTTTTCCTCTCTCGACTGCAGGGCGTTATATCCCGACGCAGCATCGAAAAGTGCATTGACGAAGATCAGCTCAGCATCCTTGTAGTATCCCGATTCCACGATTCTGTCTGCGATATCCTCCATGACCGATAGTCCTCCCAGGCCGGAATCAGTGATTGCAATCCTGATCTTTTTCTTTTTCAATTGTCCTCCTTCCCTGTTTCCGGAATCAAACCTGCAACCTGCAGCCATCAGTGAAAGAACCGCGGCAATAATAAAAAATCCTGTCAGCTTTTTCATGTACACTTGATTTAACGTAACCGGTCTGTCTAAAAAGCAGCCCGGGAAGAGCCGGGCATCTTACAACGCCCTACCTCTTCCCGAAACTACTCAAAAATTGCTTTTAGTTTTATAGCTTCCCTTGGCTATCAAACTGATATAATAAAAAGAACTCAATATGCTGCAACTATGCCTCCCCTCCTCTTGTCGGCAGAACCATAGTAGATGCCTGTTGCCGGATCAACCATAATTATCTGGGCACCGCCAAAGAACAGGTCAATACCCTCATAAAGCTTAATATTGTGACCCATAGCTTCAAGCTTAGATAAAACCGATGGTTCTATTCCCGACTCAACATGCAGGAAATCCTCCATCTTCTGGCAGTAGAACCTCGGAGCAATGTTGGCCATTTCCACATCCATGCCGAAATCTATAATATTAACTACAAGTTCAATGACTGTTGAAGTAATCCTTGCTGATCCCGGACTACCGACTATAAGGAAGGGATTCCCATCTTTAAGTATTATTGTCGGGGTAATGGTACTGCGGCACTGCTTGCGATTGCCTATAAGGTTTACATTCGCCGTAGTATACGAGTAGTTTGTCATGGCACTGTTGAATAGCACACCCGAAACTGTTTGTCCGGAACCGAAGAATAGTCCCAGTGTCTGGGTCAGGGCCACAGCATTACCATCCCTGTCAATGACCGAGAGAGTAGTTGTATGTCCACCCATATCAATTTCCTCACTGCCGGCATCCTCCTCCGGTTCACTGTTGAAATCAAAAGGTTTGCCTGCAGCTGTCTGCCTGTAGGTCGGAGGATCGAGCTTATCCATGTTAATGCTTTTAAAACGCGAAAGGGCATATTCCTTTGAAAGAAGTCCCTTTACCGGCACATCAACCTTCAGTGGATCAGCCACAAAGGCATAACGGTCGGCAGTAATAAGTTTCTGGGTCTCGGCGATAACCTGAAAGGTCTCAGCCGATTTGCTGAAGTGTTCTGACTTGCTGAAATCCCAGTTCTCAAGGATGTTCAGTCCGAGTATCAGAGTGCTGCCTCCCTGGGGCAGCGCGGTTGACAATACATCATAGCCCCTGTAGGTCCCGGAAAGCGGTTTGGTAAGAACAGGCTCGTATGAAGCAAGATCATCGAGTGTCAGCACTCCACCCCTCTCTGCAAGACCCTTTACAAATGCCTCAGCATATTTGCCCTCATAGAATCCTGCCCTGCCCTTTACCGATATCTCCTTAAGAACCTCCGCAAGCTCGCTCTGAACAAGCAGGTCTCCTTCCATCCTCGGGAAACCATCGTCAAGGAATGTTGCCGCAGTGGCCGGATCGCTCATTATAACCTCAATATTGTCGAGGATAAGGGTGGCCAGGGTATTGACGACCCTGAATCCCTTTGAAGCATATTCAATGGCAGGTGCCATTACCGTTGCCAGGGGCAGCTTACCGAATATCGAG
>JAVEWX010000246.1:0-3273 GCA_034004335.1 Bacteroidales bacterium | reverse complement strand
GATGCTCGACATGGCCTGGCATACAATCAGGAGTGACATTGCAAACGATGTAGCAACATTCGAAAGAAATGCCATGATGTCGACTGAACTGTTTCCGGCTGTTGACGGCACCAATATGAGCGTGGCTTTCGGCCACCTTTTCGGTGGCGGTTATGCCGCCGGGTATTACGGCTACAAATGGGCCGAGGTGCTCGACGCCGACGCATGGTCGATGTTCTCGGAAAACGGTATCTTCGACAGGAATACTGCCCTTGCCTTCAGGAAAAACATCCTCGAAAAAGGCGGCACCGAAAAGCCTGCCATACTTTTCAGAAACTTCAGGGGCAGGGAACCTTCAATTGAACCCTTCCTCAAAAGAAGCGGTTTCACGCGCTAAAAAACTTTTGTATCGAATACTTATATTTCCTATCTTTATAAGTGTAATGAATACATTTGCTCCCAGTTACCTGACAATCAACCATAATAAATAAAACAATGAAAAAATTATTATCCATTCTCCTTACGGGTATCATCGTGGCCGGAATAATCGGGTGTAGTTCCGGTTCACAGGATATTTCCGCAGGGAAGCAAAATGATGCAAGGAAGTGGCCTCACCCGATTCCTGCAAGGATCAAGGACGGTCCGAATACCGACCTTTTCGTAATGACCCTTGGTGATGTTTCAACACCCCTGGCTGACGGGATTTTCGATCCTGCCACCGATGAGGTAAGACTCAACGATGGAAGGGTTATAAGCAACTACTACCGCGACACGCTGAGGATTGAATTTTACCAGCCTATTGATAAAAGCGTCTTTCCCCTTCCCCCTTCCGGGTTCTGCACCTGGTACTACTATTACCAGCACATAACCGACAGGGAGGTAAGGCTCAATGCCAAATGGATAGCTGACAATATGAAGGACTACGGGGCTACGGTTGTTCAGGTCGACGACGGCTGGCAGGCACTCAGGCAAAACGGCGGAAAGGGTTCACGCGACTGGACCGGCTTTGATCCCTCATTCCCTGAAGGGATGGAGGGGCTGGCTGAATATATCAGTTCCCTCGGGCTCACTCCGGGTATATGGATAGCACCACACGGACAATCGAATGAAGAGGTGGTGAATAAGCTTCCCGGCGTTTTCATCCTCAGGCCCGACGGAACATCTCCATCGCGCACCTGGGAGGGAGACTGGCTGGTTGACCCCACATCCCAACAGGGTAAGGACTATATCAGGGACCTGTTTGCTAAGATGCGTGGCTGGGGATACACCTATTATAAGATAGACGGACAGCCAATAGTTGTTAATGAATACCGCAGTCATAACCAGTTCATGCATCAGCCGGGCGGCGATGCCGAGGAACTCTACCGTGAAACCCTGAGGATAATGAGAGGCGCCATCGGGGAGGAAAGCTACCTGCTGGGTTGCTGGGGAATGCCGATTCAAGGTGCGGGGATAATGAACGGCTCCCGTACCGGGGGCGATGTGGTGCTCGGCTGGCGAGGCGGCTTCAATGTTGCCCTGAGACCAACGCTGCAGAATTACTACCTCCATAACATAGTATGGTATACCGACCCCGACGTGATGATGCTGCGTGCTCCTCTCACCCTCGAGCAGGCAAGGGTATGGGCTACCCTGCAGGGACTAACCGGCCAGGCACTCCTTATGAGTGACAGGCTGCCCGACCTGTCGGCCGAAAGGGTTGAACTTATGAAGCGGGTCTATCCGGCTGTCGACATCAGGCCGCTTGACCTTTTCCCTACCACCATAAACAAAAGGATATGGGACCTGAAGATAAACCACCTTGGCAAAAACTACGACGTGACAGGCCTCTTCAACTACAATGAGGACCGTAATGAAACCATTGTGCTGAACTGGAAGGAGCTGGGCATAACCTCCGACAGGGTTCACGTATATGATTTCTGGAACCGCGAATACCTCGGTCCCTGGGAAACGGGGATGAGCATTACGCTGCCTACCAACAGCTGCCGCGTGCTTACCCTCCTGCCCGTCACCGGAAATATTGAACTCATCTCTACAAACCGTCACATCACGCAGGGATGGATTGACCTTGAGTCATATAGCTTTGACCAGGAATCCCTTAAAGCCTCAGGAAGGAGCAATGTAATAAAAGATGATCCCTATGAAATCACCTTTGCCTTCCCTCCGGGTGAATACTATGAAATAAGCTCTGTTACGGCGAGGGCCGGGATGAAAAAACTACCCATCAGCTTCACGAACCACCAGGGATGGGCTGTAGCAAGGATAGAACCCTCTGCCACAACATCAGTTGAGTGGAACGTCACCTTCAGCGAAGCCTATGCATTCATCTATCAGACCCGTGAACCCACGGGCGTATCCGTTACAAGGAACGGAATGAACAGCGCCATAGTCACATGGTCGGCACAGTATTACCTCAACTCGGGCTACCAGGTTTTCCTCGATGGCCAGAGTGTCGGCTATACCGGCGAGACAAAGTTCATACTCAACAATCTCGACCCGAATAAGACATACCTTGCCGATGTACGAACGGTATACGATGACGGCAAACTAAACGCCAGGACCACTGCTCCCGATGCCAGGCCTCCGAGAGTCAGCTTCTCAATTGCGGAACTGCTGCCCGGACAGGTATCACTGTCGGAGCTGCAGCCACAACCCGCATCGATGGTACAGGTTCGTGCTGCAAGGAATAACGGGGTTCTGTATGATAACTCAACGGCTCTGCGACCAGGCACCACCCATTTTAATCTTTCGGGCCTGTTCACGGGATTCTCGGCAACATTGGCGGCCGAGGATGTTGTCGCAAGACAGGGTCAGCCACAACAGGTGGTATCATACTCCGTGGTCATTTCAGCCGACAACAGGGAGATATTCAGAAGAACGATCAAATCGGGAGATAAGCCTGTAACCGTAGATCTTAAATTTGACAAGGCCACTGACCTCAGCTTTATTGTCACCGGCGGGCAGCAGGCAGCAGGAGGAGGCAGGGGCCGGGGAGCGGCCGGCATCTTCCTCATCAATCCGGTGCTTAAAAAGTAACCTGCATAGTCAACCCGGCCCCGAAAAGGCCGGGTTGATTGTATAGTACAATTGGCTATCTTTGCATAATGCCGACAAGAATTAGACATAACAGGTAACGCCTTGTTATTTTGTAAATTAATACTATTTCAATGATCCTCTTTTTCGAAAGCAACACAAAAAGCATCATCGCCGTCGGTACCAGTCAGAAACTATCAGTCGAAAATACCGGAAAGCTTGCATGGCTTTTCAATATGGCAACTCTTCTCGAAAAAGCAG
>JAVEWX010000245.1:0-3280 GCA_034004335.1 Bacteroidales bacterium | reverse complement strand
CCACCGAGCATGCAATCCACAGAAACCAGTTCACAACCGGCAAATAGACCTGTCCCTTTATTTTGGGAGGGTTCAGGACATTAAGCTTTGGCCAGAAGTTCAGAGAGATGGCCTCGCTGACCAATGTGAAGGATCCGCTTATGATAACCTGGCTGGCGATTATGGCAGCCACTGTGGCCAGCATAATGCCGGGCAGGAGCAGCCAACCCGGCATTACTGCAAAAAACGGGTTGACATCTGATCCATGGCTGAAATTCACTAACAGCCAGGCGCCCTGTCCGAAGTAATTCAGCAGGAGACATAATTTCACAAAAATCCACGACACCCTGATGTTTGCCATTCCGCAGTTGCCCATATAAGCGTACAATGCCTCCACCCCTGTAGTACTCAGAAATACGGCTCCCAGCAATATGAATCCTCCGGGAAATTCAGAAAGAAACCTTAGAGCATATACAGGATTTACTGCCTTAAGAATGCCAGGATTCAGTATCAGCTGGGATATTCCGAGAGCTCCGAGCATCAAAAACCATATCAGCATTATGGGGCCAAATGATGACCCTGCAAAATTTGTCCCGAACTGCTGAATGAAGAAAAGCGCCGCAAGTATGATTATCACTATCGGAACCACCGGGATTTCCATATTGACCATTCGCAATCCTTCGATGGCTGATGTAACTGTTATCGAAGGAGTGATTACTCCGTCGGCAAGCAGGGCCGCACCTCCAACCATGGTCAGGATAGCAGCCCATGATGATTTCTTCCTCAACAGTGCAAAGAGCGCAAAGATGCCCCCTTCTCCGTTATTATCAGCCTTCAGCACAATAAGGATATGCTTTATGGTGGTTGAAAGAGTGAGAGTCCAGAAGATGCAGGATAGCGAACCGTAAATAAGCAATTCGGAAAAGTTATCCCTGCCCCCTGTCAGAATAGCCCTCATAGTATAAAGGGGACTTGTGCCCAGGTTCGCGAACACGATCCCCATTGTGACTATAACCCCTGTCAGAGAGAGCTTTTTGATATCCGGGCGATTACCCGTGCTGTTCATTTTATTAAAGAATCAGTTTTTGGATCGTGTCAATCAGGCCGGCAAATTTAATAATTCTTAAATTTAGGCATTCTTTATACAGGATAATTTTATGTTGAGAAAAATCTTACTCATTATCTGTCTTTTAACGGCAGCCCATCCGCTTTCAGCCCAGGAAGAGTGCCAGACCGCCGGGAAACTCTCTCTCCTTTTCATCGGCGACATTATGGGGCATGACGAACAGATTGCCTCAGCCCGGAACAGCGAAACCGGGAATTATGAATACGATGATGTTTTCCGCTATGTCAGGGATGAGATTTCTGAAGCCGATATTGCCGTCGCAAACCTGGAGGTTACTCTTGGCGGTAGTCCATACAAGGGATATCCGGCCTTCAGTTCTCCCGCTTCCCTTGCTTCAGCCTGCATGAACGCCGGGATCGATGTACTTGCCACTGCCAATAATCACTCAGTCGACAGGGGTAAGAAAGGAATCCTGAACACTATCCGGAGACTCGACAGCCTTGGGATCAGGCACACCGGAACATTTGCCGATTCAATTTCCAGGGACACGCTCAGCCCTATGATAATTGAACGGAACGGAATTTCCATAGCACTTCTGAACTATACCTACGGGACCAACGGGCTTAAGGTACCTTCCCCGACGATTGTAAACATGATCGATACTAACCTGATAGCTTCCGACATAGCAAAGGCAAAGGCTCTGAAACCCGATGTTATAATCCCCTTTGTTCACTGGGGCATCGAATACGACACACTTCCTTCTCCGGAACAAACCAGGCTGGCCGGGTTCCTTTTCAGCAAGGGTGCCAATATTGTAATTGGGTCACATCCTCATGTACTTCAGCAGATGGAACGAACCCTGGCCGACTCATGCCGGAACGACCGGATAGTGGTCTTTTCACTTGGCAACTATGTATCGAACCAGCGAACGATCCGGAGGGACGGAGGGGCAATGGTAAGGATTGAACTCGAAAAAACCGGCAGCCTCACCTCAGTTTCACGAGCGGGATATTATCTGACCTGGGTACATACTCCGGTAGAGAATGGGAAAAAAAGGTTCTATGTCCTTCCCTGTTCGGTATTTGAGAATAAACCAGAACACTTCTCGAGACTTTCGGATTACCAGAAGATGAAGCTTTTCATACGCAACTCCCGAAACCTTCTGAACTCCGGGAATTCCGGGATACAGGAGATAATACACTCTGGAGAGGGTTGGATATATTGAATTAATTCATATCATTGCAGATGTTGTCAGGGCTCTCCGGTAAATCATATTAAACCAGTTTATGGAAAACTCCATAGCGCTACTATCGGCAACTGCAGTATCACTGGGCTTTATCCATACCATACTGGGGCCTGATCATTACCTTCCTTTCATAGTGCTGAGCGAGGCAAGAAAATGGAACCTCCGGAAAACAATGCTGATTACTTTCCTGTGCGGCCTGGGGCATGTCCTCAGTTCAGTTCTTCTCGGCTTTGCGGGAATTGCCATTGGTTTATCGGTCAACCGGCTTGTATCGGTTGAATCATTCAGGGGAAATATTGCTGCCTGGCTGTTTATCGCGTTCGGACTTGTATACATGATAATCAGCATAAGAAATCTTTACAGAAGGAAGAAGCACACTCATCCTCATTTTCACCACGACAGCGGGAGCCATGCCCACGAACACAGCCACTATTCGGAGCACACCCATGTCCATGAGACTGATAAAGCCCGTACCACCCCATGGATCCTGTTCCTGATCTTTGTATTCGGACCCTGCGAACCGCTTATCCCGGTGCTCATGTACCCGGCTGCGGAAAACAATATACACGGCACAGTCGTTGTTGCACTTCTTTTCTCGATAGTAACCATTGCCACCATGATGGGAGTTGTCCTTGCCTTCAAACTGGGCTTCAGCAAGATAAACCTGAAGCCGGTTGAAAAGTACAGCAATGTAATTGCCGGGGCAATGATATTCCTCTCGGGAGTAGCCATAAGGTTTCTGGGATTGTGAACGTGAAGGCGTAAAGGCATTAAGGCATTAAGGCATTAAGGCATTAAGGCTTTAAGGCTTTAAGGCAGGAAACTGGTAGCATAAACCGTAGGTCTTGCGTCTTACGTCTTGCGTCTTGTGTCGCAACCACAAAGGTTTAAGAAAGTCCGAAATTGATATATTTACAATTAATTATTAGCTTTGCAAAAACTGATATCCCTGATGAGTTACGATTACAATACACAACGGAAAAGAATGG
>JAVEWX010000244.1:0-3282 GCA_034004335.1 Bacteroidales bacterium | reverse complement strand
GTGCACCCTCGCCGGCATATGATCCGGTTATTAATCATTTCTATACATTTAACAGTCGTTTATATCCGTTTGTAAACGGGTTATAGAATAGTAATCAGAAGGATATACAATTTCATGGATGCCGGTTCCGTAGTTTTTTCATATCTTTAAGGAAACATTACTGCTGTGGAAAGAGTATGTCTTGACTGCGGAGCCAGGCTCCTCGGACGGTCTGATAAAAAATTCTGTTCTGACCAGTGCAGGAACAATTACAACAACCGTCTCAACCGTGATCAGAACAACTATGTCCGGAATGTGCATGCGCAGCTCAGGCGCAACAGGAAGATTCTGTCAGACCTTTTCGGGGACGGTCATCAACATATTCACCGTGATGCCCTGATAGCCCAGGGCTATAATTTTACCTTTTTTACGCATCTCGTCGAGACCAGGGAGGGCATCCGGTGGTCGTACTGTTTCGAATATGGATTCAGAGAGTCTGATGATAGTTATCTTGAACTGAAAAAAAGCAATATTTACCTGGAGGTAATAATTGATGATGAGGTGGTCTGAAGGAACGTCGGGATATGCCTCAGACGCTCATTATTCCTTCTGCAAGAGATGCAGTGGTATGTACCGTCATCAGTTCAGGTAGAAGATACATCCCGGAGTCGGGCACTCCGGCTCTGACTGAACAATAAGGATGTTTATCTGTTCTTCTACAAATCCTTAAAATCTAAGCTATGAAATCAAGTCAAATCGTTTTGATGTCAGCATTCCTATTATCTGCAGCAATCTTATCCGGTCAGGACAATCGCGAATACAAGCTAAGGCTTGACATTCCCTTGATTGACCTGCCGCAGAACATTGACCTGCCATACAGGTACCCCTCCATGAACCAGGCACTTGAATTCTCCTCAGGCATGTATGACCTGGCATTCTGGGGAATTGATGAACTCGGAGATGCTGTTTTTACTTCCAGGTCAAAGCCGGAAACAAGGTTCGGCAGATTTTCCAATAATGCATTCAAGTATGCCCTGGGACTTGGATTTTCGAAATATGGCAGTGAACTTCCGATTCCGCTCGGAGTATGGGCTCATGAGGAGTATCATCGGGCTGTCCTCGGCACTGCAGGAATCTCCTCGAAGAACGGTAACTGGTTCCTCAGCCGCTGGGACGGGACTGTTTACGGGATTTCGGATATGACTCTGGAAGAGCTGAAGACCACCGGACTTGATAACCTGCTCTACTCTTATGTTGCCGGAGTGCAATATGAAATAAATCTGAATGAACGGATTGCAATCAGTGATTTCTATTTCGAAAGGTCTTTACCCAAAGCCTCTCTGCTGTTATATAATGCCTGGTATGTATACAATTACTTCAGGTTCTCTGCAAGTCCGGCCAGCGACTCTGTAAAGGTACTGGCTCCACCGCATGAGGATGCCAATCCTGCTGAAAGGGATTATGCAGGAGCAGACCTGAATGCCTGGATACATGACATGTTCAATCCGGATCTGCCTTATACGGAAAGGGATCCGTTCCCCGGAGGTGAAGGTGTCAACAGGCGGATCGGCTTTTCTGATCTCTCCTCCGAAGAGCAGGATTACCTTAACAGGCAGAAGAACCTGTCGCTTCTTAATTTTCTTAATCCCGGCATATTCTTTATCGACAGAATAAAGATCAGTGAAGGATTTTCATTCAATTTCTTCACTCAGTATTCTCCCACTCATTTCGGCAATGACATAGCACTCTATGTCCCGGTCAGGTTCAGGAGATTCGGTATCATGGCAAATGCTCACAGGTACAGCAACAAAAGTGACACAGGTTTTGGAGCCGGTCTGTCACTCTACAACCTGGGTGACTCAGGCAAGTTACGGTCAGAGCTCAGGTTGAATGTATGGAGCCAGCCTGAATCATTCTTCTCAGATTCCATGGTTTCCGGAGGGTACGCCGGAATCAGGACATGGTATTTGTTCAGTGACAGTTTCTCAGGATTTGTCTCGGTATCAGGAAAAACAAAAGGCTGGTTGCTGGGGAATCCCTATCTGGACAAAAATGCATCGTTTCAGGCAGGTCTTTCCTATGAGCTTCTGAAATAAGGTGGAGTAGCATTCTCCGGAGATGCCGGGCAGGCATAATTACCACATCCCGGTTACCAGTGTAACCAGAGAATTCATTTATCTTAGCACCTTTAATATAAAGCGATGAAGAGAACAGTTTTGATGATGATTGCCCTGTTGGTGTTTGCTGCTTCATCTCATGGGCAGAAGGTGTATGAGAACAACTATCTTGTAAGAGTGGGTGACATGGCACCTGATTTTACAATCAATGAATCTGGTGGAAAGAGCTATAAGCTGTCTGACCTGAAGGGAAAGGTTGTGATGCTTCAGTTCACAGCCAGCTGGTGCAGCGTATGCCGTAAGGAGATGCCTTTCATCGAGGATGAGATATGGCTGCCCGGCTGGAAGCAGAGTCTTGTGGTTATCGGTATTGACCGTGACGAACCTGAGGCGACGGTTAAGAAATTTGCCGCTGATATGAAAATCACCTACCCGCTGGCACTTGACCCGGGGGCTGACATTTTCGGGTTGTATGCCGAGAAACAGGCAGGAGTGACGCGGAATATAATCATTGACCGTAACGGCAAAATAATCTTTCTGACACGCCTCTTCGAACGTGAAGAGTTTGATAAAATGAAGTCAGTAATATTCTCGGAACTGGCCAAAAAGTAAAAAAACAGACATTTTGTGGGCGTCCGGTGCAACCTTTGGCCCGTATCTTGCGTTTATCAGAACAATAACTACTGTTCTTTTAACCAAAACTGCAAAAAAATGAAAAAGTTCATTGTCATTGTTCTTGCACTTGTTCTTGCTACGCCGCTGTTTTCACAGGTTAAGTTCGGTCTCAAGGCCGGGGCAAGCACGGACTTCACCTTTACCAATCAGACCTTTCAGGGTACCGATTTCGAGGTGATTCTTCAGAAAGCGAAGGATGCTGAGTGGGGCTTCCAGGGCGGAGTGTTCATGAGGGCTTCCTTTGCGGGACTCTATATCCAGCCTGAGCTTATTCTTGCAACGGCAACCAACTCGGTAACCTATGAAGATGTGGAGGCCGGGGGCGCTCCGGTGGTCTACAATCAGAAATTCAACAAACTGAATATTCCCGTTCTCCTCGGGGTCAAGGTTGGTCCCCTGAGAATTAACGCCGGACCTGCAGCTTCAGTCATGATATCAGATCCGAAGGAGATTATAGAAGGAGCCACCTACAAGAGGGCAACCTTTGGATATCAGGCAGGCCTGGGATTCG
>JAVEWX010000243.1:0-3289 GCA_034004335.1 Bacteroidales bacterium | reverse complement strand
CTTCTTCATCATCAGAAAGGTGTCCCTGTCGATTTCATCAGGACGGCAGTTGATCTTCCATGCGACACTGCCGGACAGCCCGGTGTTTTCCAGCTCATTGCAGAAAGAGTTTATCCAGGCACCTCCGGAAGTCTTAACAGGGAAGTCATCATCCTGGAAAAGAAAGACAGTGCATCCGGTTTCAGTGAAAAGCTGTTTCATTTCACTTACAACTAACTCAGGTTTCCTTACCCGTCTGAGCGGCCCTCCTGCCTGCCTGTAAAATTCCCTTGCATTGCAGAAGGAACAGTCATATGAGCAGCCGCGTGCTGCTATAATGGTGGTATATTTCCTTCCCGGGGCGTACTCCTCAGGCTTGCCCCGTGAAGGAAAGGGGAAGTTGTCTATCTCTTTTTCAGGATCACGGAGAGGAGTTCTCACTATCCGTCCGTTTTCCCTGAAAGCAAGATTCCTGACGGATCTCCAGTCCTCATTTTTTCTGATGCAACTGACCAGTTCCCGAAATGTATATTCCCCCTCAAAGCGGACTATTGAGTCAAGTCCGGGCATAAGACTTAAAATATCTTCCGGATGAAGGCTGGAGTAATAGCCTCCGGCAGTAAAATGACAACTGATCCCGTTTTTCCTAAGGAATTCAATCAGTTTAGCGAATTGACCTATATAAACTTCAAATATCAGGGAAAACCCGACCACAAACGGGTTTCGTCTCCTTATTCCGGCAAGAATATCTTCATTGTTGTGCCTGAAATCGATCATGGAAGCTTCAATACCTGCTTCCTTCAGAACGGATATGAGATAACCTACCCCCAGGTTTTCTTCTTCACCGAAGGCAACAATAAGAACCGGATTATCTGTCTGGTTCAATCCTTGCTATGCAGGATTCTCAAGTATCTTTATAATGCCGTCAACAAATTTGGTTTCCTCGCTGAGGCATCTTTTGTGATAAGTCAGCATCAATGAAGCAATTTTTTGCTTTTGTGTGTCAGTGAGTCCTGCTCCCCTCAGCAACTTCATCGCATGCATGATAAACGGAGGGGGGAACGGTCTGATGTATTCCTTCTCAAATAAATTTCCCATGGCACTCATTTTTTAGGGTTAATTACTTAATGGATAAAGAAAAGCATTCATTTTCTGATCATTGACCTGATTTCAGGTTCTTCAGTCAGTTTGCCCCAGGCCGGATCGACTTCAAGCATTTTGGCTGAGAACCACGACGGATTAGCAAGGAGATATTTAACCTCCCTTACAGCATCCGGCATATCACCGTTCATAGCGTGGATTTTGGCAAGATTAGCGATCATGTCATTTTTAACCAGGTTGTCCACACCGGAAAGCTCCACTGCTGTCTTACCTGCTATTACCGCATCTGTTTTATTTCCCAGTCCGGCATATGACAGGCCGCAGCAGCTGAATGAATACCAGTCTTCCGGATTTTCCATGATAAGCCTCTTGTATAGGACAAGTGCAGAATCGTAGTACATTCTGGTCAGCCGAACGTTGTCCGTAAAGCTGTATGCCAGTCCGGTCATAAGGTATCTGAGACCGGGAAAATCAAAATCGGCATCGTCCGATTCCTGCACCTTTTCCAGGGCAGCCTCATATTTCCTGTCATAAATGTCGAGAAGAACCCTGTAATACTGCTGTTTTTCTCCTGTTCTGGCAATTATGGTGTCGAGCACATGCCGTGCCCTGATTGTATTTCCATCCTTCATTATCAAGGTTTCAAGCAGGCTGGTGTAGGGGCCTGACCAGTCAGGCATGGCTTCGGTGGCTTTCTGAAAAAACGCTATGGCAGTATCGAGACTGTGCATATAGGCATAGGAACTTCCAATATTAAGTAAAACCAGTGCATCCCGGGGGTCTTCAGCAATCACCTTTCTGATCAGGTCCTGTGATCTGGTCCAGTCGCCCATTCTGCGGTAGACCATGGCCATATAGAACGAAGGCTCATAGCTGGCAGGAGCCAGCTCAGCAGCCCTGCTGAAACTTGTCAGAGCATCATAATTGGCACCGATACAGTAATAGTTGTAGAATCCGAGAGCCACCCATGCTTCGGCCAGGTCTTTATCAAGTTCCAGAGACCTGTCGGCATCAGCCTTGCATTTTTCTATATGAGAGGGATCGAGCTGTCCGGCGTGATAACCCCACGACCGTGCAATTGCACGTCTGGCATATGCAAGTGCAAAGCCGGGATCCTCTTTTATAGCCCTGTCATACATGGATATAGCCTCACTGAAGCTTATCGAATCAACAAACTTGTTTCCTGAAAGGAGATAATACAGGGCATTTTCAGAAAGGACATTTGCATTAAGGTAGTTTTTATAAGCGCCTGCACTCCCGGTGGGGTCTTTCCGGATACGTGCCTTTTCTTCAGGAGTCAGTACTGCCTGAAGGGTTGAAGCAGTCCTGATAGCGATGTCTGTCTGCATGCCGTGCATTTCATTCCAGGTTCCTTCAAACACATTGCTCCAGAGCTGTTCATCCCTGGGAGCATTGATAAGTTTGACTGTTACCCTTACTATCTCATCGAATATCTGGTAGCTGCCTCCAATTATATAGTTTGCGTCAAGTTCTCTTCCCAGATCAGGAATTGACCTGGTCGTTCCCCTGTACTTCATGACTGAGGTTCTCGGGCGGACCTTCAGATCGTTTACCTTGCAGAGTTGTGAAATAACTTCCTCTGTCAGCGCATCTCCCAGCCAGAGGTTGTCTTCATTTGCTCCAATGTTTTCGAAGGGCAGAACTGCGATCGACTTATCGTTCAGTTTGCGAGATCCGGGCCTGATTCCGTTGAACCGAACGAGTGTCCATGTAAGTACAGCTGCCGCCAGTATTGCCAGTAAGGAAAACAGGGTACGGCGGTATGAATTTGCTTTTCTGCTGACCGGGATAAGAGGCCGCTCCGGGATTCCCGGTTCTTCCCATGGTTCCTTGAGTCCATGCTTTTCCTTTCTGACCGGAATCTGATCAGACTTCATGGATGAAATTATCTCCTTGACTGCATTTGCCGTTTTATTGATCTGGTTCCGGTACCTTGTCCCGTACTGGTTCTTATGTTCGTCATCAACCGGGGTCAGCGGTCTGTTGACTCCGGGTTCCCTGTATATGAAATCAATGGACCTGAGTACACCTCCGGTCTCGCGCTCAATAAGTTCCCTGTCTTCGGGATCGAGTTCATGTATTCTCACAGGCAGTATCCTGCTTGCCACATTGCCGCTGTGGAGGGTGACTTTCAGCCCGAGACTGTCTGCGGAAGCCTGCCTTATGAAGGCCCTGAATTCATGTTCCC
>JAVEWX010000069.1:0-15388 GCA_034004335.1 Bacteroidales bacterium | reverse complement strand
GCCCTCCGTGAGGAAGAGAAGCCTGTTGACGGAACAGTGATAACGGCTGGTTATCAGTCGGGAGGCAGGGGCCAGGAGGGCAACTCATGGGAAAGTGAGAAGGGAAGGAATCTTCTTTTCACAATCATCCTCTACCCCCATTTTCTCAGGCCTGACAGGCAGTTCCGGATATCAATGGCCATATCGGCAGGTATCAAGTCATTTCTTGACCGGCAAACCGGAGACATATCCATCAAGTGGCCCAATGACATTTATGCGGGTAATGACAAAATTGCAGGCATCCTTATAGAAAATGCCATAGCAGGGGAAAAGATGGTTTATTCGGTTATCGGGATAGGGCTGAACGTGAACCAGGTCAGTTTCTCTTCTGCTCTTCCCAATCCGGTATCCCTGAAACTTTTAACCGGAAAGGATTATGACAATGGATTGCTCCTTGGCAGCCTGCTGAGAGAAATTGACCGGCAGTACGCATTACTCAGGAGTGGCAAGGCAGGAGTAATTGAGGCTTATTATCATTCCTCAATGTACAGGAGAGGCAGGAGTCATCTGTTCAGGAGCCAGGGAAGGGAATTCAGCGGGGTGATAGAGGGTGTTGATAACTCGGGTCGACTGGTAGTGGCCGAAGATGGTGGCAGGAGTCTTAAAGCCTACATGTTCAGGGAGATTGAATATCTGTGACAACGTCGTCCCAGTCCCTGAATTTCTCTACCCCCGTTACCAGTTTCTCAAGAAATTCATTTAAAGGGCCTGCAGCCATCATCTTATACAGCGGGTTGAGATCAGCCCTGATCACAATCCTGAACCTTGTGGTTCCGGGCTCAGGCTCTTTCATCTGGAACCAAAGGCGGAATGAAGTCTCATTAAATGCGGAGCCCTCAAACCTGATGAGGGAGCATGGTTCTTTGTCAACGATTTTCACGCTTGCGTGTCCAATCGGAGTCATCTCAAAGGAACACTCTTCATTTGATGCTGACCAGTTTTTAAGCACACTGCCCGGAACGAAGCGGTTGAAGTTCCTGACATCGGTAGCGAAGGCATAGACCCTGTCGGCAGTTGCCTCTATCGTTCCTGTCCGGCTTATGAATTCGGATTCTTCTGCCATATCACACCCCCCAGTTTGCGGGATCGGTACGCCATTCCCTGAGAGTATTGAGCTCCCGGGTCGAAATATATCCCGATTCAACAGCCATCTCAATCAGGGAGTTGTAGTTGCTCAGGGTGTCGAGCCTGCAATTCTCTGCGGCGAAGGCTGATGAAGCCTTCTCAAATCCATAGGTAAAGATAGCCAGCATCCCAAGAACATTGCATCCGGCCTCCCTGAGGGCCCTGACAGCACCAAGGCTGCTGCCTCCCGTGGAAATAAGATCCTCGATGACAACCACCCTGCATCCCGGTTCAAAGTAACCTTCAATCTGATTACCGAGTCCATGCTCCTTGGCGCCCGACCTTACATATATGAAGGGAAGGCCCAGTTTCTCTGCCACGAGTACCCCATGAGCTATTGCTCCCGTAGCCACCCCTGCTATCATCCCGGCAGAGGGATACAAGCTCTGTACACTCTCTGCAAAACAACCGGCGATGTAGTTTCTGACTTCAGGATATGACAGTGTTTTCCGGTTGTCGCAATAGATGGGGGATCGCCAACCTGAAGCCCATGTAAAAGGTTTTGCAGGTTGCAATTTAATTGCTTTAATTTGCAGAAGGTAACCGGCTGTTTTTTTTGAAACATCTTCCATATGGATTCCTATAAGGTGTATTTTGAGAACAGGTACATAACGATCAGTCCTGAACCTGACCGCATGCAAAAATATACCTTATTCCACAGATATCACAATGCCGTGGAACTTTATCGGGCAATTTCCTCATTCAAGGCAGGCAGTGACTTCACGATGAATATCTACGGTTATGACATCAATCATCTCTGGGAAGAGTTCAGGGGTTACTTCACCTTTGTGGAAGCTGCGGGTGGACTGGTGAGACATCCTTCGGGCAACTATCTATTCATTGTACGTAACGGCAGGTGGGATCTTCCCAAGGGACACATGGAGGAGGGAGAAGAACCGGAAGCATGCGCAATACGTGAAGTTATGGAAGAATGCGGCCTGACCGGCCACCGGATAATCAGGGCACTGCATCCCAGTTTTCATACCTGGGAATATGAGGGTGTTTCTTACCTCAAGCAGACACACTGGTTTCTGATGCGCTATGATGGCGAAATGGTTGGACATCCCCAGGAGGAAGAGGGCATTACGGAGGTCAGGTGGATGAAACCGGACAAGATATGCATTATAAGGGAATCGGCATGGCATTCCCTCACTGAGCTGATAAACAGCTCTATACTGGGTGTGTAGGATCGCTACTCCCCGGTTTGTTACAGGTAATCCTTCAGGTTCACCGATGAGGGCACAAATTTAGAGGCATCGCCTCCGTGCCTGAGGATATCCTTCACTATTGTCGAGTTGATGGGGGTATGTTCGGGTGCCGTAAGCAGGAACACCGATTCAATGTCAGGCGCCATTGCCTTGTTAACCTGGGCGATGGCCCTCTCGTATTCAAAGTCGGCAGCAGTGCGCAGTCCCCGAAGCAGGAAACCAGCCCCCTTTTGCCGGCAAAAATCGACTGTCAGTCCGTCATACTGGTCAACAATAATCCTGGGTTCATTGGCGAAGACTTTCCTTATCATGCTCATTCTCTTTTCCAGGGTGAAGAATCCGCCTTTTTTTGAGGTGTTTGCCCCTACTGCAATTATTATTTCATCAAAGATCTTCAGGGCCCTTAGCACTATTGCCTCATGGCCAATGGTAAAGGGATCGAAGGAGCCCGGAAACAGAGCGGTCTTTTTCATAATCGGTTTCTTGTCAGGTATTTGCTACAATGAATGCAAGTTACTAAAGATTGTCGGTGATGCAACCATTCAGAAGGCTGAAACGGAATCAGCCGAAGTCAATTATCCGTGGTCGGGCAACCTTTTGCCTTAACAGTGCAATGTTTATAACATCCATAATATTATCGACATAATGGAATTTAAGGCCCCTGATATAGGTGTCCTTAATTGCCTCGACATCCTTCCGGTTTTCAGCCGAAAGGATTATTTCCCTGATGCTCGCCCTTTTTGCGGCCAGTATCTTCTCCTTTATACCACCCACGGGCAAAACCTTTCCTCTCAGTGTCACCTCGCCTGTCATGGCAAGGTACTTCTTCAGCTTACGCTGTGTAAAGGCCGAGGCAACCGATACAGCCATTGCGACTCCGGCTGACGGGCCGTCCTTGGGTATGGCCCCTTCAGGCACATGAATATGAATGTTCCACCTCGAGGAGAAATTATCAGGAAGGTCGAGCATACCGGCATTTGCCTTCAGGTACTCGAGGGCTATCACCGCCGACTCCTTCATCACCTCACCCAGGTTCCCTGTGAGGGTCAGTTTTCCCTCACCCCTGCTCAGGGATGTCTCAATAAACAGGATATCGCCTCCTGCAGGTGTCCAGGCCAGCCCGGTCACCACACCAGCCTGGTCGTTACCGTCATATATGTCTTTGATATACTTCTGTATGCCAAGTATTTTCCCCAGGTTACCTACGGTCAGTTCACCTTCGGGTTTTCTTCCCGAGGCAATCTCCCTGGCCAGATAACGGGCAACCTTGGCCAGTTTTTTGTCGAGTTCCCTCACTCCCGATTCCCTGGTATACTTGTCAATTATCTCCTCAATCACGGCAGCGGGCAGATTCATCATACCCTCTGGTATGCCGTGTGCCTCCGACTGCTTTGGGACCAGGTGACGGAGGGCTATTTCGATCTTCTCCTCAACCAGGTAGCCCGTTATTTCGATCTGTTCCATCCTGTCGCGCAATGCCGGATTTATGGTTGCCAGGTTGTTGGCAGTGGCAATGAACATAACCTTTGAAAGATCATATTCCATCTCAAGGAAGTTGTCGTAGAATGTGCTGTTCTGTTCAGGATCGAGAACCTCAAGGAGTGCTGAGGAGGGGTCTCCACGGAAGTCGTTGCCCACCTTGTCGATTTCGTCGAGTATGAATACCGGGTTTGATGAGCCTGCCCTCTTAAGGCTCTGGATAATTCTTCCGGGCATTGCCCCTATGTATGTCTTTCTGTGACCCCTTATTTCCGCCTCATCGTGCAGGCCTCCCAATGACATCCTGACATATTTTCTTCCGAGGGCCCTTGCCACAGACCGGCCGAGTGAGGTCTTTCCAACACCGGGAGGGCCGTACAGGCACAAGATAGGCGATTTCAGGTCTCCCTTCAGCTTCAGAACGGCAAGATGCTCAAGTATCCTTTCCTTCACTTCGTCGAGTCCGAAATGGTCATCATCGAGTATCTTCCTGGCGTTATCGAGGTCGAGATTATCTTCAGTAATTTCATTCCACGGCAGATCAAGAAGGGTCTGGATATAGTTGACCTGGACGGAATATTCTGCTGCAGCGGGATTGAGCCTGTAAAGCTTATCAAGCTCCCTTTCAAATACGGCGGAGGTCTCCTGGTTCCATTTTTTATCCCTGGCCTTCTTCCTGTATTCTTCTATCTCCTTCTCAACCGGGTTGCCGCCAAGTTCATTCTGTATTGTCTTCATCTGCTGGTGAAGCAGATACTCCCTCTGCTGCTGATCGATGTCGGTCTTGACTTTTGACTGCAGTTCGATCTTCAGTTCCAGGAGCTGGACCTCTTTCACGAGGTATTCAAGCAGGAGAAATCCCCTGTCGCGCAAGCTGTTGGCCTCAAGAAGTCTCTGCTTGTCAGCTACCTTGATATCGGTATTCGAGCAGATGAAATTGATAAGATAGGTGCTGTTTTCAATATTCCTGAGTGCAAATGAGGCCTCAGGGTTGACGTTCGGATTAAGTTTAATGATCCTCATTGACAGATCCTTGAGTGATCCGACAATGGCATCGAACTCCTTATTGTGGGCCTCCGGCCTGATTTCCGGCCTTGCCTCCACCCTCGCCATGAAATAGGGATCCTCTGAAATGATCACCGAGAGTTCAATCCGTGTTCTTCCCTGGATTATGGCTGTTGTTGATCCGTCGGGCATTTCCAGTAACTTGACTATCTGGCCCAGGGTTCCTGTTATATGCAGGTCGCCGGGAGCAGGCTCGTCAATATCGGGATCTTTCTGCGCAAATGTAGCTATCTGCTTATCAGCACGGTAAGCATCCTTGATAAGCTGAACTGATTTTGTCCTTCCGATTGATATCGGCAGGACGACACCCGGGAAGAGGACATTGTTTCTGAGTGGCAGAAGAGGGAGCGCACCCGGGATGGGAATATTTTCAAGGTCGCTATCCTCACCATCCGAAATGATAGGCATCATTTCGTGGTTGGCACCCTCATCATCGGGGTTGAGCAAGCGTTCAATATTTATATTGATCTTCCTGTCCATCAGACTTCCTTTCCGATCTGTTAAAAATACACAATAAATGTAACAACCACTATATATTAATCGTGACAGTGAGCGTCAACTGGCGTGCCAAAAAAAAACCCGGTCAGAATGGCCGGGATATATGTCATGGGATCCACCAGGATTACTTCTTCTTCCCGCGATCCTTGTAACGGTTCATGAACTTATCAACCCTTCCTGCTGTATCTACCAGTTTCATTTTACCGGTGTAAAACGGATGGCTGGTGTTTGATATCTCCAGTTTGATAAGGGGGTATTCCTTGCCGTCCTCCCACTTTATGGTATCGCGGGTTTGCGCTGTCGATTTACCCAGGAAGGAATGACCGTTTGACATATCCTGGAATACAACGAACCTGTAGTTGGCCGGATGTATATCTGCTTTCATTGCCTGTTGTTTTCTTTAATTATTAATCCTTAAAAAGGTTTGCAAAGTTAATCAACTTAAATCAAAATACAAAACAGGAGAGTCAAATAATTATTCATTTGTGTCTCCTGTCCTGGCCGAAGCGGAAGCCCTGGCCATCATCTCATCGCGATATCTCATAAAGGGCAGTGATGGATTGATCATAAAGCGGTAGGTTATATGTGTTTTTGCCCTTGCTGCGCCGATTGCCTCATACATTGAGATCATCTTGGGATTAAAATCACCCACCCAGGAAAGTTCGAGTTCCCGGTAATACCTTTTCTTCCTGAACACCTTGTAAAGCTGGTAGAAGATTGCCGATTCAATGCCGCTGTTCTGGTATGCAGGGATCACCCCGGCAACTAGCGCCCTCATACGGGTCATCCTGTGTGTTGCCTTGTACCAGAAGAACCTGATAATATTCCACAAATGCAACCTTCCCCTGAAATCCCTGATTATCTGGTTAAGGTCAGGAAAAAGTATATAGAACGATACAGGCTTCTCGTTATGGTAGGCAAACCATATCAGTTCTTCATCGATGAACATTTTGCCTTTTCTGAGTGAAGACTCCAGGAAGGCGGGGTCGAGGGGTGTAAAATCCTCCTTGTATGATGCCCAGGTGGTATTGTAAATCTCGACCATATCATTCACGAATTTCCGGCTTTCACGAAACCTGAAGTGACGGAAAGTGTATCCCGGCCTCCGTGATATCCATTCCGCGATTTTCATGAACCTTTCCGGAAATACCTCCACCGAAGCAATGTCGCGGTGATAGGAATACTGTTCGAAGTAAGTCCTGAAACCATAGTCCTCAAAGAACTGCCTGTAATATTTCATGTGATATGGCATGCCGAATCCGGGGTGCATGAATCCATCAACCAGCAGTCCCCAGTGGTTATCATTTTCACCAAAGTTCACCGGCCCGTCCATGGCCTCCATGCCCCTTGACTTCAACCATTCTGCTGCAGTATCGAAAAGCATGAATGCAGCCTTTTTGTCGTTAATCACCTCGAAGAATCCCATCCCCCCTGTCGGCTGACTCTGCGCCGAAGACCTTACCCTGTCGATGAATGCTGCCACCCTGCCGATAGTCTTTCCACTGCCGTCGAGCAGCAGCCACCGTGTCGCTTCACCATGCCTGAAGGCACTGTTATAGTCGGGATTAAACAGTGACCTCATCTCGGAATCAAGAGGAGCTACCCACCAGGGATCATCCCTGTAGAGCCATTTAGGAAAATCGATGAACTTCCTCTCCTGCTTTTTTGATTTTACCTCAACGGTAACCATATCAAATGACTATAATTTGAACCATGAACGTACTATAGCTGCAGATTCTCCACTGTCATTCCTGTGGATGTATTCATTTGCCCTGGGATAGTAGACATAATCCTTACCCCAATCGTGTGCATTGACAGATATCTCCCTGACGGCCTCAAGAAAAAGATCCAGCTCGTCATCTGTCATGGTTGGATGAAGGGAGAGTCTTATCCATCCCGGTTTTTCCGAGAGGTCTCCCTCGCTGATCTTCCTGGTTATTTTACGGCTTTGCTCATAGCTTACTTCCAGGAGAAAATGCCCGTATGTACCGGCACATGCACAGCCCCCCCTTACCTGAATGCCATACCTGTCGCTGAGGAGCCTGACCACAAGATTATAATGGACATCTTCGAGGTAGAACGAAACAACGCCAAGCCGGTCAGTGACATTACCTGCAAGTATATGAACACCTTCAATCGATTGCAAGCCCCTGAATGTCTTCTCCAGCAGATGATCCTCCCTTCTTTTCATCGGGGCGGTACCCATGCGGTTCTTCAGCTCTATTGCCAGGGCAGCCCTTATTGCCTGCAGAAAACCAGGTGTTCCTCCATCCTCACGTACCTCTATGTCATCGGCATATTTGTACTCTCCCCATGGATTTGTCCAGTCGACTGTTCCTCCCCCCGGCTGGTCGGGTACCTCACTCTTGTATAACGACGAATCAAAAATAAGTACTCCTGAAGAGCCCGGACCGCCAAGGAACTTATGGGGTGAAAAGAAGATACCGTCGAGTTTCTCCATCGGGTCGGCAGGATGCATATCAATGTCGTGGTAAGGGGCCGATGCGGCAAAGTCAATGAAGCAGATCCCTCCATGTTCATGCATTATCCTGGCCAGCTCATGATATGGGGTGGTTACGCCAGTAACATTTGAACATGCGGTAAACGAGCCTATTTTGAATTTTCTGTCTTCATGCCTGCGGAGTTCTTTTCTCAGGTTTTCAGGGCATACAAGCAGGTTTTCGTCAGGCTCAAGCACCACAACATCGGCATATGTCTCATACCAGGAGGTCTGGTTCGAATGGTGTTCCATATGTGTGAGGAAGACAACCGGACGATCGGCATTCTTAAGACATTCGCCGCTGTTGCGGCTGTTGCATCCCTTCAGTCCGAGTATACGCTGAAGCTTATTGACAACGGTTGTCATCCCGGGGCCGGCTGTGATGATAACATCACCGGGGCCGGCGTTCACATGTTCCTTTATCAGTTTTTGTGCATGATGGTAGGCCCATGTCATTCTTGACCCCGATTCACTGGTCTCAGTATGCGTGTTAGCCACAAAGGGACCAATAATGTCAGAAATCCTCTCTTCAACAGGCCGGTACAGTCTGCCACTGGCTATCCAGTCGAAATACACCAGTTTCTTCTCGCCATAGGGAGTCATGTAATGAGCATCAATGCCAATTATATTATCCCTGAATTTGCGGAAATACTGTTGCAGGTCATGTTCATTGTTCATGCTCAATAAGTTAAATATGAGCTTCTTACAACCCTTGCTGAATTAGTGGCAGCAAAGATAACTACTTTTTTGCATTAAGGCTCCCGTTGAGGAAATTTATCAATGCAGGTCAATTATCCTGTGGTCTATCAGGATGAACAGCACCGAAAGCAACACAGAATAGATTAACCATAAATTCACCGGTATATATTCACGGGGATTGATCTTCATCTTAACCCACAAGTATCCGGCCAGGAATATCTTTTCAAGTGTATAGACTAAAAAGGTAGCCAGTGCCACGCCAACAATGCCATAGTACTTTATAAACAGAAGGCTCAGCGGAATATTCACGGCTTGTTCAAGAATAGCCGCAACCATTGTCACCCTCGTCTTCCTCCGGCCAATAAGCACTGTTTGCGGGAACACAAGCCGGGGTATAATAAGGAGAAGATACATCATGAATATGTCGGCACTCCTGATGAAGTCGGGTGTGAACATCCTGGGAAAAAGCCAGCGCGATATAAGCAGCATCAGCATAGTAACCGGGAACAGAAGGTGCATTAGCCTCCCCGATTTCTTCCTGATGGTCTTCAGCGAATCAGCCATCTGCGACCGGGTGGAGAACTCGGGAAGCATGGCATTGCTCAGACCGTTGGCAAGCATGAGCACCAGGGGAAATTCCTTGGCTCCGTAACGGAATATCGCGAACTTGGCAGGGTCGTCGAAGTATGCCGTGATGATAAGGCCATCAACATACTGACCCGAACCGCTAATAAGTGAAGATACTATCAGCGGAGCACCCAGGTACAGATGTTCGCGCATAAATTTCACCGAAATCCTCATTTCAGTATATCGTCTGAGCAGGATGATCAGCCACACCCATCTTACCAGAGTGATAAAGAGAAGTCCGTAAATGGCCCATATTATGTCCCTGCCGATAACGATCGGGCCGACAACCAGTACCAGCTGAGCCCCAAAGGTGTATAGTCCATACTGCAGTATCCTGTAGGAGCGGTTATTTAGCAGATATATGTATTCAATGAGGCAGACCGGATTGCTGAGGAGGATATACAGCAACAGGAGGTTAATGTAGGGGACGTTACCCCTGAATCCGTAAACATCGACAGTCCCCTTTATGGTGTGGCCGAAAAGGAACATCAGCAGGCTGATGCCCGTTAGCAGAATAAATGCGTTGAATATCTCAGGCGATTTACCATTGCCGTTGTCACCCATTTTCCTGTAGGTGCGGTTTCTGTGATAGAGTGGCAGGAGCGATTGTATAATACCGGTAACCCAGAAGAAACTGAGAAGACTGGCAGCAAACAGGAACATCTCCCAGGCACCTATCTCGCCCGGCGGCATATGCGTCTTGGTAAGGACTATGCTAATGACAAGAAAAACCCCGAACCTTAGCAGCTGGAACAACTGTAAACCCGAAATGTTGTCTATGAATTTTAACTTCGGCAATTGACTGAAATAGATAATACACGACTATAAACAGCCGGGAAAGGGAAAAATTGTGCCCCTCACCTTCTCATTTCCGGCATAAAACCGTGCAAAGATAGCAATAGGAAGATGGGGTGTGAAATATTATTGAAATTTTGAGAAGTAATTTTTTTGATATTACTTTGCAATCCTGAAAACGGTGGATGTAGTTCAGCTGGTTAGAATGTCGGATTGTGGTTCCGAAGGTCGCCGGTTCGAATCCGGTCTTCCACCCCTGATAACAGTCCGCCTTCCGGCTTCCGGAGGGCGGTTTTGTTTTGTCAGTCAGTTGATCCGCCCGTTACCTTTTCAATGGCAAGGTATCTGATGTAAGCAGCAATAGCCAGCATAAAAACAACAATAACCGACAGGTAAACAGCCATGGGTACCGGCACCGGATCACCCCCGGCATAAGAATGGAGACCCGACAGATAGTAATTTACCCCGAAGTAAGTCATCAGCACCGAGGCTATACCAAACAGTGACATTGTATTGAAAGTATAGATGTCTTTCATCCCCGGAATGTTCCTCGAGTGAAGTATGAAACTGTATACTATTATCGTTATCAGCGACCAGGTCTCCTTCGGATCCCACCCCCAGTAACGACCCCACGATTCATTGGCCCATATGGCGCCAAGAAAAGTCCCGATCGTAAGCAGGTAAAGTCCCAGTGTAAGTGACCTGTAGTTAATTATTGTCAGCTCATCAATGGTGGCGCTTATCCTCCCCAGATTATTCTTATCTGCAAGAGTTATGAGCAGCAGCGAGATAAGTCCGAGCAGAGCGCCCAGGCCGAGGAACCCGTAGCTTCCGGTAATAACCGACACGTGCAGGGTAAGCCAGTAGGACTGCAATACCGGAACCAGGGCGGTTATCTCGGGGTCCATGAAGCTCATGTGGGCAACAAGCAGTGTGAGTCCCGACAGAACGGCCGTAGCCGACAGGGCGAACCACGACCTGCGCCGGAAGATAAATCCCGCAAGCAGGGCAACCCACGAAATGAATATCATTGACTCATAACCATTACTCATGGGAGAATGACCGGAAACATACCACCTCAGTCCGAGGCCGGTAGTATGGATGAAGAACCCGGCCGCCAGCAATATGGCTATAATGGAGGGTAGCAGTCGGTATCTCACCCTGCCGGTAATAACCCCGGCAAGCAGTATAATCAGCAAAACGATACCCAGGGCCAGGTAAAATGGGAATAGTCGTTCGAATATTTTCAGCCTGTAGTAAAGAATCTCGGCACCGCTCTTACCCCTGCCTGGAACCTCGTATGTGGAAAACCTCGACTGATACTCGCCTGCCACACGGGTCAACTCCCTGGCATCAGCCCTGTTGCCTGATCTCGTGGCCTCATATAGTGACTGCATCAGTCCGGTGAGGAACAGTGAATCGGCAGAAGATGCGGCATATTGCATTGCTTCGCCTGCATCACCCCATTTATCAGTACCATTACGGAGAGGAAAGATCTTCATGAAGTCACCCCTGTAGATCATGTAACAGATATTCACCCTTTCATCGAGCTTTATGGCCTCTTTTTCACTTCTCGACCTCGAGGCAGGGGGCTTTGAATAAGCCTCCTCAACGATGTTTCCGAGCCTGTACCCCCCCTGTGCCGACATGTCTACAATATCGCTGAAAGCGGCATATTCGGATGCTATGCCCAGGGTACTCCTGAGGTTCCGGTCAGACACCCTTATAACCGGCATATCCTGCCAGTTATCGAAATCGAAATAGAATCCGGCAAAAACCTGCATGGGAGTATATCCCATAAAGGAATTCTGACGCGACACCTTCCTGAGTATGTCGCTGCTGAGAGTATAAAGGGGCTTGGTTCTGCCCTTTTGATCCTGTACCAGTAACCTTCCCAGTTCATCAGCGGTTCTCGTGTCAGCAATAAGTCTCTGGGCAACAGCTTCAGAGGTTCCAAAGACCGTTAATCCGAACATCAATATCACTACTGCCGGCCTCCTCAGTGAAGAGTTCCATAATGAAGGTGTTACCTTCCGGAAAAGTGAAGAGGGATTGACCAGGGAGACCAGGATGAAGAACATCATCAAACCATAGCCCGTATATGTTACAGGTATACCTGCCCTGTCGCGGCTGACAGATAGTATGGTGCCCTTTTCATCCTTGTCATATGACCACTGGTAGAACCTGTAACCGCCATATCTGAGTATATTATTCATGTAGATAAGATAGGGTTCCTCAATTCCCTTATCCGCGTCAATGACAACCACAGAGCTCTTGTAGCCCGAGGGGCTGCTGGAACCCGGATACCTCTCAACGACAAAGTCGGAAAGCCTCATCGAGAATGGCAGCATCTCCTTCATGTGACCGAGCGACAGTTCAAGATCATTACCGGCTATTCTGACCCTGTACTCAGAAGGCTGCTCCGTCCCCCTGTCCCATAGCCATACAGTGTGTGCTTCACTTCCTGCCACTATCTCAAACTCGAAGGCATTCATTCCCGTCTGCTGCTCTGACCTGTCGACCGCCACAGGCCTGATGACGCCCGAAAGGGTAAGCTCCCCCGGTATAATCCTCAAACCCCCGGCAGTATAAATTTTCATCTGTTGGAGGGGAACCCTTACCCCGGGTTCATAGCCAACATTTTCCTCCGACCCCATGCCGGCCATTGTGATGGCCATTCCTGAGATCATGTAGAATGATCCGGACTCAAGGTATATCTCCACGTCACTATCCCCGCCGGCAATGAATCCGAGTGTCAATCCCCCGGCAGTGATGGTCTCTCCCCTTTGCAGGATGACTGATTCCCTGGACGTCATTCCGCTCGTCACTATCAGCGAAACCAGAGGTTCCCCGTTGCGTGATTCTTCAATTGTTTCAGCAGCATTCGGGATATAACGTTTCATCCTTACCTGCCCGTCGATGCCTGCCCTTCTCAGCCTGGCAACCTGTTTTACTGACGAAGATTCCTCGATATTGAACCTGAGCAGTTTCTCATACACTGCAAGCCCACCAGCGTCCCTGACGGTAAGTCCCAGGTAACTGTCGGAGGTAAGGCAGTAATCCTTTTCCTCACCCTTTCTGATGTGCATTACTCCTTCGAATCCGGTATACCTGGTAAGTGCTGCCCCGGCAATTATCAGCAGGAAAGATGCATGAAACATTAAAATGGTAAGCTTCTCGCGGCGGTAAAGCCTGAAAGTGACCATCTGACCTGTTATGTTGACTGCAGCGAGCAGGAAAAGTATCTCGAGCCAGCGGGTATTGTAGACAAGGCTGCGGGCAGCGCCGGCACCCCAGTCATTTTCAATGAAGGTGGCTATGGCAAGGGCAACGGCAATGATAATAAACAGCACCCCCATCATCATGGGAGATACCATAGTGCGCAGCAATGTCCTTAATATACCTGGCATTCTATCTGATATTTTGCCAAATATCAGAATTTATAATCATTGTCCGAAATCAGCTTGTCGGCGATCCGCCTGCCTGCCTCTTTTACGTTCACCCCTGCAACGGCGGTGAGTCTTTCAGCCAGGGAAGCAATTGTTTCAGCCTCCTGACCCTCGAGGGTGGAATATACAGCCGCAATGGCTGATCTTCTTATCTCTGATGCTGCGTTGAAAATGTAGATGTCAACAATATCGCGGTATATCTGGTCAACACCCCTTAGCGACTCAAGCCTGAGAACCCTCAGTGCAAGTGATTCAGCAACGTATATCTCCATGATAATGTCGGAGATACAGGTAAGGACCTCCTGCTCATGCACCAGTTTCTTTTCAAAAACCTTTGTGGCAGCGTGAATGACGGCCAGTGCCACCTTCTTGAAATTTGTGATATACCTCAGTTTCTCCTCTCCGTAACTCTCGCCCTTTTTCCTGCCGTCATCGATGGTTGATGCCCCGGCATATACCTTCTCTGCCTCGCCGAACAGGTCGAAATCGCCCTTCATGGCCCTCTTCATGGTGGTGTCAACCAGCAGCAGCCGGTTTATCTCATTGGTACCTTCGAAGATGCGGTTAATGCGGGAGTCGCGGTAGGCGCGCTCCACATCCATCTCGGCCGAATAACCCATTCCGCCATGGATCTGAACGGCCTCATCGACGACATAATCGAGCATCTCCGAGCCGTAGACCTTCAGCATGGCAGCCTCAATGGCATAATGGCTTATGGCATCGATGGAAGCGCGTCCCTTTTCGCAGTTCTCAGACTTATATCTTTCAGTAAGATTGTCAATATCTTTGCTCACCCTGTAAATTGCCGACTCGGTGGCAAATGTTCTGACAACCTGCATTGCAAGCTTCTGTTTTATTGCCCCGAAGGATGATATGAGCACCCCGAACTGCTTTCTTTCATTGGCATAGCGTACAGAATCGACGATTGTCTTTCGGGCTGCGCCTATCACGTTGGCGCCCAGCTTTATGCGGCCCATATGAAGTATGCTCAGGGCTATGCGGAAGCCTTCACCCCTGGATCCCAGCATATTCTCAACGGGAACCTTGACGTCGTTGTAGTAAATCTGTGCTGTTGATGATCCCTTAATTCCCATCTTATGCTCATCAGGACCCACAACCACACCGGGCCAGTCCCTCTCCACTATGAAGGCGCTCAGCACACGGTCGTTGTCAACCTTAGCAAAGACTATCTGTATATCGGCGAAACCGGCGTTGGTGATCCACATCTTCTGCCCGTTGAGGATATAGTGTTTCCCGTCTTCGCTGAGCCTGGCACTGGTCTTCCCTGAATTGGCATCACTGCCTGCCCCGGGTTCGGTAAGACAGTAAGATCCTATGATCTCACCGGTGGCCAGCCTGGGAACATACCTCTGCCTCTGTTCTTCATTACCGAAATACATTATCGGCATGGTGCCTATTCCGCAATGACACATGTATGCTACTGAAAATGAGCATCCGGCTCCAGTGGTCTGTGCAGCAAGCATCTGTGTTACGAATGACTGGCCGAAACCGCCGTATTCTTCAGGAAGTGGAATACCCATAAGGCCAAGATCACCCGATTTCCTGAGAACCTCCTTCATAAGCTCCCTGTCGCCCTTTTCAAGATCGGCTATGCGTGGATAAACCTCGGTATCGAGGAAATCCTGACAGGTTTGCGCAATCATCCTCTGCTCCTCATTTAACTCCTCGGGAATAAAAACTGTTGCCGGGTCAACCTGTTTTACCAGGAACTCACCACTCTTCAAAGCCTTGCCATTTTCCATTTCGATAATTCTTTTAATTAACTTAAGTTGCTATCTATAAAAACTTTTCATTTATAGTAAAAACGAATATGAAGAGGATTACTTTCATCAAAAACCCATCAACTGTAACTGCATGAATACGTTTTGGCAACATACTGGATA
>JAVEWX010000068.1:0-15428 GCA_034004335.1 Bacteroidales bacterium | reverse complement strand
ATGATCTTCCCTGCAGTTTTTGCATTCGGAATTGATCCTGCAGAGGGTTTTGGGCTGGTATTCATAGTGCTTCCCAATATCTTTGCCCAGATGCCGGGAGGATATTTCTTCGCAATACTTTTCTTTATACTTCTGGCTATTGCAGCGTTGACTTCAACTGTTTCAGTGCTTGAAGTTGTGGTTGCCTATTTTTCCGAAGAGCTTAAGATGACCCGGACAAAGGCAACCATCATAGGAGCTACCGCAATATCGGCATTGGGAGTATTTGCGACCCTCTCTTTTGGTCCCCTCAGCGATACTCTGATATTCGGAAAGACCCTCTTCGGATGGTTTGACTACCTGTCGGCAAATATCCTGCTGCCTCTCGGAGCCACATTCATAGTGGTATTTGTCGGGTGGTACCTTGGAAGAAAGGCTTTTGTCGATGAGATATCAAGCAGCGGTCTGTTCAGAGTGAAGATTGCGGGTGTCATTGTAATAATCCTTAAATTTTTTGCCCCGCTTGCAATTGCAACCGTGTTTATTTACGGCATATTGGGCTGATGCTTAAGGCAGCCAGGTGATCATAGAGAATGGTTTTTCTTCTTACTGATGCGGCAGCAGATGCCGGAAAAATAGATGCCGCTTTCGGGCCGGTCGTTAGTTTCCTGGAAAAAATATTTTTCTGGGATCCGGTGGCTGCAATTGGTATTGATGCTGGTGTCAGGATTCCAATCGTCGTTCTCTGGCTTATCCTCGGAGGTATATACTTTACCATAAGGATGAGGTTCGTCAATTTTCGTGCTTTCAGGCACTCTTTCGGACTCATAGCCGGCAAGTATGACAAGACTGGTGACAAGGGAGAGGTAAGTCATTTTCAGGCACTGGCAACAGCTCTTTCTGCCACCGTGGGCCTTGGCAATATTGCCGGTGTTGCAATTGCAGTTACCATTGGCGGACCGGGCGCAACATTCTGGATGATAATCGCCGGCCTGCTGGGCATGTCAATGAAGTTTACGGAATGTACCCTGGGTCTCAAGTACAGGGATATTGATGAACGTGGCAGGGTGTCGGGGGGGCCAATGTACTACCTCAGCAGGGGATTGAAAAAAAGAAAGCTGGGAGCCCTGGGTATGGTGCTGGCAGGTTTCAGTGCCATAATGATGGTGCTGGCTAGTTTCGGAGGCAGCAATATGTTTCAGGCTAACCAGTCATTTGCCCAGTTCAGACTTATATTCCCCGGACTGGAGCCTTATGGGTTCTGGTTCGGAATTGCTCTGGCGGCCCTTATAGGAGTCGTTGTATACGGAGGAATTAAGAGCATAGCCAGGGTGGCATCGAAGTTGGTACCCTTCATGGCAATTCTCTATGTCGGAGCCGCCCTGGTAATAATAATCATGAATATCGGAAGGGTAGATGAGGTGTTCATGGTAATTATAAAAGGAGCCTTCAGTCCGGTTGCCGTCAAGGGAGGGATAATCGGTGTTCTCATAACCGGCTTTCAGAGAGGTGCTTTTTCAAACGAAGCTGGTGTGGGATCAGCTGCCGTAGCTCATGCAGCTGCCCGCACCAATGTCCCCGTTAAGGAGGGCATTGTAGCTCTTGTTGAACCTTTTATAGACACTGTGGTGATATGTACCATGACGGCCATGGTAATAATCTTTACCGGAGTGTCGGAGACAGGATCGGGTCTGGAGGGATCACAGCTCACCTCCGCTGCCTTTGCCACAGTGTTCCCATGGTTCCCATACCTGCTGGTGATTTCCATTCTTTGTTTTGCCTTCTCTACCATGATATCCTGGTCCTATTACGGTCTGAACGGATTCAGGTACCTCTTCGAAAAGCCATTCAGGAGAATGGGCATACCTGTAAAGATTTTGCCTCCGGTCTATTATGCCATATTCCTGACCTTTACTGTTATAGGTGCCTCAGCGAGTCTGAACAATGTAATTGCATTTTCCGACATGATGGTGCTGACAATGGCTTTCCCCAATATCATCGGGCTGGTAATACTCGCTCCTGAAGTATACGCCGATCTTCAGGCATACCTTGCAACACTGAAAAAGAAGTGATTACCGCCCCGTCCCCCAGAGGTTCGGTTCAAAATTCAAAAATTCAAAAATTCAATAATTCAAAAATTGCCTGTGGCCAGGTTCAAGGATTGGCTTAGCTGTCTACGGATGCGGCGGCGCAGCCACCAGAAGACAGGGCGAAGCCCATATTACCGATCACTGATTACCGAACACCGATCACCATTTTACCCATGCCTTGTCAGCCGTAGCTCCGCGAAGGCTGGCACCATGCGCGGCGTTTACATGGGGGGGAGGCCCCTACGCTATTGATATCCAACCCCTAAGGGGTTTTACCGGTTACTGGTTACCATGCTCCATGCGGCGTGTTCCTGATACCGGAAGCCGGAAACCTGGTACCTGGTACCTGATACCTGATACCTGAATCTTCTATTGTTATTTTTTTCCTATCTTGCATTGTCTCGCTGAAAGATTAGTACAATGAAGAAAAGGGTCAGGCCCATTAAGGATTGGTTTGGCTATAGCCGTCGCGAGAGGCGGGCAACAGTTGTCATTATGCTGGCTGCTGTGGCGGTTGTACTGTCAAGGTTTTTTGTCAACTCTTCGGGCGAACTTCCCGAAATTGTTTTTGTGGGTAAGGTAATGACGAAGGAAAGCATCTTGCAGTCAGCTGGTGAAGATAAACCTGTTGCCGGTCAGATGACTGTCAGGGTAAGCCAGCGGGAGATACTGAATCTCAACGTCTGTGATTCGGCTGATCTTGAAAAGCTTCCCGGTATTGGTCCGGTACTTTCAGCGAGAATAATCAAGTATGGGAATCTCCTGGGCGGATATGCCGATACAAGGCAACTGCTGGAGGTCTATGGACTAAGGGTGGATGTGTTTGAGCGTATCTCGGGCATGGTAAGCGCGGATACATCAGGATTGAGAAGAATCAGGATAAATACTGACGACTACAGGGATATCCTGAGGCATCCTTACCTTGATTCTGAACATGTTACTGCAATTGTGCGGTACCGTGAAAGAGCCGGATCAATATCATCGTGGGAGGAGATGGTGGAAAACAATCTCATCCCTGTGGAAAAGAGGGATTTTCTGAGACACTACATATCATTTGTTAAATATTTGGACTGAACTTTTTTTTTTGCTATATTTATCAAGGATGTTTAATATAAAGAAGGTTGCTTATGTGAAAGGGTATTATGGTTATCAGGATGGCATCTGCACAAATTAATGAGGATTTGTTTTGGAATCAGAAATTCTATTTCTAACTTTGCGGCTCGATTTTAAAACAGTATAAGGGAAATATGATAATTGTACCGTTAAAAGAGGGCGAGAACCTTGAAAGGGCCTTAAAGAAGTTCAAAAGGAAGTTTGAGAAGACGGGTGTGATACGTGAATTGCGTTCGCGTCAGTCTTTTACAAAACGCTCCATCAGCCGCAGGGAGGAAATCAAGAAAGCCATCTACATTCAGAAGCTTCAGGAAAAGGAGGATTAATTCCTCGGTTATCCTCCGGGTAACACAACAAATTTTTACATACCGGGTTCCTTTATGAAGGGTAAGGAATCATTTCTGCAATACCTGTCGACGGAAAGGCGCTATTCACGTCATACCATCCGTTCCTATGAAAACGATCTTGATCAGTTCATTGCCTTTGTATCTGTAGAAGGGCGTATTTTTGACACAGGAGAGGTTACTTCAAGGGATGTCAGGAACTGGATAGTCAGTATGCTTGACGGGGGTATGACTGGTGTTTCAGTTCATCGCAAGATATCTTGCCTTCGCGCATTTTACAGGTTTCTCCGGAGGGAGGGTGCCGTTACGACCGATCCTCTTGAAAGGGTGGTAATGCCGCGGAGGAAGAAGATTCTGCCTGAGTTTGTACCTGAGCAATCGCTTGACAGGTTACTTGACAGTTTTGAGTTCGGTGACAATTTCGAGGGCAGACGCAATAAGACGATAATTGAGATGTTATATCTAACGGGTATTCGGAGGAGCGAGCTTACCGGACTCAAGTTATCGGATTTCGATGAGTCGAGGGGGACTCTCAGGGTACTTGGAAAACGCAATAAGGAGAGGATCATTCCTCTTCTCGACAGTTTCAGGGATTCACTAAAATATTACCTTGAAGAAAGGAGTCATGTTGAATCGGAGGGAGACTGGTTTTTTGTAACAGGCAGGGGCAGAAGAATGTATGACAAGTATGTGTATAATATTGTGAACAGGTACCTGACGATGGTAACGACAATTGAAAGGAGGAGTCCTCATGTATTGCGTCACAGCTTTGCCACCCACATGCTGAATCACGGGGCTGACCTGAATTCCATCAAGGAGCTGCTGGGCCATGCAAACCTCTCGGCTACCCAGATTTACACCCATAACACATTCGACAAGCTTAAGAAAGTATATAAACAGTCCCATCCAAGGGCTTAAAACGATAGGAGGAAAGAGTATGAACATCCAGATTCATTCAGTAAGGTTTGACGCAGACAGGAAGCTGATTGACTTTGTACAGCAGAAGATCGGCAAGCTGCACCAGGTAAGTGACAACATTGTTAGCGCCGAGGTTTTTCTCAGGCTCGACAATGATCAGGACAGGGAAAATAAGATTACTGAAATCAGGCTGGAGTATCCGGGCGGCCCTCTTTTCGCCAGGAAGCAGAGCAAAACATTCGAAGAGGCTACAGACTCGGTAGTTGATGCTCTCAAAAAACAGATTACCAAGCAGAAACAAAAGATGAAAGGTGTCTGACCGAAGCCCCGGGAAAATAAATTATCCCAATTTTTGTTTTTGAATATTAATTTCATACATTTGCAGACCGTTTTTTGAGGCTATTTCTATGCTTAAAAATCGGGCGTTCTTTAACATTGCCGATGTAGCTCAGTTGGCCAGAGCAGCTGATTTGTAATCTGCAGGTCGGGGGTTCGAATCCCTTCATCGGCTCATGGAATTATGCAAATGTATTTTACCTGAGGAGAAACTCTGATGATTGGGGAGATACCAAAGTGGCCAACTGGGGCAGACTGTAAATCTGTTGTCGCACGACTTCGTAGGTTCGAATCCTGCTCTCCCCACAATACATCGGAAGAATGATTTTAAGCCGGTAAGTCCGGGGAGTTTCGTGCCTCTGTAAACATAAGCGGGAGTAGCTCAGTCGGTAGAGCATCAGCCTTCCAAGCTGAGGGTCGCGGATTCGAGTTCCGTCTCCCGCTCAATTCGTTGCCGAAGTAGCTCAGGGGTAGAGCACTTCCTTGGTAAGGAAGGGGGCACGGGTTCAATTCCCGTCTTCGGCTCAATGAAAACAACTTTTTAAGACAGAATAATAATTAACCTTAAATCACATTTAAAAATACGCTTGGAGTTATGGCTAAAGAAAAATTTTCAAGGACGAAGCCACACGTTAACATCGGAACAATCGGCCACGTCGACCATGGTAAGACTACCCTGACGGCAGCCATTACGATGGTTCTTGCTAAGAAAGGTCTTTCTGAGATCAGGGATTTTGATTCTATTGACAATGCGCCTGAAGAGAAGGAGAGGGGTATTACTATTAATACTTCTCATGTGGAGTACCAGACTGCAAACCGTCACTATGCACATGTTGACTGTCCGGGACACGCTGACTATGTCAAGAACATGGTTACCGGTGCTGCCCAGATGGACGGTGCAATCCTGGTTGTTGCCGCGACAGACGGTCCAATGCCTCAGACCCGTGAACATATCCTGCTTGCACGTCAGGTAAACGTTCCGCAGGTTGTTGTATTCATGAGCAAGGTTGACATGGTTGACGACGAAGAACTTCTCGACCTGGTTGAGATGGAGGTCCGCGACCTGCTCACCTTCTACAAGTTTGATGGTGACAATGCGCCCGTAATACGCGGTTCGGCACTCGGTGCCATGAACGGAGAGGCGAAGTGGGAAGAGAAGGTAATGGAACTGATGGAGGCTGTTGATTCATATATCCCCATTCCTCCCCGTGACAATGAGAAACCATTCCTGCTTCCCGTTGAGGACATTTTCTCGATTACAGGCCGTGGTACAGTTGCAACGGGTCGTATTGAGACGGGAGTCGTCAATACCGGTGATGAGCTTGAGATAATTGGCCTGGGTGCCAGCAAGCGCAAAACCGTTTGCACGGGAGTTGAGATGTTCAGGAAGATCCTCGACAGGGGTGAGGCTGGTGACAACGTTGGTCTGCTGCTTCGCGGAGTCGACAAGAAGGAGATTAAGAGAGGTATGGTTCTTGCCAAGCCGGGTTCAATTACTCCGCATACCAAGATAAAGGCTGAGATCTATGTTCTGAAGAAGGAAGAGGGTGGTCGTCATACACCATTCCACAATAAATATCGTCCGCAGTTTTATCTGAGGACCCTCGACATCACCGGAGAGATCACACTTCCTGATGGAGTTGAGATGGTTATGCCTGGTGATAATGTTTCAATAACCGTTGATCTTATCTACCCGGTTGCCATCAATGTAGGTCTTCGTTTTGCTATCCGTGAAGGTGGCAGAACTGTTGGAGCAGGACAGGTAACGGCCATTCTGGAATAATAAAATGACCGGTCATCAGGGATTCCGGCTGGACCGGAATACCCTGAGAATACCGGTTGGTAATACGGGTGTAGCTCAGTTGGTAGAGCACTGGTCTCCAAAACCAGGTGTCGGGAGTTCGAGTCTCTCCTCCCGTGCAAATTTTGAAGGCAGATGAAGATAAAAAGGTATATTCAGGAATCGTTCACGGAGCTGGTGCACAAAGTTACCTGGCCGACATGGAGCGAACTTCAAAGCAGTGCCATCCTGGTGATGGCTGCATCGCTCATAATTGCCCTCATTGTGGCTGCCATGGATTTTTCATTTGACAGGATAATGAGTTTTGTTTACAGCAAACTTTATTAATCACCGGGGATTCAGATGAGTGAGATTGTAAAGAAATGGTATGTCCTGAGGGCTATCGGCGGCAAGGAGAAGAAGGTAAAGGAATACATTGATAGTGAGGTTACCCGCCTGAAGCTTGAGGAATACATTTCACAGGTACTCATCCCGACCGAGAAGGTTTATCAGATCAGATCGGGCAAAAAGGTAAGCAAGGAGAGGACCTTCTTCCCTGGCTATGTGCTGGTCGAAGCCATCCTGGTAGGAGAGGTTCCGCATGTTCTGAGAAATGTGCCCAATGTTCTGGGATTTCTCGGATCACACGACGGGGAACCGGTTCCACTCAGAAAATCTGAGATTAACAGGATCCTGGGTAAGGTTGACGAACTGGCAGCCAGCGATGAGGAACTCAATGTCCCGTTCGTTGTCGGTGAAACGGTAAAGGTCATTGATGGCCCTTTCAATAGTTTCTCGGGTGTAATAGAAGAGGTTAACACTGAAAAGAAGAAGCTCAAGGTAATGGTTAAGATTTTTGGAAGAAAGACACCCCTGGAGCTCAGTTTTATGCAGGTAGAAAAGGAAAATTAACGAAGAAATTGGCAGTTATGACAAATATAATGCTTCCTGAGTAACTGCCAGGCTCTCGCAATAAACAAGCAAATTTTAAATTATGGCTAAAGAAGTTGCTGGATTAATCAAGTTACAGATTCGTGGCGGCGCGGCTAACCCGTCTCCTCCCGTCGGACCGGCACTCGGTTCCAAGGGAGTGAATATCATGGAATTCTGTAAGCAGTTTAATGCGAGGACCCAGGACAAGGCCGGAAAGGTTATACCGGTGGTAATCACTGTCTACAATGACAAGTCATTTGACTTTGTGACGAAGACACCGCCGGTGGCAGTTCAGCTTATGGAGGCCTCCAAGTCGAAGAAAGGCTCCCCGGAGCCCAACAGGAACAAGGTGGCATCGGTGACCTGGGAACAGATCAGGACAATTGCGCAGGATAAGATGGAGGATTTGAATTGTTTTACACTCGAATCAGCCATGAAGATGGTAGCTGGTACCGCAAGAAGTATGGGGATAACCGTTCAGGGTAACCTCCCCGATAGTAATTAATTTTTAAGAGGATAAGATGACTAAACTTACCAGGAATCAGAAGCTTTCCAGGTCGAAGATCGAACCGGGCAGGCTCTATACATTAACTGAAGCGGCATCGATGGTGAAGGAAATCACCACTACAAAATTCGATGCTTCCGTCGACATTGATGTAAGGCTTGGTGTTGATCCGCGGAAATCGAACCAGATGGTTCGCGGTGTCGTCTCTCTTCCCCACGGAACAGGAAAGCAGACCAGGGTTCTGGCACTCTGCACACCCGACCGAGAAGACGAAGCGAAGGAGGCAGGTGCCGATTTCGTAGGCCTCGATGAGTACATCGACAAGATAAAGGGGGGATGGACCGACATTGACGTGGTAATAACCATGCCGTCTGTAATGGGCAAGGTAGGTCAGTTAGGAAAAATACTCGGTCCGCGCGGGCTTATGCCCAATCCGAAAAGCGGAACCGTGACTATGGAGATAGGCAAGGCTGTTAAGGAGGTCAAGCAGGGTAAGATCGATTTCAAGGTTGATAAAGCCGGGATCGTTCATACCTCAATAGGAAAAGTCTCATTCGAGCCTCATAAAATCGTCGACAATGCCAGGGAGTTCATCTCGATGGTGAACAAGCTTAAACCTGCGGCTGCAAAAGGTACATATATCAGGTCGATATTTCTTTCAAGTACCATGAGCCCGGGATTAAAGATAGATCCCAAAGGACTCGACGAATAGGGTTTATAAGCAAACATCTTTTAATTATGAGACGCGAAGAGAAAAACGAAATAATAAACAGACTTGCTGAGAACCTTAGTCAGTTCAGCCATTTCTATCTGACTGACATAGCTCAGCTGAATGCTGCCGATACAAGCGCCCTCAGAAGAAAGTGTTTTGACAAGGAGATCAAACTCGTTGTCGTTAAGAACACTCTTTTAAAGAGGGTTTTTGAACAATCGGGCAAGAACCTTGAGGAACTCTACGAAGTTCTCAATGGTTCTACTTCTGTCATGTTTTCAAACACCGGAAACGCTCCTGCCAAACTTATTAAGGAGTTCCGGAAGAAGAATGACAAGCCGCTGCTGAAAGGGGCATACGTTGAAGAGTCGGTATATCTGGGCGATAACATGCTTGATGCATTGGTGTCTCTCAAGTCAAAGGATGAGCTTATTGGTGATATTATCATGCTGCTCCAGTCGCCGGCCAGAAACGTTATCTCCGCACTTCAGTCGGGAGGCAATAAAATTCACGGTGTTCTTGAAACACTGTCAAAAAAGTAGTTATCAATATTCATGTAAAACACATTAATAATTAATAAAAATGGCAGATCTTAAGAAATTTGCAGAAGAGCTTGTAAATCTCACTGTTAAGGAAGTTAATGAACTTGCAAAGATCCTCAAGGAGGAGTATGGCATTGAACCGGCCGCCGCAGCTGTTGCTGTAGCAGGTCCGGCCGCCGGTGGCGATGGGGCCGCCGCAGCTGAGGAGAAAACCTCCTTTGACGTTATTCTCAAGGCTGCAGGCGCACAGAAGCTGCAGATTGTTAAGCTTGTCAAGGATATCACGGGACTTGGGCTCAAGGAAGCAAAAGCCGTTGTTGATGCAGCCCCCTCTCCCGTAAAGGAAGGTGTATCAAAGGATGAAGCAGAATCAATCAAGAACCAGTTAGTTGAAGCAGGAGCTGAAGTTGAACTTAAATAAGTTAAACCAGATTGACGGGTTACAGGTTTAGAATCCCTTTTCCGAAAGGGGTTCTAAGCCTTTTTATCATATGATGTTATTGTTAATCAATAAATCCAGTCGTCAATGTCTTCAAAGAAAACTGAACGTATAGATTTCTCCACCAGGCAACAGCAGTTAAGATATCCTGATTTCCTGGAGGTTCAAATTAAATCATTTTCCGAGTTTTTTCAACTCGGCACAATTCCCGACAACAGGAAAAAGGAGGGACTTTTCCAGGTCTTCCAGGAAAATTTCCCCATCACCGATACAAGGAACAATTTTGTCCTCGAGTTCCTTGATTACTCAATCGACCCCCCACGATATTCGATTGAAGAGTGCATTGAGCGCGGACTGACCTTCAGTGTACCGCTGAAAGCCAAGCTTAAGCTTTACTGCACTGACCCCGAGCATGAGGACTTTGACACTGTGATACAGGATGTTTACCTTGGAACGGTACCCTATATGACCGAAAGGGGAACATTCGTCATTAACGGGGCTGAACGTGTAGTGGTTTCACAGCTGCACCGTTCACCAGGAGTATTCTTCGGACAGAGCATCCATGCCAACGGCACAAAACTATATTCAGCCAGGATTATCCCCTTCAAGGGCTCCTGGATAGAATTTGCCACTGACATCAACAATGTAATGTATGCCTACATTGACCGTAAAAAGAAGCTTCCCGTCACAACGTTGCTCAGGGCTATTGGTTTTGAAAGCGACAAGGACATACTTGAGATATTCAACCTGGCCGAGGAACACAAGGTTTCAAAAACGAGCCTTAAGAAACTGGTTGGAAGGAAATTGGCAGCCAGGGTTCTGAAGACATGGGTTGAGGATTTCGTTGATGAGGACACAGGAGAAGTGGTGTCGATCGAAAGGAATGAGGTCATCATCGACAGGGAGACTACGATAGAAAATGAGCACATCGACATGATAGTCGATTCGGGTGCGAAGACAATACTGCTGCATCGTGAGGACTTCAGTCTCTCTGATTTCGCAATAATATACAATACCCTCCAGAAGGACCCCTGCAACTCGGAAAAGGAGGCAGTAATATATATTTACAGGCAGTTGAGAAATGCCGAACCGCCCGATGAGGCGACTGCCCGTGATGTTATTGACAAATTGTTCTTTTCCGACAAGAGATATGACTTAGGGGATGTTGGAAGATACAGGATCAACAAGAAGCTCAGGCTTGAGACTGATATGGGTATCAAGGTACTCACACGTGAGGACATAATTGCCATTATAGGATACCTGATTGAGCTTATCAATTCAAAGACTGACGTTGATGATATCGATCATCTGAGCAACAGGAGGGTAAGGACAGTTGGTGAACAGCTTTATGCCCAGTTTGGTGTTGGTCTGGCCAGGATGGCAAGAACCATAAGGGAAAGGATGAATGTACGCGACAATGAGGTATTCACACCTGTTGACCTGATAAACTCAAAAACCCTTTCTTCGGTCATAAACTCCTTCTTTGGAACAAATCAGTTGTCCCAGTTCATGGATCAGACCAATCCGCTTGCAGAGATGACCCACAAGCGCAGGCTTTCAGCCCTGGGCCCCGGCGGATTGTCTCGTGAAAGAGCCGGGTTTGAGGTAAGAGACGTACACTACACGCACTACGGCAGACTATGCCCCATAGAGACTCCGGAAGGACCGAATATCGGGCTGATATCATCACTTTGTGTCTTTGCCAAAATTAACCATCTGGGATTCATTGAAACTCCATACAGAAAAGTAAATTCCGGCAAGGTCGATTTCTCTGAAGATGGTGTCGTATGGCTTTCAGCCGAGGAAGAGGAGGAAAAGGTCATTGCGCAGGCGAATGCACCGGTAGCCGATGATGGAGCTTTCCTGAATCCAAGGGCAAAATGCCGTTTTGAGGCAGACTATCCCTTCGAGGAGATCTCCAAGGTTGACCTTATGGATGTGGCACCAAACCAGATCGCATCAATTGCAGCCTCGCTGATTCCGTTCCTTGAGCACGATGATGCCAACAGGGCACTCATGGGTTCAAATATGATGCGTCAGGCGGTTCCGCTGGTAAGGCCAGAGGCACCAATAGTCGGCACCGGACTGGAAGGCCAGGTGATAAGTGACAGCAGAATACTGATCACTGCCGAAGGCGATGGGATAGTGGAGTACGTTGATGCCAATGAAATAGTAATCAGGTATACCCGTACTGATGAGGAAAAATTCGTCAGCTTTGATGATGACATCAAACGGTATGTCCTGCCCAAATACAAGAAGACAAACCAGAATACCTGCATAAATCTTATCCCCATAGTTAAGAAGGGAGAGAAAGTTTCCAGGGGACAGGTGTTGAGCGAAGGATACGGTACCAAGAATGGTGAGCTTGCCCTGGGCAGGAACCTTAAAGTGGCATTCATGCCATGGAAGGGATATAACTTTGAGGATGCCATTGTCATTTCGGAGAGAGTAGTGGAGGATGATATTTTCACATCCATACACATTGATGAATACCTGCTGGAAGTTCGTGACACCAAGAGGGGGATGGAGGAGCTTACATCCGACATACCTAACGTAAGTGAGGAGGCTACGAAGCACCTCGATGAAAATGGAATCATCCGCATCGGTGCCCACATAGGCCCGGGCGACATACTAATCGGAAAAATAACTCCAAAGGGAGAGTCCGATCCTTCACCCGAGGAGAAACTACTCAGGGCAATCTTCGGAGACAAGGCCGGTGATGTAAAGGATGCTTCTCTGAAGGCTGGTCCATCACTTGAAGGTGTGGTGATTGACAAGAAACTCTTCACAAGGGCTGTCAAGGACCGTAAGTCGAAGACAGTTGAAAAGCCTCTCCTTGACAGGATTGACTCCGATTTCAACAGGAGCGTTGAAGAGTTGAAGGGCAGACTTGTCGACAAGCTGTTCATCCTGGTAAACGGCAAAACGTCCCAGGGGGTAAAGGATTACCTTAATGTGGATATTATTCCCAAGGGCAGCAAATTTACCCTCAAGCAGCTCCAGGAGATAGATTATCTCAACATCAATCCGAACAAATGGACCACTGACAAGAAGAAGAATGATCAGATCAAGGAGCTTCTTCACAATTATATCAATAAGTACAAGGAGATTGACAGTGTCCATAAGCGTAAGAAGTACAACATTACCATAGGGGATGAACTGCCACCGGGTATAGTCAGGCTGGCCAAGGTTTATATAGCCAAGAAGAGGAAGATAAGGGTTGGAGATAAGATGGCAGGCCGTCATGGGAATAAGGGCATTGTGGCAAAGATTGTAAGGGTGGAGGATATGCCCTTCCTCGAGGATGGCAGTCCCGTCGATATAGTACTTAATCCCCTCGGTGTTCCCTCAAGGATGAACCTCGGACAGATTTACGAGACCGTCCTTGGCTGGGCAGGTTCCAAACTTGGTTTGAAATTCTCGTCGCCGATCTTCGACGGAGCCACCATAGACCAGATAAAGGCATATACGGAAGAGGCCGGTATCCCAAGGTATGGAAAGACATATCTATATGACGGAAGCACCGGAGAGAGGTTCGACCAGCCCGCTACCGTAGGTGTGATCTACATGCTCAAGCTGGGTCACATGGTTGATGACAAGATGCATGCCCGCTCAATAGGGCCATATTCTCTCATAACGCAGCAACCCCTGGGCGGTAAGGCACAATTTGGAGGACAGCGCTTCGGTGAGATGGAAGTATGGGCCCTCGAGGCTTTCGGTGCAGCTCATATACTGCAGGAAATACTGACAATAAAATCGGATGATGTGATGGGAAGAGCCAAGGCATATGAATCGATTGTCAAGGGTGAGCCCATGCCGCAGCCGGGTATTCCGGAATCGCTCAACGTGCTGCTGCACGAACTCAGGGGACTGGGTCTGAGCGTGATACTTGATTAGTTTTTAAAACAATTTCAAAAGAAAACAACGGAATATGTCGTTCAGAAGAGATCTTAAGACAAAGCCTAGCTATTCAAAGATATCCATAGGACTTGCATCGCCGGAGGAGATCCTCGATCGCTCAAGCGGAGAGGTTCTTAAACCTGAAACAATAAATTACAGGACCTACAAGCCGGAGAGGGATGGCCTTTTCTGTGAAAGGATATTCGGGCCGGTCAAGGATTTTGAGTGTCACTGTGGCAAATATAAGAGGATACGATACAAGGGAATAGTGTGTGACCGTTGTGGCGTTGAGGTTACCGAGAAGAAGGTGCGCCGTGAAAGAATGGGACACATCTCACTGGTGGTACCTGTTGCCCATATATGGTATTTCAGATCGCTCCCAAACAAGATCGGCTATCTCCTGGGGCTGCCAACAAAGAAACTTGATGCCATAATTTACTACGAGAGATATGTGGTTATCAATCCCGGCATCAAGGCAGTTGATGGTATCAAGTACCTCGATTTCCTTACCGAAGAGGAGTACATGGAAATAATCGAGTCACTGCCCAAGGAGAATCAGTATCTTGAGGATGAGCATCCCGATAAGTTTATCGCCGATATGGGAGCTGAGGCCATTTCCAAGCTTCTGCAGAGGCTCGACCTCGATGGTTTGTCCTATTCTCTCAGGCACAGGGCAAACACAGAGACATCGCAACAGAGAAAGAATGAGGCCCTTAAGAGGCTTCAGGTAGTGGAGGCATTCAGGGAATCTGTGAATGTCAACAAACCCGAGTGGATGGTGATAAAGGTAGTCCCGGTCATCCCGCCTGAACTCAGACCCCTTGTCCCTCTCGATGGAGGAAGGTTTGCCACCAGCGACCTCAATGACCTCTACAGAAGGGTGATAATAAGGAATAACAGGCTCAAGAGACTTATTGAGATTAAGGCTCCGGAGGTTATCCTCCGTAATGAGAAGAGGATGCTCCAGGAATCAGTGGATTCACTTTTTGACAATTCCAGGAAGGCCAACGCAGTCAAGACCGATGCCAATCGTCCACTTAAGTCACTTAGTGACAGCCTTAAGGGTAAGCAGGGAAGGTTCCGCCAGAACCTTCTTGGAAAGAGAGTCGACTATTCAGCACGTTCGGTCATAGTTGTCGGACCCGAATTGCGTCTTCATGAATGCGGACTTCCCAAGGATATGGCTGCAGAGCTTTACAAGCCATTTGTGATCCGCAAACTCATTGAGAGGGGAATAGTTAAAACCGTTAAATCAGCCAAGAAAATTGTTGACAGGAAAGATCCTGTAGTCTGGGATATCCTCGAGAATGTACTCAAGGGACATCCGGTGTTGCTTAACCGGGCTCCCACACTTCACAGGCTAGGTATTCAGGCCTTCCAGCCAAAACTTATTGAAGGTAAGGCAATACAGCTCCATCCACTGGTATGTACAGCTTTCAATGCCGATTTCGACGGCGACCAGATGGCAGTTCACCTTCCACTTGGCAATGCAGCTATCCTGGAGGCGCAGATACTTATGCTTGCATCTCACAACATCCTCAATCCTGCCAATGGAGCACCGATAACGGTACCTTCCCAGGATATGGTACTGGGTCTTTACTACATGACCAAGGCCAGGAAAGGAACCGGGTCAGATCCGGTCAGGGGTGAAGGGCTTGTATTTTATTCACCCGATGAGGTTAACATTGCCTATAACGAGGGAAGGGTTGAACTTCATGCCATAATCAAGGTAAAAGTCGATGACGTTGTTGACGGCAAGAGGGTTAATCACCTGATAGAAACAACCGTTGGCAGGTTCCTATTCATTGAGGTTGTTCCTGAGGAGGTTGGATTCATT
>JAVEWX010000242.1:0-3316 GCA_034004335.1 Bacteroidales bacterium | reverse complement strand
TCTCAGGGACAATGAGGTTTATCTTTTCATAAACTATTGTTTTTGAGGATGTATGCCGGAGCAGCCACACCTTCTCAAGGCCAAAGGTGATGAGCAATACAGCAAGATTGGCAAACAGGATCTCATAAATGCTGGTGCCGGCTGTAAGGGCGTTGATCACGGAGACGCCGATGACAAGGAAAAGATAGGTCATCTCCTTTATTGGCATAGGGTTGGTACGGTACCTGATGATACCGAAGATGGCAAAGAGCCCCAGTGCGAATCCTATCTGAAGGGTGACGCTCTCAAGCAGGTAGCAGAGAAAGAAAACCACAGTGGATATTAGTATGTAGGTGAACAGGTAATCCTTTCTCCTGCTGCCGGAATAATAGAGCCAGCGAACTAAAAGTATTATAACCGCCAGGTTAATGCCGAAGCGCACCAACAGCTCCGGGAATCCCGTGAAGCTGAACATTTCCGATACCGCTGCCGTTGTGCTGACGTCAGGCTGTGCCATTCCTGTAAAATTCATCCCTGATCCTGTTTAGAAGTAAAAACTTTGGTTTAACGTTGTTTTGTTTCGGCGCACCGTTCAACAGCGCCATTCCTGTTACGTACTTGCTGAATCCCGTGCTGCGAATGCCCTGGCTCTTCAGCTGAACGAAGAAGGGTGACAGGGCGGTCGACTTTTCACTCTTTATCTCTGCTATTGCCAGGTATGGCATCTCGAGACAATCGCCCTTCAGGTTGTTCCAGGAGATATTGTAGTCAACCGTGATTCTCTCGGCATGCTGCAGGTTCACCAGTGTTATGCGCGTAAAACCGGTGTTGAGCACTGGCTTCAGGGAGGCAGTATCTGTTGATATCAGCTCTTCAAGGAAATCATGCGACTCCTCCAGGGGATCCATCTCATTCACCGACTTATTCTTCTCCTGTCTTGTTTTTGAGGTCCTGCCCTTATTCGACTTCTGCTTGACCTCAAGAAAGGTGAGACCGTTGCTTTCGTAGCTCCTGACCCTGACTTTTGTCCTGTTCAGTTTTCCCGTCACATGCTGGAGGTAAAAAACCAGGTCGGGGGTATCGAAATAGACCGTCTTGTAGCAAAACTCGCGTTCGTTCTCTATCTCGAGTGCAGAGTACACCGACCGGACGCTGTGCAGCAGCAGGGGCAGCTTGCTTACAGGAAAAAGATACTTCGTGTCGATACGGTTCATGTACCTGACATTGTATGTCCCGTCAAGGTCAATCGGTTCAAAACCCCGGAGTATATCGTTCAGTTTCGTCAAAGCCGCAAATTATGAAGCTGCAAAGATAGCAGACTTTTCAGTCATGGCAAGACCGCCGGTACGTGTAAAATATGCAGTCTGATAACGCTTATCGAAGAGGTGATATTTCGTGTCGGGCAGAATAATCAAGGAGCGAAATGAAAACCCATTGCTCACTCCGGGCTAATCATCAATCAGGCTGAACCTCCACCGCGGATTTTGTGCTCTGCTGTGTTCCTTCTCCACTATTGCCCTGACCCTCTCCATAATTTCAGGGTTCTCCGCAGCCAGGTCATTTGTTTCCCGAGGATCTGCTGAGAGATCGTATAGTTCGAAACTGTCATTCCCCTTGTGCATATCCCTGCGCAGGGCCTTCATGTTGCCGATCATTACCGCCTGCTGTCCTCCGTACTCAGGGAATTCCCAGTAGAGGTACTCATGCTGCTGCTGCTTCCTGCCCTTCATCTCAGGCAGGAAACTGATGCCGTCGGTTCTTTCAGGAAGTTCTGTGCCGGTGATCTCACAGATTGTGGGCATAAGGTCCTGGAAGGCCGACAGATGATCAGTGACCGCTCCTTCCCCTGTCACGCCGGGCCACGATGCGATCATAGGAACACGTATCCCTCCCTCATACAGGGATCCCTTGCCGTAGCCGTAACTGCCCCTGGAGGGGGCAGCACTGCCGAACCATTCAGGATCAGTGCCGGCGTTCCATGCCGGTCCGTTGTCACTGGTAAAGATGATAAGGGTGTTATCATAGATGCCAAGCTCCTTCAGGCGGGAGACAAGCCTGCCGATCTGGTCATCGAGGTATGAGATCATCGCGGCATATGTTGCATGTGGATACCTTACCGGGAAGTAACCCTCTTTTCCGGTATAGGGCTCCTCCTCCCCGAATTTTTCGACATAACGGCGGACCCACTCATCAGGAGCCTGCAGGGCCAGGTGAGGTATGGGCGTTGCCCAGTAAAGGAAAAAAGGCTTCCGGCCACAGGAGTCTATGAAGGATATCATCTCGCGGAACATCAGTTCGGGAGCATAGCCTGTCATATTGAACCTGTCATAGCTGGAAGGGTCATAAGGATCGTCCCCGGGAGCAAATCCGGTGTGGGGAGCAACCGTATCATTCCCGAGCCATACGCGTGAGCTGTTGCGCCAGAGATGTACCGGGTAGTATGTATGAGCCATCCGCTGGCAGTTGTAGCCATAGAAGAAGTCGAAACCCTGACGGTTGGGCCTCCCTTCCGTATGTGGTGCGCCAAGACCCCACTTGCCTACGGCGCCGGTGATATAACCGTTCTTCTGCAACAGTAAAGCTATGGTTTGAGTACCGTCAGCCAGCGGCCGCTGCCCTTCGAGGGTTGAATCTGCTATCATGGCGCGGTAGCTCCACACATCTCCCCTGTCGGCCCATTCATCGTTGCCCCTGACCTGGGCATGACCGGTATGCATACCTGTCAGAAGAACGCATCGCGAAGGAGCACACACGGCTGAGCCGGCATAGTGACGGGTGAACCGCATGCCACTCTCTGCCAGACGGTCTATATTTGGGGTCTCAATTTTCTCCTGGCCGTAGGGACCCGTATCTCCGTATCCAAGGTCGTCGGCAAGTATGATAATTATATTGGGCTTTACAGGTACATCGCTATTGCATCCTGTGACGAACAGCGCAACAGCGGCAACCAGAAGCGCAAAAACGAGATTTGCCTTCATTAAATCAAAATCCCCTGAACCAGCTTTGAAACTGCTCTCCCAGCCAGGGAATGGGCTTCATGACATCCTGAACCGACCATATAAGACTCATGAGCCAGAAAATAAACACCAGGATGCTGCCTATAAACCAGATTGCCTGGCCCAGGATCGGAATGGCGTTGAGCACCGAAAGCGCTATGCTTATGATTATGAGTCCCAGATTCTGTCTTATATAATAGCTGGCATACTCCTCCTTCTTGTTCATATTTACAATGAGGGCTATGATCCAACCTATTCCAAAGAGGTGTGATACGATCGCCTTTGTCTTTGCATTCATGGTTTCAGTTTTTAAGGTTCATTCAAATTTATAAATAACTCCC
>JAVEWX010000067.1:0-15814 GCA_034004335.1 Bacteroidales bacterium | reverse complement strand
CATGTTGCTGCTGAAGTCGACTCGTTTTTCACTGCCTCCTTCGGTGATGACCAGTTCGGAGCCCTGCAGGGAGACAGAGCTTATCAGCTCATTCGCCGGGTCGGGGTCGGCATCGTTAACCAGTGAACTCAGGTCGATGGTGTTGCCACCGGATATGGTCAGCTTCCTGTCGGCAGGATTAAAGCTCAGGATCCTTGAAAGGTCGATGGTGTCGGTTGAGTTGGTAATCACCAGCTTCCGGGTAAGGGTATTCCATAGCAGCCGCTGGTCATAGCGGGCAAGGTCAATGGGGTTGGCATCGCTGTTACCGGTTATCCTGAGCGTATGTTGCCCGATCAGCTCAAGGTCCTGTATCTCATTCCCGGGGTCGGAATCGGGGTCGTTTACCAGTGCCGACAGGTCGACCCAGTTGCCGGGGTTGCCTGAAATGTTAAGGATTGTTCCGTTGAATGAGAGGGTCTGGCTGTCTGAAGCAGGGTCTCCCGGAGGTCCCTGTGGCCCGGTGGGTCCCTGTGGCCCGGCAGGGCCCGGCTCGAGCGATTTTGCCGCAAAGAGAGCATATGGTACCGACAGGAACTGCATGGTACCCATGTCGGAGAACTCATTGGTGAACTTGATCTCCACCCTGAGGTAGTGCAGTTCCGATCCCCACGATACCTGTGAGATCTCACCCACGGTTCCTCCAACGGGAAGACCACCCCCGACGATCAGGGTGAAGACTCCGTATTTCGATGTGCGCACTGCCTGGTGCAGCTCCTGGTATACTACTGAACCCAGTGGTGTTCCCGAAATAATCGAGAACCTGACATCAATATTCCTGTCGCTGAGTTCCTTGCCGGTAATATCGCGGGCCACGGCCTGGTAGTGAATACCCTGGGGAACAGTCTGTGACGACAGAAGGGCCGCTGAACAGACAAGAAGTGCAGCAGCCGTTACCAGCTTCAATTGGATCCCTTTCATTGCAGTCTCCTTTAAATTACATTAACCTTGAATGTCCGGTCAATATGCCCCGACTGGCACCTGACCCTGACAAAGTAAAGTCCCTTGACGAAATTCCTGACGATAATATTATGGACGTACCAGTAGCTGTCACCGAAGTCAAGCTCGGACGAATGGACAACCCTGCCCGATATGTCCATGAAGGTGATCAGGTATCTTCTCGCCTCCTCACCGTATAGTTCAATATTAAGGCATTCGGATGCGGGTATGGGATAGACCTTCACCCCTGTACCCTGAGGCTGGTCGATATTGACCAGCTTGATTCGCGGTTGCTGGAAACCCTGTGTCAGGTCGCGGTTGCCTGAGGAAAGTATGACCACGGCATTCTCACCTATCGACTGCGACAGATGGGAACTTGTGCATATGGCAATCCCCGCCGCCGGCACCAGCACCTGGTGCGAAAGATGTTGAGCTATTGAGGTTCCGCCGAACAACAAAAGCAACGTTCCAATAATAAATCCCCCCCTGTTCACATAAAAATGTTAACTGCCAAATGTAGTTATTTTTTTGAAAAAACCTCATTAGCAACACAAAAAGGAAAATTATTGTCTAAATTTCCAGTAAAAAAAGTGCTAAAATCCTCATTCTACATTAATGTCAGGGAGGCGGGGGTTGATGAGGCCGGACGCGGCTCCCTCGCGGGACCTGTGGTTGCGGCAGCGGTCATCCTTCCTAAACGTTTCCGTCACCCTGTGCTCGATGACTCCAAGAAGCTTACTGCCCGTCAGCGTGCCGGGGTAAGGGAGGATATACTGAAATCGGCCATATCGTGGGGCATAGCGTTCGTGCCGAACGAGGCAATCGATGAGATGAACATTCTAAGGGCTACCTGGAAAGCGATGCATGAAGCCCTGTCGAAGCTCGATCCGCAACCCGGTTTCATAATCGTTGACGGCAACCGGTTCCTGCCCTATGGCAAAATACCTTACAGGGCCGTGGTGGGTGGCGATGGTCTTTATGCACACATTGCAGCAGCCTCGGTTCTGGCCAAGACAGCCAGGGACGAGTATATGATAAAAATAGACGAGGAGCACCCTCAGTATGGCTGGAACCGGAACATGGGTTATCCTACCGCGGAGCACCGCCGCGCCATTGAGCGTTATGGCATCACTCCGTATCACAGGAGGAGCTTCACCCTTACCGATTCACAACTATCGCTCTCGTTCAGGTGACCCGGAAAGAGCTCCCGGAGTCTACTGCCGGCCTTGATGGTCGTTGTTGGTACTGCTACGGTGGCGAGACTCCTGCCGCCCGGTTACGGGCAATGACATCTGTTTTTGAATGAATCTTAAATATTTTCTATATTTGACGTTTCAATAATCAAGACAAAGTCAAACCAAATAGTTAAAGATGAAAAGATTACTGAGTGCATTAATCATTGCGGTTGTCAGTTTCGGATATACCGCAAGGGCCGATGAGGGAATGTGGCTGCTTCCCCTGATAGAAAAGCTTAATATCGGTAGAATGACCGAACTCGGGCTTAAGCTTACGGCCGAAGATATTTACAGTATCAACCAGGCAAGCCTCAAGGACGCCATCGTAATTTTCGGAGGCGGCTGTACCGGAGAAATAGTATCATCAAAGGGGCTGCTGATGACCAATCACCACTGCGGTTACGGTCAGATACAAGCTCACAGCACGGTTGAGCACGACTACCTTACCGACGGGTTCTGGGCCATGTCGATGGATGAGGAGCTTCCCAACCCTCGTCTCTCGGTTACCTTCCTCGTAAGGATAGAGGATGTCACCGCCAAGATCAGGGCAGCCCTCCGTGATGACATGACGGAAGCTGAGAGGAGCACGGCCATATCAGCCGTAGTGCAGCAGGTTACAGCTGAGGCAATCAAGGGAACACATTACAGGGCAAGTGTATCATCGTTCTATGGAGGCAACGACTTCTATATGGCTGTTACCGAAGTTTTCAGCGATGTGAGGCTTGTAGGTGCACCGCCCTCATCGATAGGAAAGTACGGTCACGACACCGACAACTGGGAATGGCCAAGGCATGTCGGCGACTTCAGCATATTCAGGGTATATACTGCTCCTGATGGCAAGCCGGCCCCCTATTCGGAGGACAATATTCCTCTTAAACCGAAGCATTACCTCCCGGTTTCAATAAGGGGCGTGGAAAAGGGTGATTATGCAATGATTCTCGGCTACCCGGGATCAACAACCAGGTATATGACATCTTATGAAATCGATGAAGCTCTCTCGATCTATCATCCCAACATGATAAAGATCCGCGGCATCCGCCAGGATATTCTTATGGCTGACATGCAGGCTGATCCGAAGGTGAATATCCAGTATGCCTCAAAATACTCTGGGTCATCGAATTACTGGAAGAATTCAATAGGCATGAAGGCAGGCCTTGAAAGGCTGAATGTCAAGGCCGACAAGGAGAAAATAGAGAGGGAATTCAACGCATGGATAAGCTCAAACCCCACCGCCAGGGCAAAATATGGCGAATCGCTTAACATGATAAGAAATGCCGTTCAGGGAAGGGCAAGCTACTATAATGCCAACCAGTACCTGTCGGAGAGTTTAAGGAGAGGTTGTGAACTGATTGCCTTTGCCGGAAATGGAGGAAGGCTTGTTACGGCACTTAATTCAGGGAACAGCGATAATATCTCCAGGACTATCGAAAGTTTCAGGGGAACAGCCGAGGCATTCTACAAGGATTACAATCCGCCCACCGACCGGAAGTCAATGAAGGCTATGATCAGGATATTCATGGAAGATGTCCCGGCAGAGTTCCACCCCGATTTCCTGGCTGTCGTGAAGGGTAAGTACAAAGGCAATGTTGACCGCTACGTTGATGATATGTTCAACAAGTCGGTCTTCGCCGATGAGCAGAGGCTCAATGCCTTTTTGTCCAAACCTTCCGTAAAGGTACTGGAGAAGGACCCGGCGTACATTGCATCATTGTCAATAAATGAGGCTACAACAGAGCTCAGCCGTAACCTTGCGCAGTTCACCACCGATCTGAACGTCGGCCGCCGTTTATGGATAGCCGCATTGAGAGAGATGTCTCCCGAGAGAACCCTTTATCCCGATGCCAACTTCAGCATGAGGCTCACCTTCGGTTCGGTTCTTGACTATGAGCCACGCGACGCGGTCATATACAAGCACTATACCTCAGGTGAAGGAGTGATGCAGAAATATGTACCCGGCGATTATGAGTTTGATCTGCCCCAAAGGTTCATCGACCTTTACAACAGGAAGGAATTCGGACGATATGCAGCCCCGGAAGGGTACCTGCCGGTAAATTTCCTTACCAATACCGACATCACGGGCGGCAACTCAGGCAGTCCGGTTATAAATGCCAGGGGGGAGCTCATCGGGCTGGCCTTCGACGGCAACTGGGAAGCCATGAGCGGAGATGTGCAGTTCGAACCCGATCTGCAGAGATGTATTAATGTAGATATCAGGTATGTACTGTGGGTTATCGACATATATGCCGGTGCGAAGCACCTGATCGATGAGATGACGATAGTCAACTGATTGCACAGGGGGAATCGAAACAGAGAGCCTTTTTAGTATCTTTGCATTCTCAAAACGACAATGCATGATTACTATTGACCAGGTAAAGGACCTTATTGAGCGCCGGGATGCGCTGAGGAGGTATCTTTGACATCGAAGGAAGGCTAAAGCAGATAGAGGATAAGGAAACCAGGACCCGGGAGTCCGGGTTCTGGTCCGATCCTGAGGCGGCCGAGTCGCTGCTGAAGGAGATTTCGGCCATAAAAAACTGGACCAATTCATTTGCGAGGGTATCGACGGCCGTCGATGATCTCCAGGTGATCTATGATTTTTACAGGGAGGGTGAAGCAGATGAAAAGGAGGTTGAGCAGCAGTATGAAACGGCACTTGACCTTACAGAATCGCTTGAGCTGCGTAATATGCTCCGCAAGGAGGAAGATAGCCTGGGGGCTATCCTGAAGATTAATGCCGGGGCCGGGGGCACCGAGAGCAATGACTGGGCCGAAATGCTCATGCGTATGTACCTTCGCTGGGGCGAAAGAAACGGCTACAGGGTCAGGGAGCTCGACTACCTGCCGGGCGATGAGGTTGGTATCAAAACTGTAACCCTCGAGTTCGAGGGAGACAGGGCTTACGGATACCTTAAGGGAGAAAGCGGCGTTCACAGGCTGGTAAGGATATCCCCCTTCAATGCACAGGGCAAGCGACAAACAACATTTGCTTCGGTATACGTTTCACCCCTGGTTGACGACACCATTGAAATCGAGATCAATCCTGCCGATATTACCTGGGAGACCTACCGTTCAAGCGGAGCCGGCGGACAAAATGTCAATAAGGTGGAGACGGCGGTCAGGCTCAGGCACCATCCGTCGGGAATTGTAATTGAGAACCAGGAGAGCCGTTCACAGGGCAAGAACAAGGAAAATGCACTCAGGATACTCAAGTCGGAGCTGTATGAGATCGAACTCCGTAAGAGACAGGAGGAGCAGGCCAGAATAGAGGGGCAGAAGAAAAGAATTGAATGGGGCTCGCAGATAAGGTCCTATACCCTGCATCCCTACAAGCTGATAAAGGATGTGAGGACAGGGTACGAATCGGGGAACGTACTGGCGGTCCTCGACGGCGACCTCAATGAATTCATCAAGTCATACCTGATGGAACAGGGAGGTGCTTCGTGATTTATTTCTCCCGGCGTACATGATAAAAGGCATTGAATATATCGGTACATTATAGCTTAATTTGCATGCTAACCCATTAAACCGACATGGCACAGGAAGAAAGACTGTTTGAACAATTCCCACCGGTTATAACTGCCGAGTGGATGGAGAAGATCAGCGCCGACCTGAAGGGTGCTGACTTTGCCAAAAAGATGATATGGAAGACAAATGAGGGTTTTGATATCATGCCTTTTTACAGGAGCGAAAACCTCGAAGGCATTAATCATCTTGCAACAGTTCCCGGGCAGTTTCCGTTCGTCAGGGGGGCGAAAACCGACAACAGATGGTTTGTAAGGCAGAACATCGAAGTAACAGATTACGCCGAAGCCAACAGGCTCGCCCTTGACATACTGATGAAGGGAGTTGATTCACTCGGATTCATTATCACCGATCCGGAAACCATCAACGAAAAGAACTTTACGATCCTCTTTGAAGGCATTCATGCCGGGAGCATAGAGATCAATTTTTCCACTGCAGGCAGAGCCCTTGAGCTCGTTCAACTCCTTCAGAAAGTGCTTCCATCGAAGGGCGCAGACCTTAAGGAAATAAGGGGGTCGGTTGAGGCCAATCCGCTGGGAAGGCTCATGGTAAACGGGAAACTGTGCGTCTCAGTTGACGATGCAATGGAATATGTTGCCGGCCTTGTGAGGGAAAGTACCGGGATGCCGTTCATGAGGGTCCTAATTGTCAATGGGGCTGATTTCAATAATGCCGGGGCTGATGTTGTCAGGGAACTGGCATTCACTCTGTCACTCGGTAATGAATACCTCGCCCAGCTCACCGACAGGGGTATTCCGATTGACACTGCAGCTTCAAAGACAGGATTCAAATTTGCCACAGGGTCAAACTACTTCATTGAAATAGCCAAGTTGAGGGCAGCCAGGCTGCTGTGGGCTGCCATTGTCAAGGCTTACAGCCCGAAGGAGGAGTCTTCCTGCAGGATGCAGATATTGTCGGTTACCAGTGAATGGAACAAGACCATCTACGATCCTTATGTGAACATGCTGCGCAGCCAGACGGAAGCCATGTCAGCAACCCTGGGAGGGGCTGATTCACTGGTGGTTGAGCCTTTTGATTCGGCCTTCGCCATTCCCGGAGATTTCTCAATGAGGATAGCCCGCAATCAGCAACTACTGCTGAAGGAGGAGGCTCATTTCGACAAGGTGGCCGATCCGGGGGCAGGTTCATATTATATCGAGAACCTTACGGCAATGATTGCCGGTGCAGCGTGGAAGCTTTTTGTTGAGACGGAGGAACGTGGAGGATTCCTTAAGTCGCTTATGGAAGGATTCATACAGTCAGAAGTTGAAAAGATAGCCCTGAAGAGGGTTACAGACGTTGCCAGAAGAAAGGAGATACTGCTCGGAACTAACCAGTATCCGAATTTCAGGGAGAAGTCCCCCGGTAATATTGATTCTGAAAAGGCTTTCGGCAAACCTGCAGATGATGCATGCTCAGTAAAACCACTGAGGCTGTTCAGGGGTGCAGAAGAGTTCGAAAAACTCAGGCTTGCCACTGACAGGGCGGAGAGAAAACCCTGTGTCTTCCTTCTGCCCATGGGTCAGCCTTCAATGCGCATGGCCCGTGCACAGTTCTCGGCAAACTTCTTCGGTTGTGCCGGGTACCGGATCGTTGACAATACCGGTTTCTCATCGATTGAAGATGGGGTACGGGCGGCAATGGAAGCAAAGGCTGATATTGTGGTTCTCTGCAGTTCCGACGAGGAGTATGCGACACTGGCCCCGAAGGCATTTGATCTCCTGGGTAGCAAGGCAATACTTGTTGTGGCCGGCAACCCCGAATGTACGGAGGATTTGAAGAAGAAAGGCATTAAGCATTTCATAAGTATACGTTCCGATGTGCTTGAAACACTGAAGGAGTATCATAAGCTGACGGGTATAGAAATATAGAAAACTGAGCAGAGAGTTATGAGACCAAAGTTTGGAAAAGAAGATATAGGTAAGATCAGCCTTCCCGATATTGATTTCAGGGAGTGGGAAAAGGAACAGTCCTTTTCGGCTGACTGGATGACAGCTGAAAGGATAGCCGTAAAGAGTGTCTATACTCCTGCGGACCTTGAGGGGATGGAGCACCTCGATTATGCTGCCGGCCTTCCGCCTTACCTGAGGGGTCCCTATTCGGGCATGTATGTTATGATGCCCTGGACCATCAGGCAGTACGCCGGCTTTTCAACGGCGGAAGAATCAAACGCCTTCTACAGGCGTAACCTTGCCTCGGGGCAGAAGGGTCTTTCCGTGGCATTTGACCTGGCAACGCACCGAGGCTATGATTCCGACCACGAGAGGGTGGTGGGTGACGTTGGCAAGGCAGGGGTTGCCATTTCGACGGTAGAAGACATGAAAGCACTTTTTAACAACATACCTCTCGAAAAGATGTCGGTATCAATGACCATGAACGGAGCAGTACTTCCGGTAATGGCATTCTATATTGTGGCAGCCCTTGAGCAGGGAGCAAAACTCGAGAACCTTTCGGGAACAATTCAGAACGACATCCTGAAGGAGTTTATGGTCAGGAACACATACATCTATCCCCCTGCCTTTTCGATGCGCATCATTGCCGACATATTCAGGTACACCTCACAGCACATGCCGAAATTCAACTCTATAAGCATTTCGGGATATCATATGCAGGAGGCTGGAGCCACATGCGACCTGGAGCTCGGATATACCCTTGCCGACGGACTCGAATATCTGCGGACGGGCGTAAATTCAGGCCTCGACATCGACTCGTTCGCACCCAGGCTCTCATTTTTCTGGGCTATAGGCATGAACCATTTCATGGAGATAGCCAAGATGAGGGCTGCAAGGATGCTATGGGCGAAGATCGTCAGCCAGTTCAATCCGGTGAACCCCAAATCGCTGGCTCTGAGGACACATTCCCAGACCTCGGGCTGGAGTCTCACCGAACAGGATCCGTTCAATAATGTCGGCCGGACCTGCATAGAGGCTATGGCTGCGGCCCTGGGGCATACCCAGAGCCTGCACACCAACGCACTCGACGAGGCCATAGCATTGCCTACTGACTTTTCGGCAAGGATTGCCAGGAACACCCAGATATACCTCCAGGAGGAGACAAACATATGCCGGCAGGTTGATCCCTGGGCAGGCTCCTACTACGTTGAGTCGATGACAAGGGACATAGCCTCCAGGGCATGGGCTCACATAATGGAGGTGGAAGAGCTGGGAGGGATGGCCCGTGCAATAGAGTCGGGCGTGCCCAAGATGAGAATAGAAGAGGCAGCAGCCAGGGCTCAGGCAAAAATAGACTCGGGACTGCAGACGATAGTAGGAACCAACAAATACCGTCTTGAGAAGGAGGAGCCACTGGAGATCCTCGAGGTAGACAATACCTCGGTGAGGGAGACCCAGATAAAGAGGCTCAATGAGTTAAAGGCTTCGCGTAATGAAGCTGAATGCATGGCAGCACTTGATGCGATTACAGAATGCGCCCGCACGGGCAAAGGTAATCTGCTCGAACTGGCAGTTAATGCTGCAGCGAAGAGGTCAACCCTCGGAGAGATTTCATATGCATGTGAAAAAGTAGCAGGGAGATATAAGGCAGTGATAAGGACAATTTCAGGAGTATATTCGTCGGAGTACAAATCGGATTCCGATTATGATGAGGCAAGAAGACTGGCGGCCGAGTTTGCTGCCAGGGAGGGAAGACAGCCCAGGATTATGATCGCCAAAATGGGTCAGGATGGTCATGACAGGGGCGCAAAGGTTGTTTCTACCGGTTATGCCGACATCGGATTCGACGTTGACATAGGCCCGCTGTTCCAGACACCTGCCGAAGCAGCCAGGCAGGCAGTGGAAAATGATGTTCACATTCTCGGGGTGTCGAGTCTTGCGGCAGGACATAAGACCCTGGTTCCCCAGGTAATAAATGAACTCAAGAAGCTTGGCAGGGAAGATATCCTGGTTATTGCCGGGGGGGTAATACCCGTTCAGGATTACCAGTTTCTGTATGATGCGGGTGTTGCAGCCATCTTTGGTCCGGGAACCTCGGTGGCCAAAGCCGCAAAGCAGATACTCGAGATACTGCTTGCCGCCACGGAGTAGCACAGTGTTACATAGGTTATTACGGCAAAGGACGGCGTACATGTATGCTGCCTTTCCGTCATTTGGCATATATTTGTAAAATATTGCATTAATTTGCGGGAACCCAAACGGATTAATCTTATGAGAATCTTCAGCGGACTGTTCCTGATTGTTTTTGCAGCAACTTTTGTCGCTTGCTCTTCCCCAGGCGGTTCAAAGTCCCCGGTTCCTGCCGAACCTGCCCTGTTAGTTGCAGATGAGACTATTGAAACGCCACAGCAGGAAAGGTCAAAGGTGAATTTCCACAGACCGGAGACCTGGCTGGTGGGTTATTTCAAGCCGGACCTGCTTGCCAGACCCCCCCACGATGAGTGGTATATGCCGGAATACACGGCGTATGAGCCGAAGGAGGAGGAGATACACCGGATACAGGAGGCCAACATAAACGGAGTTTCTATCCTGATTGTTCTCGGGACATGGTGCCCCGACAGCCACAGGGAGGTCCCCAGGTTCATAAAGATGCTCGATGCCTGCGGGATGAACCGCATACCGGTTTCGTTCCTCGGAGTTGACATGAATAAGTTTGCTCCGATAGGCGACTATGATAAGCTGGAGATAAAAAAAGTTCCAACTTTCATAATTTACAGAAATAATATTGAAGCCGGACGCATCATTGAGTATCCTGTCACGTCTTTGGAAAGGGATCTGGCTGAGATCCTGCTCAAAAAACAGTAACTAAATATTATTACCATGGATCAGAATACTGAGAAAACCGGACAGAGCCTGGGCATAGCAGCTCTCGTAACAGGCATAATAGCATTTGTAATGGCCGTAATTCCCTGCATAGGCACACTGGCCATTGTACCCGCTATTATAGCGGTGGTGTTGGCGGCAATAGGCCTCGGAAGGATGAGCGGCCAGGGCAGGGGTGTGGTTATTGCCGGACTGATAATTGGAATTGTGGCATTGATGATATCGTTGTCGCAATGGCTTTTCTTCGGAAAGATTGCAGGCACCAAAGACCTCTGGCAGAATGACCTTAAGGAGGCCATTGAACAGGTGAAGACAGACGTGTTCGATGAGATCGAAAAGGGTGATTTCTCAATAAGAATACAGAGCGGCGACGAGGTGGTGGAGATCAAGTCGGGTGTTGACATCAAAAAAGTTGAGGAGAACCTGGAAAAGCTGGAAGAACTTGAGAAGACTCCGCCTGATACCGTTAAGAAGAAGTAGCTAAGAATCTCAGACTATCAGACCATACATAGTCATAAATATCGTCCTTGCCGGGGTTATCCTTCTCATAATGGGGTATTCCGGCATTTTTTCTCCCCGGAAGGATAATTATCCTCTTCCATGCATACACGAGGCAATAACCGGAAAACCCTGTCCCTCGTGCGGTATGTCGCATGCATTTTCACTGATCATCAGGGGCAGGATTGACGAGGCACTGTCATTCAACGAATATTCGCTCCGTCTGTTTCTCTTCTTTGCACTTCAGCTTCCCCTGAGGGTTTTCCTCTCACTTACCTGGCTGAGAATTCAGGGGATAAAGGACAGGAACAGGCTTGTCGTGGCCGACACTGTAATCTCTTCGGGGATGTTCCTGCTGGCGTTTTTTCCCCTGATCAGGTATGTGGCCGGTATGGCCGTAACGATATTCTAAATGTCTGACCTCAGCAGGTCGCGTGTCAGTTCATATTCAAAGCCCCTGCCCTGCATTGATCTCAATATCCTCGCATTCCTTGAGCGCGGGTCCTCACCCTTTCTGGCTTTCAGTAGTGATACAACGATTTTTAATGCGGTTTCCCTGTATTCCTCTTCATCGAGGTTGTTAACGGCCTCTGCGATAATCGCCTCGGAAATACGTTTCATCCTGAGGTTGTATGCAATCTTGATCCTGCCCCATTTATTGTAGTGCAGCTTATCGTTCGCATAGGCCCCGGCAAACCTTTGCTCGTCGATGAATCCCTCCCTGACGAGCTGATCCGCAATTTTCTGCACCTCGTTGCCAGAAATCAGTCCCCATTTCTCAATCTTCGACTTGATGTCGCTGATGCACTGCTCCCTCGATGCGCACAATCGCCGGCTCCGTTCAAGAGCTGTCCGGAAAGACTCACTTTTATCAGGTGGCCCGGGTTCCGCAGATAAACCTGTTTTTTGAGTGTATGTCATTTAGTATTTCGGTATTTGAAAGGAATGGCTGGTTGTATAGCGACAACAATTCGCTGCCCAGGGCTTCGTTGATTTCGAGGAAAAACCAGCCTCCGGGCTTCAGCAGCTGTCGCAGCGCTTCGAGAAGGGCACGGTAGAAGATGAGAGGGTCTTCATCGGGGACGAACAGGGCTTCATGAGGCTCCGAGAGCAATACGCGCGGTTCCATGAATGCCTTTTCCGACTCCCTTACATAGGGTGGGTTGGATACCAGGATGTCGGTCCGTGGCAAGCCTGAAAAGTTCATTTCCAGAAGGTTGTGCCTTAGAAGCTTTACATGGGCGTTGTAGTCTGAAATATTGCCGGCTGCGACGGCAAGGGCTTCCCCGGAATTGTCGGTGGCCCAGATCTTCGCCTCAGGCATAAGGCAGGCAAGGGTTACAGCGATGCATCCCGAACCGGTACAGAAATCAATTATGGTACCGTTGAACGCGGACCCGGTTTTTTTTAATGCCAGCATCACCAGCTCTTCAGTCTCCTGCCGGGGAATAAGTACCCCCGGGTTAACCCTGAATCTGCGTTCCAGGAACCATCCGTAACCTGTAATGTGCTGAACGGGTTGATGCCGTTTGAGCTTGCAGAGGCCCTGCGAAATTTTTCTTTTTTCCGCGGGCGTAAGCCTCCTGTTGCCGTTCCTGAGCTGTTCAGAATGGCTCAGACCGGCAACCGATTCCAGAAGGTGTGAAACTACCGCGGCTGCCTCTCCGGCGGAGTAGATATCCGCAAGTTCTGATGCCAGAAATCGCCTTGTATCGGCTATTGTTTGTAACTTAACGCCCACATTTCAAAGATAACTCTTTTGACCTTAAGTGTGGAAACGGATGACCGCCTGTACATGCGCAGGTGTCTGGAGCTGGCCGTCAAGGCGCTGGGGAACACCTATCCCAACCCGGTTGTCGGCGCCGTAATTGTCTGCCGCGGCAGGATAATAGGAGAAGGCTACCACCTGCGCGCTGGTGAAGCCCATGCGGAAACAATGGCAATTGAATCGGTTCGCGGGAAACACCTATTAAAAGAGTCGACTCTCTATGTCAGTCTTGAACCCTGTTCGCATCATGGACGCACACCTCCCTGTGCCGAAAGGATTATTGCCGAAGGAATACCCCGGGTAGTTGTGGGAACGACAGATACCAGCAGCAAGGTTTCCGGCCGTGGTATTCAGATGCTGCGTGAAGCCGGCTGCGAGGTTGTCACCCCTATACTGGAGGAGGAAGCCAGGCATCTGAACCGCAGGTTCTTCACCTTTCATGAAAAGAACCGTCCGTATGTGATCCTGAAGTGGGCCATGAGCGCCGACGGATTCATGGATATTGAAAGGCCGGAAGGATCTCCCGTGGGGCCCTATTGGATAACAGGTATGACCGAAAGAACACTTGTGCACCGCTGGCGTGCCTCCGAGCAGGTGATATTGGCTGGGGGAGAGACGATAAGGAAGGATAATCCCTTGCTGAATGTCCGCTACTGGACCGGCAACAGTCCAGTCAAGGCAATTATTTCGCGCTCCGGAACCATGAGCAGTGACTCCGCAATCTTCAGCGGAGCGGAAGTGATACTGTTCACGGAGGGAAGGAATCTCAGCCTGCCGGGAACCAGGATAGTTCCAATTGATTTCACCGGGAATGACGTTGCCGGCAAGGTACTTGAGTATTTGTTTTCCTGCGGATATCAGTCGGTTCTAATTGAAGGGGGCAGGAGAACTCATGAGATGTTTCTACGCCGGGGTCTCTGGGACGAGGCAAGGATATTCACGGGAAAGATGTCATGGGGAAAAGGTCTCCCTGCCCCTCACGTGTCAGGTACTGTCATTGATTCCATGAGCTTCCGGTCAGCGACCTTGAGGACATTTATAAACGAGTAAATTGAATCCAGGGGTATAACTAAAGGTTTTTTTTACTAATTTTGGTTTATATCTGTTACTAAAATGCAGGAATTATGAAGAAGAGAGGTATTATTATAGTATTTCTGTTGACCGGGTTGGCTTTTGCGGCTTATTCGCAGAATGCCAAGCAGATGATTAAAGCCGGTCAGAAGTTCATGGCAGGGCAGAAGTACGAGGCCGCCGTTGAGCAATTCACAAGGGCCATCGATGTTGATCCCAACATAGCTGACGGATACATGGCCAGGGCAGCTGCATATGAGGCTCTGCTCAAATTCAATGAGGCACATGCCGACCTCGAGAAGGCACTGGTCTTTGCGCCGAAAAATGCGGAGGTGCTGTACAGGCTGGGGAAAATGTGCAATCTAATGGGCAGGTATGATGAAGCCATAGTCCATCTCAACAGGGTGACGGCAATTGACAAGCGGCATAAAACAGTCTATCCCGAGAAGGTGATTACGCTAATGGGACTTGGAAGGCATGATCAGGCACTCAGGACTTCCGATACGGCCCTCCTCCTGAAAACCGATGCCAATAACCTCTATTACCGGGGGCTGGTATACCTGAAACTGAACAACGACATACTCGCCAAGAAAGAGCTTGAGAAGTCGATAGCCAAGGACAAGAACCTCATGGCTCCCCGGATAGCTCTTGTCGATGTTTTGATACGCGAGGGTAAGGTAGGCGAAGCCCTGGGTCAGTGTAATACTATGCTTAGCCGCGATGACAAGAACACTGCAGCATATACTGCAAGGAGTAAGGTTTATGTTGCAAGCATGGATTTTCCGAATGCCATCAACGACATATCCAAGAATATCGTCATTGAACCTGACAATCCCGACCATTACCTGCTGAGGGGCCAGTATTATGCCCAGTTCAGCCAGCACTCAAATGCCGTTAATGACTTCTCGAAATATATCACATTGGTTCCAGATGACTACAGGGCCTATTTTGAAAGGGCTAAAGCATATGAGGAAACAATGAATTACGACAGGGCCATTGCGGATTACCAGAAGATAACCGAGTTGTCGGAATTCAACATGGAGGCCAGGAAACAACTTAAGGAGGCTGAAGAGAGGCTGTTCGAACTGAACCGGGAAACCACACCTCCGGAGATCAACCTGGTAAGCCCGATACCCAGCGAAAACATAATCAATGTCAGGGGAGACAGCAACTCGATGCTTATAACCGGTAAGATCACCGACAGGAGTGCGGTAACCCTCAGGATAAATGATGAGGAGATACAGGTGGCACAGAAGAGCGGGGTTTTTGAGTTTGCAGCCAACGTAGATGTTACAGGTCTGAACAGTATTGCTTTAGTAGCCACTGATGCCTATAACAACATTAAGACGATGAACTTTGAGCTCCGCCGTACCGAAACGAATGCCCCGCGGATTACAATAGTTGCTCCATACGCATCCGACAATAATGTAATCTACCTTGACAACAACAATCAGTTACAGAGTTTTGCCGGCAAGATAACAGACGACAGCCGCCTGAAGGAAATAATTGTGGGAGGTGTAACGGCATCCTACAACCGTGAAGCCCTTAACCCCACTTTCAATGCAGCAAATGTCGATGTGCTCAACAAGAACAAGATAACAGTGGTGGCAGAGGATATCTACGGCAATATTACAGAGACAGAATTTACCCTGAACCGTGACGCCGCAAATCTTGCACAGGATAATCCGATGGGCAAAACGTGGGCAGTCTTCATTGAGAATTCGGATTACACGACATTTGCCAGCCTTGAAGGCCCGACCAAGGATATTAACCTGATGCAGCGGGCCCTGGGCAACTATCAGATCCATAATATAATACATAAGACCAACATGACCAAGCAAGAAATGGAAAGGTTCTGTTCCAGTGAGCTCAGGGACCAGATACGGGAAAACAATGGAAAGTCACTTATGATCTGGGATGCCGGCCACGGCAAGTTCATCAACGATGTCGGATACTGGATCCCCGTT
>JAVEWX010000241.1:0-3371 GCA_034004335.1 Bacteroidales bacterium | reverse complement strand
CTACTCCCCTATTATCTTTACCAGCACTCTTTTCCTGCGTTTGCCGTCAAACTCTCCGTAGAATATCTGTTCCCAGGTACCAAAGTCGAGTTTGCCGCCGGTGACCGCGACAACCACCTCACGACCCATAAGTGTCCTCTTTATATGTGCGTCGGCATTGTCTTCAAATCCGTTATGCCGGTACTGTGAATGAGGCTTCTCGGGAGCAAGCTTTTCGAGCCATACTTCAAAATCGTGATGCAGGCCCGACTCATCGTCGTTGATAAACACACTGGCCGTAATATGCATGGCATTCACGAGTACCAGTCCCTCGCTGATGCCGCTCTCCTGCAGGCATCTGTCGACCTGGCCGGTAATGTTCACAAAACCCCTCCTCGAGGGTATTTCAAACCAGAGTTCCTTGCGGTATGACTTCATGACAGACAGGTTTTATTAAAACATTTGCAATAATAACTTATTCTTGGGAAATTTGGGCACAGCCTGACCCGTCAGCAACCGGTAGCATATTATAAATACCGCTCATGAAAATAAACAAGTCCACACTCGATTTCCTCAGGGAGCTCAAAACAAACAATAACCGTGAATGGTTCCTGGCCAACAAGAGGTCCTATGAAAACGCCCGGAAGGAGTTTGAAAGCTTTATTGACCAAATCATTGCAGGAGTGGTACTCTTCGACGATACTTTAGGGCACATGGCTGCCCGCGACTGCATCTTCCGGATATACAGGGATGTTCGTTTTTCGCATGACAAGTCGCCTTACAAGACCCACCTGGGTGCGTTTCTGAGTCCGGCCCGCAAAAAGACGGAGATACACTCCCTTGCCGGCTACTACATTCATATTGAACCGGGGGGTGAGTCGATGATAGCGGGCGGTGCATACATGCCTGCCGGCGACTGGCTGAGAAACATCAGAAAGGAGATATTCTACAATGGTGCAGAGCTCAGGAGTATAGTCAACAACAAGCTCTTCAGACAATATTTCGGTGAAATTGAAGGTGAAAAACTGAAAAAACCGCCCGCAGGCTTCCCTCCCGACCACCCTGAAACAGAATTGCTAAAGCTTAAGAGCTTCACGGTTGCCCACATGTGCCCCGACAAACTGGTTCTGTCCGATGATTTTTCAGGTCACTGCATCAACGCCCTGAAGATACTTCACCCCTTCAACAGATTCTTTAACGAAGTCGCCTGATCGGGCGGATAACGGCCCGCAGAAAGAGGAACAGAAAGATCCGGTTCATTATTAACAAATTATAACTGATCCCGGTCTTAAAAAGGTCGTGAATTTTGATATTTTTGTCATGTACCCCTTCGGGGAGATAATAAAGACAAGGAGGATAAATATGAAAACCAAAACTGCCGCAACAACCATTCTGTTAATGTTAGCGATGACTGTCCACTCCCAGTACAGTGCAATAACGACACCGCTCAGACAGGAAATTCTTACGCTGCTCACCAATGAAATCTCCGGCCAGTTCATCTTCAATAATGAGGTGCTGCTCGCCGGTGCTCCGTGGATCAGAGGGGAAGATGAGTTCACCGGTACTTTCCACGAGTCGGGAAAGATATACGAACTTGTCAGGGGGTATGGAATAGAGACAACCGAGTTGTTAAGGTATGACAGCGAACGCACCTTCGACTACCCCTTCGAGGCTGAGTTCTGGATCACCGCTCCGGAAAAACGGCTTGTGGCACGCCTTGGAGCCGATGCGGCGCTTGTGGCAAGCGGTTCACGGTCGGCCGACATAACCGGTGACCTGGCTTACCTGCCCCCGTCGGGAGACCTTAATGATATTCTTGCCGGGGGTGATTACCGTGGCAAGGTAGCGCTGATGTGGTCGCATGCGCGTGGCGATGTTGCACAGGCTCTCGACAAGGCCGGCATAGCGGCGGTTATTTCATTCAGCAGCCGCGACAGGTATTTCGATCCCAACCAGGTGGTCTACAGCAGCGGTTCATACGGAACCGGCGACAACCTGAAAATCGGATTTACGGTTTCGTGGCGACAGTGGTCGGAGCTAATGGAGGATGTGGAAAGTGGTAAAAAATTGACTGTCAGGTGTATGGCAAGGATAGAAAGGAAACAGGATAAATTTGAGACTGTCTACAGCTGGATCCCCGGAACAGAACCTGAAAAGAAGGGGGTCATCTTTACTGCTCACCTGTTTGAGGGTTATGTTAAAAGGGGAGCCAACGACAATATGAGCGGATGCGCGATTCAGCTGGAAATACTGAGGGCTCTCCACAAGCTGATATCGACAGGGCAGCTGCCGCAACCCAGAAGGAACATATACTTCCTCTGGCCAAATGAGATATCCGGCACAAACGAATTCATAAGAAACAATCCTGAAATAACTGAGAAGCTCAGCGTAAACATTAACATGGACATGTGCGGGGAGGGTCTCAGGATTAACAATTCATGGTTCACCATGAGTGAATGTCCCAACCACCTCCCAAGCTATTATGACGGCCTGGCGAAGTCGCTCCTCAATTATGTCTGGAGGACTAATGACATAGTCTATCTGTCGGGAACACCAGCCGGAAGACCCGGAGGTCAGTACTTCCCCATACCCATGATGGAGAAAAACGGATCTCTTGATGCATTCAGGTTCTTCATACATGAGGCCACCGGCGGCAGCGATCACATCTGCTTCACCAACGGTTCGGTTGCGGTTCCGGCAATAGAGTACTTCACATGGCCCGACTACTGGTACCATGCCGACACTGATGATCCCTCAAAATCAGATCCCACCCAGATGAAGAGGGTTGCATTCATCGGAGCCGCAACGGCTTACGCAGCAGCGAATTGCAGCGACGAGGTACTTCCACAACTGGTTGACGCAACATCCGGTTTCGGGTATTCGAGGGTTGCCGGCAGGGAGCTGGTAAAGGCTTTCGGGTATCTTGAAAATGCAACTGCACAAAACCTGCCCGCAGAGATGAACAAGGCACTGAACCTTATTAGTTTTGCGGCGGACAGGGAACTGGGAGCACTGATGTCAATAGCTGAAATATACACTGGTTCGCCTGAAGCCGGAAGGATACTGGAAAGCAAGACAGCACAATGGGAACTATACAAACAGGCGCTTCAGCGTCAGGTGACGGAGTTCGCCGCATTAAAGGCCAAGCAGCTGAATGTACCCGCCCCTTCAGTCAGAAAGCCGTCAGCGGCCGAAAAAAAATATGATAACATCCGTCCGGCAGTACATCCCGACGTAAAAGGAAAAAAATTCAACATAACCAGTGAGAGCGGTATCAATGAGTTCATAGCCGCCAATCCGGCGCACAGGGGTGTTGCCGTCGCCCGCGACAGGACTGCATCAGGACTGATCCTGAAATACCTTAACGGATCGAGGTCGGTAACCGAAATAAG
>JAVEWX010000240.1:0-3378 GCA_034004335.1 Bacteroidales bacterium | reverse complement strand
GGGTATTATTCCTCCATATATGGTCAACAGATGTTCCATCTTCACAGACACCATCAATGTCGGGTTAGCATCATTCGACACAACCGCAGTTATTCGATATACAACCGATGGCAGGGAACCGGTCTCCTCCTCTCCCCTCTTCGTCACACCCCAGAAAATAACGGAGACGACAACCCTGCTTGCGAAAGCATGGTATAACGGCAACCAAAGCCGTACTGTCTCCTTTACCGTTACCCGGAAGGAACCACGAATTGCCGAAAAGGATACGATAATCCATGGCAAAGGACTCTCTATAAAGGTTTTTGAGGGCACCTTCAATCAGCTTCCCGACTTAGATTCACTGGAATCATCATCAACTATTATTTCCGATGAATTATCAATTGCCCATGCAGGAACCACTAACAGATTCGCCCTCCTGTTCGAAGGTTTTATCGAGGTTCCCGATACAGGCGTTTATGGTTTCCATGTAACTTCCGACGACGGCAGCAGACTTACCATCGGAGATGAAACCTTAATTCAGAACGATGGCATACACGGAATGGTTGAAAAGAGCGGTTATGTGGCTCTCTCAGCAGGTCTGCACCCTTTCCGCCTGGAATATTTCCAGAGAACCGGAGGCCTGGGTCTTGAAGTATCCGTTGAAAGTCGCGGCAACCAGAAACTGCCCCTGCCAGAAGGCTGGTTATTTCATTGAATAATGTCAGTCATTTGATTTTTAATTAAATTTACACCTTTCGGCATCAATGCTGCAAATCAGATAAAATGAATCACCTTAAAAATCTTGAACCTGGCGGTATCTGGCATTTCTTTGAAGAGATCTGCCGGATTCCGCGAATCAGCAAACATGAAGATGAGATAAAAAAATGGCTCAGGAATTTTGCATCAGGCCAGGGTCTTGAGTTTCGGGAAGATGAAGCCGGCAACATCCTTATTATCAGGGAAGCCTCTCCCGGCTTTGAAAAGATGAAATGTGTGGTGCTTCAGAGTCACCTCGACATGGTTGGAGAAAAGGATTCCGGGCACCCCCACGACTGGTACCACGATCCCATCACTCCGGTAATCAGGGATGGATGGGTTACTGCTGATGGAACAACCCTGGGAGCAGATGACGGTATCGGAATCGCTGCACAGCTTGCATTGCTCTCAGACAGAACCATTAAGACGGGCAGGCTTGAATGCCTGTTCACCGTTGACGAAGAGACCGGCATGACAGGAGCAAAGAATATCAGCCGTGAATTCATCGATGGAAGGATCCTGATCAACCTCGATTCAGAAGACGAGGGGATCCTGTTTATAGGTTGTGCAGGGGGAATCGATACGGTTGGAAGGATGACTGTCAAACTCGAAAGGATGGCCCCCGGAATGACAACCTTCAGGGTATCGCTCACCGGACTTACGGGAGGGCATTCAGGTGATGAGATACACAAGGGATTTGCCAACTCCATAAAGCAAATGGCCAGGTTCCTGAGCAGGCTGTCAGAAAAGTATAAGATATCCCTGGCAGAATTCAATGGAGGAAATCTCCGCAACGGCATACCAAGAGAAGCTTTCGCGGTAATAGCAGTAAATGAAAGCGACAAGGATCAGATTCTGGCCGAAGCAAGGCATTTCCATACCATCCTGAAGGAAGAATACGGCAACCTCGATCCCGGCATTATGCTTGAAGTATCGCCTGTTGACTACAGTGGCAGTGTTATGAATATCAACGACCGCGACAGGCTGATTAATATGCTGTACGCATGCCCGCACGGGGTTCTGGCATGGTCGAAGGATATGGACGACCTGGTTGAAACTTCCACAAACCTTGCTATTGTTAAATCTATAGGTGATAATGAAATTGAAATAGTTACCACCCAGAGGAGTTCACTCGAATCGGGTAAATGTTTCGCAGCAAGGATGGTGGAATCGTGCATGAAGCTTGCCGGAGCCACGGTAACTCATTCTGAAGGATACCCGGGGTGGAAACCCGACATAAATTCTGAAATACTGAGAATCACCAGGGCTTCATACAAGAAGCTCTTTGGCAGGGAACCTGAGGTGAAGGCTATTCATGCTGGCCTGGAATGCGGGCTCTTCTATGAAAAATTCCCCGGAATTGATATGATCTCATTTGGTCCGACAATCAAGGGGGCTCATACCCCGGAAGAAAGAATCAACATAGAGACTACCTCAATGTTCTGGGAACTGCTAAAAGATGTTCTCAGGAACATCCCTCAATAAAAACCCGCTGACACCTACTGTTCCAGTTCATAGAACTCTTCCTTCCCGGCACCGCATATGGGGCAATGCCAGTCATCGGGGAGTTCTTCAAAGGGAGTGCCCGATGGTATCCCGAGCGTGGAATCCCCGAGCTCCTCATCGTAGATATATCCGCAGATAAAGCATTTGTACTTGTTCATCTGTATCTTATTTATCCAAGGAAACTAAGCAGGATTCCGGCAGCAACGGCTGAACCTATAACCCCCGACACATTGGGCGCCATTGCATGCATAAGGAGGTGATTGGTTGGATCCGCCTTCAGACCCTCCATCTGTGCAACCCTCGCACTGTCGGGCACTGCCGACACCCCGGACGCTCCGATAAGCGGATTTACCTTATTGTCCTCAGGCAGGAACACATTCATCAGCTTTGCGAACAGTATACCTCCTGCCGTTGCAACCATGAATGAAGCAGCACCAAGGCAGAAGATCAGAATTGAGTCGGAAGTGAGAAATACATCAGCCTGTGTCGAGGCGCCAACCGTAAGCCCGAGTACAATAGTTACTATATCAATAAGTGAGTTCCTGGCAGTTTCAGCCAGCCTTTTTGTAACACCCGATTCCTTCAGAATATTGCCGAAGAACAGCATGCCGAGCAGTGGCAGGGCACTGGGCGAAATGAACAGAGTGAGCAACAGCCCGATTATGGGGAAGAGTATCTTTTCAATCTTCGACACGGCTCTCGGGGGCCTCATCCTGATCAAGCGTTCCTTCTTCGTTGTAAGAAGCTTCATTATTGGAGGCTGGATAACCGGCACAAGCGCCATGTATGAATATGCAGCAATTGCTATTGGTCCTATGAGGTTTTTCACCGTCGACCCGTCAGATAAAATATTGACTCCGTTTGCCAGTCGTGAGGACAGGAAAATTGCTGTAGGTCCGTCAGCTCCTCCGATAATACCAATCGCACCGGCTTCCGGAGGCGCAAAACCCAATGCCAGTGCACCGATAAAAGTGATAAAAATTCCTACCTGTGCTGCTGCACCCAGGAGGACGAGCCGCGGATTCGATATAAGCGACGAGAAGTCCGTCATTGCCCCAATGCCCAGGAAAATAAGGGGAGGATAAACTCCCTTCAATACCCCGAAATACAGATAATTCAGAACACTTCCTTCCTGGT
>JAVEWX010000239.1:0-3382 GCA_034004335.1 Bacteroidales bacterium | reverse complement strand
AATCAAGGTCAAGAATAGCCTGGTTTGTTATCAGATCATTATTATTGAAGAAAAGCCCATCGATACGAAGTCCGTACGAAAGTTTTAAGTATGAAGCTACGCTCCAATCATCCTGTCCGTAAACTCCGATTTTGTTTGTTCTTATGCGGGCTGCAGGATTGCTCTCACCGTCATAACCATAAGTCAGGTTTACAATTTCAGGTGTTCCTTCGTTTAAGAAGTCGTCAAGACTTGAGTAGCGATAGTATCCTGTACCGTTACGCATATAAGCATTATCTGCCATCTTGTATTCATATGCGATACCTCCGACAATTTTGTGGCTACCTGAATAATAAGTCAACTCATCCTTAATGTTCCATACTTTGTTGTGAACAGCGTTGTTCCAGGTGAAAAGCTCATACCCTAAAGACAGATAGGCTTGCCCGTCTTTCAATATATCGATGAAAGGGAATTCATCGGAAGTAGATCCGCGGACATCGTCAAGTTTTGAGAATGTTGCCAGGAACTGGTTGGATAAGTTATCGGTCAATCGGCTGTTTAAGTCAAAAGAGAATGAATGAACGAGATTGTTCATGGAATACATTGAGTTTGCATACGACATTGAGGCTTGTGACATTCTTGCCTCAGACATACGGGTACCTGCGTCCATAGATGAAGCGTTTGGCGGGTTCCAGTAAAGGTTTTTTGTGTAGTTATATCGCAAGGCCAGACGATGTTTGTCTGTGATATTCCAATCCAGACGCGCAAGAAGTTTGTAGTTGTTTTCATCAGCAGGGAAATCTGTAAACGATCCCGTTTCATATCCATACTCACTTTTAACATAATCAGAAACTGTCTGAAGATCGCTCTCTGTTGTGCGCGAAATATAATTGTCGGCATCGGCGTCACCATCCGTTGAAGCTCTCCAGCGATTTACAACTGTTGGTGTTTTAGCAATTTCACCGTTTACAAATAAGAACAATTTGTTTTTGATGACAGGTCCGCCAAAAGTAAAACCATAAGTTGTATTGCGGTCAACAGCACGCGCACCTGCGATTTGCATGCCATTGACAGCATCACCGCGCATGTTTTCATTTCTGTGAAAAACATAGGCACTGGCTTTAAAGGTATTTGTACCGGATTTTGTAATAGCGTTTACACCACCACCTATAAAGTTCGTCTGACGAACATCATATGGAGCGATTACAACCTGTAATTCCTGGATAGCTTCAATGGAAATAGGGTTGCCTCCACCGGGCAGAGCAGAACTCAAACCGAAGTTATTGTTGAAATTCGCTCCATCCACTGTAAAGTTAGCAGTACGACCATCAGAGCCTGCAAAGCTCATACCATTCCCTCCGTAAGGTGAAAGGCGGGTAACATCAATAATACTTCGGCTTACTGTAGGCATATTAGCTATCTGGGTATTTGTGAGGTTCGTCACCGCACCGGTTTGCGTGGTACTGAATTTTGATGTCGCGTAACCAATCACGGTAACCTCTGTCATCGCGGTCGTGGTTGATACCATGGTCGAATTCAGGTTTGTATTTTCTCCGAGCGACAGGGTAATCTCAGTGAAGCTCTGGGTTTTGTAGCCGACGAAAGATACATTGACCGTATAAGGACCGCCCGGACGCATGCCCTGGATTGAATAGATGCCCGCACTATTGGCAACGGCACCATAGATGGTACCTGATGGCATGTGGGTGGCCACAATCGTCGCCCCGGCCATTGGATCACCATTCTCCTCAGTTACCTTGCCAGTGAGAGAAGAGGTTGTCACCTGACCCATGAGGGTTGCTGACCCTATAATCAGGAACAACAGCATGAGAGTAAATTTTAGTTTTCGCATAGTTGAGTAAGTTATGAAAGTTTTAGTTGTAGTTGCAATTTTATAAAAGCATTGAAATTCAATTGGTTCGGATTGAGCCGCAGTTCTTCCTGGGCAGAGGACGAAATTACAGCTACGGGCACAATAAGTCAGAATTGGCATTCCTTAATTATTAACAACTTTTAAACGCCTTTTCAATAAGTTTTCAGCGATTTATCAAACCCATATTGAAGTATAGAGTCTGAAATCTTTTTGTACTTTCTTAAGAATTCGGCACTGACAGGTTTTAAGCCTTAGGTGTTGATATTTTCAGGGGTGGTTTTATATTATTTTTGTTATGATCATAGCTGTCGCCCCGCTATTCTTTTTAACATACCTCCCGGCAGAACCGGCAACCATTATGTAGAGATCTTCATCCGTGAGCCATCTGTCAAGAAGGTCCCTGAATTCATTGTAATCACTGAAAGTGCCTGCTCCTCCCTCAGCTATCAGATCGACAGCTTCACGGAATTTTCCGTGCTCCGGGCCGAATAAAACAGGCCGGCTCCAGCAGGCCGGCTCCAGAACATTGTGTATGCCTTTCCCGAATCCCCCGCCTACTGCAGCTACATAGGCATAGCGGTATACCGATGACAGCATACCCACATTATCAATAATCATTACCCTAACATCGGTATCATCTTTTCCGAAGCGTGAAAATCTGACACTCTTCACTTTGAAAAGCTTCTCAAGCCTTCTTAAATTATCAGGATCAGTCTCATGGGGGGCAAAGATCCATTTCATCTTCTCAGGGTAACTGTTTATGTACCGGGCCATGATCTCCTCATCCGGCTTCCAGCTGCTTCCTGCCACCAGGAGCTTCTCATCGCCCCTGAAAGCCTCAACTTCCGGGATGACCTTCGCTTCCGAAGCTATCTCCAGCACCCTGTCAAAACGTGTGTCGCCGGCAACAGACACATTTTCTATCCCTGCCGACAGCAAAAGATCGCGGGAGGCTTCATCCTGCACAAATATCCATGAAAAGCGCCTCAGCATGGCACGGAAAAACCCTCCGTACCAGTGAAAAAAATGCTGGCTTTTTCTGAAGATACCCGAAATGAGGTATACGGGAATTTTATTACGGTGCAGCTCTTTCAGATAATTGTTCCAGAATTCATACTTCACGAAAAGAGCCATTTCAGGACTGACGACACTGACAAACCTTCTGGCATTCGATGGGGTGTCGGCAGGAAGGTAGCATATTACATCAGCCAGAGGCCAGTTCTTCCTGACTTCATAGCCCGAAGGTGAAAAAAAAGTAATGATGATCCTGTAATCAGCTCTTGCCTTCCTGACAGCCTCTATCACAGGGCGTCCCTGCTCAAATTCTCCCAGTGAAGCACAATGCACCCATATATACTTTTCACCTTTTTTTATAGTGCCGCTCAATTTCTTCAGGCACTCATCCTGTCCTCCTGACCATAAAGATGCCTTTTCGCTGAATGGTGAAAGAAACCGGGCAAGAGCCCTGTACAGTAATATTCCCAGGTTGTAAATAATCCCCATACGGTTTTTTGAGCAGACAAAGGTAAA
>JAVEWX010000066.1:0-15991 GCA_034004335.1 Bacteroidales bacterium | reverse complement strand
AAATATAGATAAATATTGCAGACCTCAAGCAGAAGGCAAAACAATTTTTTATCCCGGCGCCGGAATTACCGGGCAGGATTCGTACTGAATTTCAGGCAACTATTCCGGCATGTCTTGAGCCCTGCCTGAACGGGGATCAATCGGAGAGAGATAATCTTAACAGTTTCAGGTTGGTCTCAAGTCCATCGAGCCAGATCAGTGTCCATGAAAGATCTCCGGAAATATACCGGAGGTCAAGGGAGAGTTTATTTCTGTCATCTGGTGTCAGTCCCAGTATTTCCGGCAAATCCCCTGTGAGTCCCGAGGTTCCGTAGACCTTCTCCGATTCCGTTACAAGGTTTACCAGAGCCGATTCAAGCTTCCCCGTTATAACTCCCTCGGTGATGATCGGGAAAGCCTTCCTGCGGGTATTCCACGAATCAGTCATAAGCCTTACTCCGGCTTCCTCTTCCCATTGGGAATAGGAGGTCCCCTCGGCACCAAGTATCAATTCCTTGAATTCCCTTATAACCTTCAGTGACTCATCAATGGAGATGGTGACGGGCGAATCCTCAATTCCTGAGGACATTTCATCAAGAACCCTCTCGACCCTGTTATACTGCCTGGCAAGGTTATAACTGTCCTCGATTTTGTCTCTTGAAACATTCAGGGCCAGAAGGGCAGCGAAGACTGAATTGAGGGCCAGGAGAAAAAGTATGAAAACGGTATTCTGTATGCTGAAATCCTTCTCCCTGGCAGTCGATACGAGGAATACAGGCAGGAAAACCAGGTATGGAAACGGCAGGGCAATAAACAGGAGTATGCCGGCTCCGGGCCAGTGCTGTATCTTGAAAAGCATGGAGGTAAAGACTACCAGGCATGTCAGCCAGGTAACAACGTGCAACAGGAGGTGTTTACCTGTTTCCTGTGCCTTGTAATGATTGATAAGAGCCAGCGGAAGAAAAACCAGTACCAGCAGCATCATCCCGGCCATGAGCATATAACCGGCTCCCGGCCAGTGGTTTAACTTGAAAAATACTCCTGCGAATATTATCAGAAAAGTTACCAACCCCAATACATATATTTTCTGTTTCATGATTTCCGTGTATTAGTTGTTACCGGCAAGTGACCTGAGAATATCAGTTTCAGCGATTAGTATCCCGTTTTTCAACAGTTCAAGGGAATGCATCCACGATATCAGCGACAAATTCTTCTCTTCACCCGGCATTGCCCTGAAATTATCCGACAAATCAACAAGCCAGTCGTATCTTCCGGCTTCAGTCCCGGGCAGGAAACCGTTAATGTAATCAACATAACCCGAGAGTGCTTCATCAAGCTCCTTCTGTGCCAGGGTTCCCGGCCCCGTTGAGACAATCTCGGCAAAAGGCTGGAAAGGCATTCCCCACCTACCCCGTATCGACCCGTTACCGCTGATCGTACCGGCCTCCTCTACAGGGCTCTCAGGCATGCCCCCTGACAACAGGAACATCTTTTCCTGGATCAGGCCAATCAGTTCAATCATTTCAGATGTCCTCCTGTTAAGTCCGGTCATAATCTCATAATCCGGGGAACCGGAGTTAGATGCAACCAGTAAATCATTGTTTTCCGTCAGGTAATGTCTCATTGTTACCTGGTCTTCATGGAACCTGTAGAATCCTTCGTCGAAAGACCGTTGCAGGTTCAGGTTAATGAGAGCTCCCGGGACAATTACCAAAAGCAATCCTGTCAACAGGTATATAAACCTGGCGCTAATATGAGCTTCATCTTTCCAGGTTATAACTGTATACCATGGTACTGCCACAAGGCAAAGGACAACCATTCCTGTAAACATGAGAGCGCCTGAGAGAGGCCAGTGCATGATCTTGAAGAACATACCTGTTCCATACAGCATCGCTCCAACCGCAGCCAGAACGGTAATAGCTCCTACCTGACCCTTACCGTGCTCCCGCAACCTGCCGGCGATGAATGCCGGCATGAACAGGACCACCCCGCTGATGGCCGATATTGTAAGTATCACGCCTGCCCCTGGCCAGTGCTGAAGCTTGAACAACGTACCAATAATAAAAAAGGCTCCTGCCATTAATGCTGAGATATAGAGGAAGAGCCTTTTCCTGCTATGCGATTCCTTCCATAGCACCATGAGGGATGACGGCATGAAGACAAATGCCAGTGTAACAGCTCCCAGAGTCAGCAATATTCCGGCCGGAGGCCAGTGCTGAATCTTAAACATTGCGGCAAAGCCAAGTATGATTGTCCCGGCTATGCCTGAAACCTTCATCGTTTTTTTCATATTCCGGTATTTGGTGTCAACAGCATAAAGAGTCTCTTCCTGTATCTTTCGGAATCTTTGCGGACCTATACGGTTCATTACCCTGGTATAAGCCTCGCCAAAGTCGAAACCATTTCCCATTTCGCTCTCCACCTCGCAGCATACATGGTCAATAAGTTCATCCCCCAGGTGAGAATAACAGATGTCATGTCGTGCAATGTCATGCGCGATCAGTTCAATATGTCCCCTGTCAAGGTCAGGCATAATTCGTTCCTGTCTGAGGTTCTGCAATTCTCCTGAGTGCCTCAATGAACTCCTCAAGTTCACGGAGCTTGATGGCAACCATCGAAACACCCCCCGGAGTAAGGCTGTAGTATATCCGCGTGCGGTTGTTGTAATTCTCAGCTTCAGTTACAAGAATACCCTCCTTCTCAAGCTTGTGAAGCACAGGGTACAGGGCCCCGAATGTCAGCCTGACACTTCCCTTTGTCAGCTCCTCCACCCGCCTGGTTATCTCATAACCATACATCCGGCCGTTTTCCTTCAGCAGTTTCAGCACAATGGTCTTTAATGATCCCCTTATCAGATCGGTCGAAATACTGTTTTTCATATTATATAAGTATCTTTTATATTGCAAATATATAATATTATTTTTTACAAATACAATTGAAACAGATTTTTTTTGAATTTTTATCCTGCCCAACCTTCGCGGTCGAGGTTTCGGTAGTTTATTGCCTCGGCAATATGTTCCGTTCCGATTCCTTCCGAACCGTCGAGATCGGCAATGGTTCGAGCCATTTTCAGTATCTTGTCATAAGCCCTGGCAGAAAGGCCTCTTATCTCCATTGCCTTTTTGAGCAGGATGGCAGCAGCATCGCCGGGACGACAAAAGTAACGCATCATCTGGCTTGTCATCTGGGCGTTGCAGTATATCCCCTGGAATTTTCCAAAGCGATTTTGCTGTATTTCCCGGGCACGGACTACCCTTTCACGAACTGCCGATGAAGATTCGGGGGAGGGAGTACCGGCGAGCTTATCGTAGTTTACGGGTACCACCTCCACATGCATATCAATTCTGTCGAGAAGCGGGCCGGAAACCCGTGAAAGGTATTTCTGCACTGACCCTGGAGGGCATAAACATTCCCTGTCGGGATGATTATGAAATCCGCAGGGACAGGGATTCATGGATGCCACGAGCATGAAGCTGGCAGGATAGTTGACCGAAAATTTTGCCCTTGAGATTGTTATCACCCTGTCCTCCAGCGGCTGCCTCATTACCTCGAGCACCGATCTTTTGAATTCCGGCAATTCATCGAGAAAGAGGACTCCATTGTGGGCAAGCGATATCTCTCCCGGTTGCGGGTAAGTACCTCCCCCAACCAGGGCAACGTCTGATATAGTGTGGTGGGGGCTCCGGAAGGGTCTTCGCACCATCAGTGAGGTTCTGCTGTCGATCTTACCGGCAACGCTGTGTATTTTGGTAGTCTCCAGTGCTTCCCCGAGGGTTAGTGGGGGCACGATTGTCGGGATTCGCTTTGCGAGCATTGTCTTTCCTGCGCCTGGCGGGCCGATGAGGAGAATATTATGGCCGCCTGCAGCAGCCACCTCGAGGGCGCGCTTAACGCTTTCCTGACCCCTTACATCCGCGAAGTCGGCATCATACCTGTTTGCCTCACTGCCAAAAATACCTGCTATATCTATACTTACCGGGCTGAAACTGCGGTAACCGTTGAAGAAGTCAACCACATCGCCCAGGGTGGTCATTCCGTAAACATCTATTCCCTCAACCACGGCAGCTTCCTGTGCGTTGCCGGCGGGTACGATGATCCCCCTGAAGCCGTCATCGCGGGCCCTTATGGTTACCGGTAATATACCCCTCACCGGTTTGATTGCCCCGTCGAGCGACAGCTCTCCGATAATCATGAACCTGTCGCCGTTGAACGAGTTAATCTTTTCATCCGAGAGAAGTACACCTACTGCCAGGGGCAGGTCAAATGCAGCCCCCTCTTTCCTGATATCAGCCGGCGCCATGTTTATGACCACCTGTTTGCCCGGCCACCGGAAACCCAGGGTTCGCATGGCCGATTCAATCCTCTGCTGACTCTCCCTGACTGCAACATCGGGCAACCCCACGAGGAAGAACCTCACTCCCTGCGATGTATTGACCTCGACGGTTATGGTAACGGCATCTATCCCGATTACCGTACCGGTATAGGTTTTCACCAGCATGACGGTAACGAATGAAATGAGACACTAAAGGAAATGCCTTACCAAGTTAATAAAAAAAGTAATTACCTCTCCTCTTCCTCCGGTTTGTTATACCATTTTCCAGTCATCATGCCTTTTTTATAGCGGCCCTTGCTTACTACCTCGCCCTCTTCATTATAACTGATGTATTCTCCATGGAGAAGGTCGTTCCGGTAATTGAGTATTTCCAACTCCTTTTTTATCACCAGCATCCTGCAGGTATCAGCAACCATTGCTCCGGCGCTGTCGGGTCTCTCGCAGGGGTAAGGAACGTATGAAGCATGATAATACCAGGTCTCCTCACCGTGCTGAAGGCCCCTCGAATAGTTCGAAACGAGGTAGAGTTCCCCCGATTCTTCAATAGGAAGGCCGGTATTCTGGTCAACCGACGGGAACCAGAACTTCCTGGTTCCGTGCAGCACCCCTTTCCGGTAGTTTGCCTCCTGTACCACGAACCCTGCCTGGTCATATATCTTCACGAGTCCTTCCGGCTTGCCATCCCTGAGCGTGTACTCCGCCCCGAGTTCCCCGCCGGGATAGAACTCCTGCCTGAAACCCTCCGCACCGGGAGAATCCTTGTCAGCCTTTCTCAGGAGATAAGCGGTATATGCGGTATATGACATTTCCGCATCCTCATCATCGCCAACCTCCTCAGCATTGAAGAACAGCAGCAACCTGCCATCCGACCATGCAGTAATGTCATCCCTGTTCAGATCCTTCGGCCTGACTTTCCTGAAACCATTTGACTTTATCGAACTGTAAATACCGTTATACTGATCAAACTCAAAGACGGTATAATACAGCCCCGTAATATTCCCATCCGATGAGATGATGTTCAGGTATGCGGGGGAGGCCATCGAATATTCATCGATATATTCCGTATGGCTGGTCCCGTATGACCAGGTATCATATTGCATTCCTGTTTCCTGGTCGAGGCTGGAATCCATCGATGCCCAGCCTTTTACCTTCAGTTCACTGACGGCAGCCTCCATGTCGCTGCTCAGGCATATCCTTACCAGGTCGGGAAGGTTCAGCATCTGTGCCCGCGACATGGCCGGGAAGATGATCAGGCATACCAGGCCCGCAAAAAATAATCTCATTCAATATTGTTGTTTCTGATCTCCCGGTTTATTTTCTGAGGTTTATGACCACCTCCTTTTTTACGGAGGGATCGCTTTCCGACACAGCTGTAACAGTGAGCACCGCACTACCCGACCGGGGCGCGCTTACAAATACAGGTATATCAGCCGATTCCCCGCTTCGGAGAGATGCAAGTTCGTTGATCATAACGGCGTCCCAGCCCGCACCACTGACTTCTGCGCTTATGCGGTAGATATCGTTCTGCAGATACTGTTCCGCATTTTTCACCGGGTGAAAAGCCGTATCGGCAACGAAGGAGGGATCGTTGTTGGTAATGGTAACCGGTATCAGGGCTGCCTTGCCGGTTATTTCCGGAACCTCGGGTGCCGATAAGGAAAATGAGCGTTCCCTGTCGCTGTTTTCTTCGGTTGAGCGCACCCCGACAGTATAACTCAGTATGCCATTCTGATCTCTGGCTATATCAATAACATAGAAATGAAGTCCGTTAGGAATGTCGATAAACTCGAACTCACTTCCTGAGCGGGTCCCGGCATGGAAAAGCGCATCGTTGAGCTGCCGGTAGTCGGCAATGGTCCTCATCACCTCCACCCCGTCGGGCCTTATATAGTCAACAACATTAATATCTTCCGGGTGAGCGTCAATAACCCAGTTGAAACAGTTGAACTGGTTAGGACCGCCGTTTCTTCCCTCACGGTCCTTGTTCTTGGCAAGAAGCACACCGTTGTCGGGTGTAAAGGAGTCGTATCCAATACGCTGGACAACCTCCATTGAATAGAAGTTGAAGGTCGGATTACCCTGTGACAGCGGATCAGTTGCCGGATCGGAGAAGGGAGTCCTGTCGTGGGGTTCTTCGCCATCGAGCCTGACTATCAGTCCGGCAAATGAACCCGGCAGAGGTTCCACGGCCCTTGAAGTGATGTCTGCCACTGCCAGCCCTGTTGCTGCCAGTGAGGTCCGGCTCAGTGTTATCACATCATCTTCCGTTATAAAGCCGTTTACCATCCTGTTCCTGAGCATCAGTCCTGCCGGCATTGCAGCACCCATGTTCGGAGGGACAACCCACCTCATGTGGGGTCCGCCCGGTCCGTTGAACGATCCCCGGTCCATCATATCCCAGGTTCCCGAACCAACCCTTCTATAGGGCTGTACATATGGATTGTTGTTATTGTCGCCAATCCGGAAAGCGAAGTGTCCCAATTCATGGGTTATGGTACCCGAGTTCTCTCCCTGCCTTATTGACGATAGTCCCCATTGCATCTGGCCTGCCTTCCATGATGTCCACTCCACATACCGTGTCGGCACCCACCTTGGCATGTCAGGATTGGGATTGCCCCATTCTGCGGGTATTTCGTCCTTCAGGAACTTCATCTCCCCGAATTCCTGCCATACACCTGTCTCATCATACCCTGCATAAACCCTCAGGATCGCATCATAGTTGCTCCTGATGTCACCCTTGTCGGCCCTCCATAGGGAGTCGACATCGCGTTCCATCCTGTACCTGGCCCTGCTGCCATCGGGTGTCTGGTCATTCTGCCTATGCTCGTTAAGGCCATATGCCCAGTGGGGGCGCGGCATGAGATAGGGGCCGAAAGGCTCGAGAAGCGTTATCCCGAACTTGCCCCTCGACTGTTCCATCCAATAGCCGTTTATGGTCTGGCCATAATTATACTTATTGGGTTTAAGCCAGAAATCGGCATAGAATTGAGGAACTTCATCCCTGCCTATCGGTTTTACCTGCGGATTTCCGAACAGGTCGGAATGCCTGGGCTGGGTAATGACGAATGGCTGGTCGGGAAAATCAACCGCCACAAGCGCCATTTTGAACTCTCTCTCGGGTTTGATCGAAGGATCGGCCCAGTTGATACCGGGTATGGGCTTATAATCATCCCATGTCATATCGTCCTGATCCTGAACCACCTGAGGGTCAATGGGGCCCGGTATCCCTGGCAGTTTCACATTAAGTTCCTTACTCAAAGCGGCTGTATCAGTGTCAGAAGAGACACAGCCGACAATCAGCGCCAGCGCTGCAGACAGGGAGAACAATACCCCGAATAATTTCTTTTTCATAGCCTTTATTATTTAAATTGATCCTGAATTATCTCCTTAAAAACCCTCCGTCAGTGGCTTCTACCCGCAAGTTAATCTAAAAATGAGAATTCAGGTGTTGTATTAACACTTATTAAGCATTTCAGCATACATATAAGCTTCCAGGGCTCAGCTGGCCTGCTCTTTCTCCTTGTTTTCCCTGAATGTGGCCGAGAAGAGATCACGCATCAGGGAGGAGAGCATTCCGCCGGTCATCATCCCCAGTATATAGGTCAGTATGATCACAATGGCTTTGGGCAAGGAGATACTCCATGTGAACATCCTGACAGTCATGATATTAAGGTTCTGCAGGCTGAATAACAGAATCAGTACAAGCAGGATGGCACTCAGGAAGACTCTGATCTTTTTCATTAATCGAAATGGTTATTTGTGTTATGTTCCAGCTGGCCTCCGTTAGCTTCGGCCGGATTTTGATACAGGTCATCATTTACAAATATAGCAAACAGAGAACTGAATACCTACCACAGAAGGGTAACCGTTACGGGCCAGTGATCGGAAATAAATAGCTCTCCCTGTTTCGCCACCACAGTCTGGTGTGACAACACCCTTGTACCTGCCGGAAGGAATATGTAATCGATACGTCCTTCTCCCGGTTTGTCGGAGAATCCGTTGAAAGTGTATGAGGGACCCGACGGGGGACTTGCCGACATTTCATAGGAATCATATAGGACGTGCCAGGGTGCTCCCACACCAGTCAGCACTTCGTAGGCACGACTTTCCGGAAGCAGGTTGAAGTCTCCGGTCAGTACAAAGAAACCCTCACCGGCAACGTTCTTTATTGCTCCCGACAGGATCATGGCACTCATTATTCTTGCCGAGTCAGATACATGGCTGAAGTGAGTGTTGAAGAAATGAAGCTTCCTTCCTCCCTCCTTTTCCCTCAGTTGCACCCATGTGACTATCCTTGGCAGAACTGCTCCGGGCCCTTTGCTTCCGGGAAGATCGGGTGTTTCCGACAGCCAGAACGTGCCACTGTCAAGCAATTCAAAACGCTGCCTGCTATAGAATACAGGGCACATTTCCCCTCCCGTCAGTCCGTCATCTCTTCCTGCCGCCACAGAGCCATATCCCTCAAGCCGGGTTCGAAGAAATTCATACTGGTGCAGCAAAGTCTCCTGCAATCCGAAAAGATCAGGCTTTTCTTTACTGATAAAATCGCCAACGAATGACGCCCTGTTTAGCCAGGCATTTGGTCCGTCACCGGGATTGTCATACCTGATATTAAAGGTAGTTACCTTCAGCTGCTGGTTGCCTGAGCAACCGGTCAGGAGGAGCGCCAAAGAAAGCGCAAGGCTTCCTATAACCCTCTTTATCATACACTTAGTGTTTATATTAAACGATCCTGACATGATCAGAAACATACTGTAAGTTAGTTCATTAATCAGCAAAATGCCAAAAAAAACCGTACTTTTGTCAAAAATATGAAAGGAGATGGGAATTCCAAGTTTCTTCAGGCCGGGCAAGCCCAAGGGTTACAACTATGTTCCGCGCTATTATGATAAGGAAAAAGAGGAGCGGGAGGATAGAATAAACCGGATTAAAAATGAGATGGGCATCGAGATTGAGGACGAAGGAGCTAAGAGCCGTACCGGAATCACCAGGGGTTCCTTCGATTCGAGGTTCAGGAAGAAACAGGCGCGCGTTCAGCGTAACTCATCCATCCGATTATTAATAATACTGCTGCTGCTGTTTCTTGTACTCTACATTTTCTGGCACCTGTAATATTTTCCCGAATGCCCGATGTCATAAAACTTCTGCCCGATTCGGTGGCTAATCAGATAGCGGCGGGTGAGGTCATTCAGCGGCCGGCATCTGTCGTCAAGGAGCTGGCTGAAAATTCTGTCGATGCCGGAGCTTCGGAAATAATTATAGTGGTGCGCGATGCGGGAAAGACCATGATACAGGTTGCCGACAACGGATCGGGGATGTCGGAGACCGATGCAAGACTGTCATTTGAAAGGCACGCCACATCAAAGATAAGCAGTGCCGCCGATCTGTTCGCCATATCAACCAAGGGATTCAGGGGCGAGGCGCTGGCATCGATAGCCGCTGTGGCAATGGTGGAACTCAGGACGGGCAGGTGGGAAGATGAAACCGGGACCCGCATCATCATTTCCGGATCAAGGGTCGAGACACAGGAACCCTGCAGCTCGCCCAGGGGTTCCATCTTTACGGTAAAGAACCTCTTTTATAATGTACCTGCCAGGAGGAAGTTCCTGAAGACCGAAAGTACAGAGCTGAGACACATAATAACCGAATTCCAGAAAATTGCGCTTGCGCACCCCGGCATTAAATTCACACTCCATCATAACGACAGTGAGATTTACAATCTTCACTCCACGAACCACCGGCAGAGGATAGTGACCATTTTCGGCAAGACTATGAGCCAGAGTCTTGTCGGTTTATCGGCTGAAACCAGCATAGTGAATGTATCGGGATTCATCGGCAAGCCTGAATTTGCAAGGAAATCAGCTGGAGAGCAGTTTTTTTTCGTCAACGGCAGATTTATGCGACATGCCTATTTTCATAAGGCGGTACTTGAAGCCTTTCACAACCTTCTTCCTCCCGAAACCACACCCTCCTATTTTATTTACCTCGATGCTGATCCGGGGTCAATAGATGTGAATATACACCCCACGAAAACGGAAATAAAGTTTGAGGATGAAAGGGCAATATGGCAGATAATCCATGCTACCGTAAGGGAGTCACTGGGCAGGTTCAACGTGGCACCCTCAATCGATTTCGGGCCTGAAGGCATGATCGACATACCCGTCACAACCGGCAACGATACCTTCCCCCATCAACCCGACATAAGGGTCAATACCTCCTTCAATCCATTCGATAGTGAAGATGCCTACCGGTCGCAGATGGCCATGATGGGGGTTGACAACCCGCCTCAATGGCACATTGACAAGAGCAGGAATCTTTATGGCACCGATGGGCAGAACGCTGATACCGGACATGCTGCCGCACCCCGCAATTTTTTCAACCTGAAAAACAGGTACATCCTTTCGCCTGCCAAGTCGGGTCTGATGATAATTGACCAGAAGAGGGCCCATGAAAGGATCCTTTTCGAGGAATACCTGAGGATTCTGAAGTCAGCTGAAAGACCGGTGCAGAAGACCATCTTCCCGGTAACCATTGAGCTTGGCAGGGATGAAATGCTGATATTCGAAGATATCATGGCCGACCTGCAACAGATAGGATACGACATATCGGTACTTAATCCCACTTCGATAGCGATAAGCGGTCACCCCGGGGAACTGCCCCAGGGTGAAATTAAGAACATCATTGAAAGCTTCATATCGGGATACAGGGAGACACTCTCCGATCCATCACTCAGTGAGAGGGAGAAGGTGGCAGCCTCACTTGCCAGGGCATCGGCCATACCATACGGCAGGAGCCTTACTGCCCCCGAAATGGAGGAGTTGTTTGACCGGCTCTTTGCATGCTCTGCCCCAAATTATTCACCCTCAGGAAAACCGGTACTGGTAATCACCCCTATAGACGAAATTGACAAGAAATTCAAATGACGGCTGACTGCCAAATTGTCGACTCCGGGACCGGTTCGGTGCTTTGGCCCGCTAATTGTGCAAAGATTAACTCATGACAAAAAAAATACGATGACAGGATACTCCAGAGGATTTGTCGGACTTCCCCCGGTTGTCAAAAACCTTATTCTGATAAATGTATTCGTACTGCTGGCAGACTTTACTGCAGCGAATGCATTCAATATATCCCTGAGTGAATACCTGGGACTTCATTTCCCGAAATCGGAACTTTTCAGGCCTGTTCAGATTATCACACACATGTTCATGCACGGAGGATTTGCACACCTCTTCTTCAACATGTTCGCACTTTTCATGTTTGGCAGGGTCCTTGAAACAGTGTGGGGTCCCCGCAGGTTTCTTATATATTACTTCGTAAGCGGGCTTGGAGCAGCCCTTATCCACGAGGCTGTCATCTTCCTGCAGTATTCAAAACTGCTTTCTGTCATTTCACCTGCTGAACTGCAGACCGTTCTCGACCATGGCATTGAATACATAAGAAGGGGACAGGTATTTACGAACCCCGTCATGCGTGAGATGCAGCTGATACTTAACACCCCTACTGTCGGAGCTTCAGGAGCCGTGTTCGGTATACTGCTGGCTTTCGGGGTACTGTTCCCCAATACCAGGCTCATGTTGCTCTTCCCGCCCATACCCATCAAGGCAAAGTATTTCGTACTGGCTTACGGGGCAATAGAGCTTTACCTGGCAATCATGCAACCCGGCAGTAATGTAGCTCATGCTGCACATATCGGAGGCATGCTGTTCGGATACATCCTCATCAGGATCTGGAGAAAAACAACCACAACGTTGTACTGATGAGCATCTGGCATGAGATAAGAACCACCTTCAGGCATGGCAGCAATCTGACACGTTTACTCTATTTTAACGGGGCTATATTCCTTATAGTCAAGATCGTGGAGGTGATAGCGGTGCTTGCATCAAAACCGCTGCTGCCAGGAATTTTTATCGGACATCTGGCTGTTCCTGCCTTTCTGCCTGATCTGGCTGACCGTTTCTGGACACCACTCACATACATGTTCCTTCACCAGAGGTTCTTTCACCTTCTCTTCAACCTGATGGTTCTCTACTGGTTCGGCAAGATTTTCCTCATGTACCTCGACGAGAAGAAGCTTGTTGCGCTTTATCTGCTGGGGGGGTTGTCGGGAGCCATTGTTTATGTTGCCTTTTTCAATCTGCTGCCGGCTTTTGGCAATATTGTAACCGATTCAGTTGCTCTCGGGGCTTCGGCGTCGGTTATGGCCATAGTTGTGGCAATAGCAGTCTGGGCTCCCGAAAATGAGATACTCCTCTTTCTTTTCGGAAGGATAAGACTGAAGTACCTGGCATTGTTCATCTTCCTGCTTACCACGGTTTTTGATTTCTCGGTAAATACCGGAGGCAAGATTGCTCACATGGGGGGTGCACTTTTCGGGTTGATCTGGTCGCTCAGCCTGAAAAGAGGCACCGATCTCGGAAAGGGTCTCAACAGGATTATCGACACCCTGGCAACCATTTTGAAGCCAGGCAGAAAACTGAAGGTAACTCACAAGAAACCGCCGCGCAGCGATTATGAATATAACAGGGTCAGGACCGAGCACCAAACAGAAATCAACAGGATTCTGGACAAGATAAGCAAGGCCGGTTATGATTCCCTTACCAGTGAGGAGAAGCAGAAGCTCTTTTCCGAAAGCCAGGGAAAAAATTAGTCGGGTAAACCCGTTGTTTCGTCAACACAATCACCCCATCTGTCAAATAACATGAAGTCAAACCGGCAGTTATTATCTTTTTCCGGTAATTTTATGTTCAAATAAAGGTATGCGAAAGCTCTTCAGGAAAATATTGCTTGCCATAAACATTTTATTTGCGGGATTATTGCTGCTGTCATACCTTGCCGTACTCATCAGTCCCGAAGACTTCATTCTGCCGGCATTTTTCGGGTTAATGTACCCCTACCTGCTGATAATCAATGTTGTTATTGCCGTCATCTGGGCAGTAAACCTTAAACTGCAGGCTCTTCTTTCTGTTGGGGTCATACTGCTGGGGTTCAGTCATTTGATGAACTACATCAAACCCTCCAGGGCTGCCTCCGGTGTTGAACCACTGTTCTCTCTGATGAGTTACAATGTAAGGCTTTTCAACCTTTATGAAGGACCTGGAACAGTCAGCACAGAAACGGAAATACTCAATCTCGTAACAGAGGAACAGCCTGACATTCTATGCATACAGGAGTATTATGCCGGGAACGACTGGAGAGGGATTACGGGAAGATTTTCATCAGCCATGGGACAACAGATAGAGTCGCATGTAAAAATGACAGGCAGGGGAGCAACAGGGGCCTACGGTATAGCTACCTTTTCAAGGTTCCCCATAATAAACCGGGGAGAAATAATTCATCCAAACTCCCCGAGTCTTACCATCTATACAGATCTGACAATAGGCAGCGACACCTTCAGGATATTCAACAATCACCTGCAATCGTTCAGACTGGGCAGGACGGAACGATCATTCATCGCCGGCATAATGGGGAACCAGGAGTCGCGTTATTCCGAGATCAGGAATTTATATATGAGTCTCCGCGACGGATTCGTCAAAAGGGCTTCGCAGGCAAAGGTTCTGAAGGCATTCATTGACAACTCTCCATATCCGGTAATAGTAACAGGCGACTTCAACGACACACCTGTTTCCTATTCATACAGGAAGATCAGGAAAGGACTGACGGACAGCTTCCTGAAAGCGGGATACGGGGCCGGATTCACCTACAAGGGGAATTATCCGCCTAACAGGATTGACTACATACTGCACGACAACAGGGTTAAAGCGGTACGGTTCAATGTCTCCAAAGTCAGGTTTTCTGACCATTATCCTGTCAGGGCAGGTTTCATTCTCAGCGACTAGAAGGGAAGTTTGCGGAAATCGACGTTACCACCGCTGAATATCAGGCCTGTCTTCTTCCCTTCGAAAAGTTCGCGGTTCTCACTGACCACTGCCAGTACGGTTGCCGCTGAGGGTTCTATTATTATCTTCATTCTCTCCCATACCAGCAGCATGGCTTCAATAATTGATTCCTCACTGACAGTAATTATTTCATCCACCCTTTTCCGGATTATGGTAAAGGTCCGTTCGCTCAGCGATGTCAGTAGCCCGTCTGCCACTGTCTTCGGATTTACCGAGGGCACCAGGACACCCGTTCTTAACGATTCAAAGGCATCGGCTGCATTCTTTGGTTCAGCGCCAATCACCCTTATCCGGTCATTCACCCCTTTCACTGCAGTTGCGGTTCCGCTTAGCAGTCCCCCTCCACCTACCGGGGCAACAATTATTTCAAGGTCGGGTATCTCCTCCATCAGCTCGAGGGCGGCAGTACCCTGTCCGCAGATAACATTAAAATTATCGTAGGCATGTATCAGGGTAGCCCCGGTCGTGTCTATTATTGCCTGTGCCGTCTCCTCACGGGCCTGAAGGGTAGGTTTGCAGAAGGTGATCTCAGCCCCGTAGCCGCTCACTGCGCTTTTCTTAACCGCAGGAGCCGTTTCCGGCATGACTATGAAGGCTTTAACTCCCCTGCTTACGGCTGCATGGGTAAGGGCTGCCGCATGATTTCCCGATGAGTGCGTTACCACACCCCTCAGGCGTTCCTCTTCCGAAAGAGAAAGCACCGCGTTGGTAGCACCCCTGAACTTGAAGGCCCCCACCTTCTGGAAGTTTTCACACTTGAAATAAAGGAATGCATTGAAAATTCTATTTAATTGTGTCGATGTCAGAACCGGCGTCCTGTGTATGAAGGGTCGTATCCTGGTATGTGCTTCCTGCACATCCTTAAACGAGGGTATATCCATTTCTTTAGGTATTTCAGAGGTAAAAATAATAAAAAACCGCCCCGGCAACAACCGGGGCGGCTGATATGAATCAGTTACAACTGAAAGTGTCTACCCGAATAAGCTGACCGTTACGGTTAGTCCGGCCATCACAACTGATACCATCGTCATCAGCTTGATCAGGATGTTGAGTGACGGGCCGGAGGTGTCCTTGAACGGGTCACCGACTGTATCACCTACAACCCCTGCCTTGTGCGCATCGCTGCCCTTGCCACCGTAATTGCCCTTTTCAATGTATTTCTTGGCATTATCCCAGGCGCCTCCGGCATTGTTGAGCATGCATGCCAGTGTAAAGCCTGTCGTCAGTCCTCCTGCCAGCAACCCTATCACACCCGCGACTCCAAACAGGACGCCAATAATCACCGGAACAGCGATTGCCATCAAGGAGGGGACCATCATCTCTCTCTGCGCGCCTTTTGTAGAGATGGCCACGCACCTTGCATAGTCAGGCTTCTGCGTTCCCTCCATTATTCCGGGGAACTCCCTGAACTGCCTGCGCACCTCATCAACCATTGAGCCGGCTGCCCTGCCTACTGCCTTCATAGTCATGGCACAGAAAACAAATGCCATCATCGCTCCAATGAAGACTCCGCCAAGCAGCAGTGGATTGAATAGCGACAGGTCATAAGCCTCAGAAAAGTCGCGAATGCTGGCGGCAGTGATTTGTACAGCCTCGCGGCCGTCAGCCACTTCAGGCATTGTACTCTTGTAAAATATGAGGTCGCCAACAGCAACGAAGCCATCCTGGGCCTTGTCAGCCAGTTTGCCGAGCCACAGCCTTACCTCCTCCATGTACGCAGCTAGAAGAGCCATGGCCGTTAATGCGGCCGAACCAAGAGCAATGCCTTTGCCCGGAGCTGCTG
>JAVEWX010000065.1:0-15992 GCA_034004335.1 Bacteroidales bacterium | reverse complement strand
CCTCCGGGAGCTCCGTTGTTTCTGATTGTGGCCAGGTTCTACACCCATTTCGCCGGAGGTGATACCTCGAAGGTGGCCCTGACAGTTAACATAATGTCGGCACTGGCAAGCGCAATTACGGTTATGTTCCTTTTCTGGACAATAACCCATATGGTGAGAAAGGTTTTTACAGAAAACAGGGAGCCTGCCAGGGAAAACTGGTTTGCAATACTTGCTGCGGGGCTGGTAGGATCACTGGGTTATGCTTTTACTGACACCTTCTGGTTCTCAGCGGTTGAAGGGGAGGTCTATGCCACTTCATCACTGTTTACGGCAGTTGTTTTCTGGGCTATGCTGAGATGGGAAGAGGAATCAGACAGTCCGCATGCAGGCAGGTGGATTGTTCTGATTGCATACCTGATGGGACTTTCCATTGGAGTTCACCTTCTCAACCTGGTGGCATTGCCTGCTCTTGTGATGATATATTATTTCAGGAAGTACGAGGTTACAACAAAGGGATTCATCACGGCCATGGTAACGGCATTCCTGATGCTGGGGGCACTGGTATTCTTCGTTATTCCGGGTGTTCCGAGGGCAGCAGGATGGTTTGAGCTCCTTTTTGTCAATGGCCTTGGATTGCCATTTAATACAGGGCTGTTTGTATACCTTATAATACTGATAGCCGGAATAGTATGGCTCCTCAGATATTCAATGAAAAGGGAAAAGTTAATACTGAATTATTTAGTTACATGTTTTGCAGTTATTGTTATCGGTTATTCATCCTATGCAATGATAATGATAAGAGCCGGTGCGAGGCCCCCGATGAATCAGAATGACCCTGCCGATGTATTCTCGTTTGTATACTACATCAACCGCGAGCAGTACGAAAGCGTCCCGCTGCTGCATGGTCATTCATTTGATGCTCCGGTTAAGGGAATAGACAGGAAGATAGCAGGCTACAACAGGATTGATGGCCGGTATCAGCCATACTACAGGACAGATTACAAGTATGATGAGAGGTTCACTACCTTTTTTCCGAGATTATGGAGCAATGGCACAGGACATGTTGAAGCATACATGCATTGGGGCAGGATAAGGGGAGAAGTCATCAGGTTCCCCGGTGCAACGGGTAAAAGTGAGTTCCTGCTTCCAACCTTTGGCGAGAATCTCAGGTTCTTCATCAGGTACCAGCTTGGCTATATGTATGGACGCTATTTCATGTGGAACTTTGCCGGCCGGCAGAACGACATTCAGGGAAACGGCAATAAGATTCATGGTAACTGGATCAGTGGCATAGCTCCTCTTGACAACCTTAGATTAGGCGATCAGGAGTTGCTACCCGCGGATCTCCGCAACAACAGGGCCCGGAACCGCTATTTCCTGCTGCCTTTACTGGCAGGACTGGCAGGTATGTACTGGCAGTACAGACGCGACAGGCGCGATTTTATGGTAGTCCTGATGTTCTTTCTCATGACGGGAGCCGCGGTGATTGTCTACCTGAACCAGTACCCCAACCAACCCCGCGAGCGTGATTATGCATATGCAGGCTCGTTCTATGCTTTCGCAATCTGGATAGGTATGGGTATGATGTGGCTCAGGGACATCCTGGCCCGGGCAAAGACCGGACGTCTGGAGGGCATTATCTCGTTCCTGGTGCTGATGGCCGCGGTTCCGGCATTGTTGTATTATCAGAATTATGATGACCATGACAGGTCGGGAAGGTATACGGCAAGGGATATAGGGGCAAATTATCTGAATTCCTGTGCCGAGAACGGAGTGATTTTTACCTATGGGGACAATGACTCATTTCCGCTGTGGTACGCCCAGGATGTAGAAGGAGTAAGGACAGATCTCAGGGTAGCTAATCTTAGCTACCTGCAGGCTGGCTGGTATGTTGCAATGATGAAACAGAGAGCCTATGAGTCAGACCCCTTGCCGCTGACACTTCCGGCGGTCAAATACCTCGACGGGACACGTGAGCAGTTGCCGGTTAACAGGAACATCGACAAACCCTATGACGTAAGGGAGGTGGTTGATTTTGCCGGAAGGGATGAGCAGACTTTCAAGGTTGACATTACCGGCAGGGGCGACTGGGTGAATTACATCCCGGTTCATAAAATAAGCATTGGGGTCGATTCCTTCCGGGTACTGTCAAACGGAACGGTTCCGGTTAAACTGGCCGACCGCATACTTAATCCAATGATCTGGGAATTTGGCGGAGACCTTGCATTCAAGAATGACCTGGTAATACTTGACCTGCTTGCAGGCAATGACTGGAAGCGGCCAGTCTATTTTTCCACGACTGTGCCCCCTTCCCAGTACAAGGGTCTCGACAAGTATTTTATCCAGGAGGGACTTGCATACCGGTTGTCGCCGGCTGATCTGTCAGGAATGATTGGAGACAATGAGGGCTACATCAATACCGACATTATGTATGAGAACCTGATGAACCGTTTCAGTTGGGGGAATGCTGAAGATCCATCGGTATACCTTGATGAGACCAACAGAAGGATGTTCAGCAATTATCGCCGTATGTTCGGGACCCTTGCCCTCGCCTTATTATCTGAGGGTGACACCACAAGGGCCATGGAAGTGTGCCGGCGGGGTATAAGCCTTGTTCCTGAGTCGAGTATGCCATATGACTATTTCATGACTGATATAACTTCGGCCCTCATCAGGGCGGGTGAAACTGAAGAGGGGACAGAGTTGCTCGAGACCGTCATAAGCTATTCCTTAGGTTATCTTGAGTATATTGCTGCCCTGCCGCCATCATCCAGGTTTGGCCTTGAGTATCCGATCGGCATAAACATGCAGGCTGCAATACAGATATTCCATCTTACGTCTGATCTTGGACTCGAAGAAATTCATAACCGTATCGATCCTATTGTCAACAGGTATTATCAGGAACTTGTCGTTAATGCAAACTAATGCTCAGAGTCAGCAGGTTCCCGGGGATTTGCCGGTTATTTTTGCCCGGAGCACTTTTCCTGTTGGATAAAGGAAGCAGGGAGGAGGTAGTTCTTACATTTGATGATGGACCGCATCCTGATTCAACTCCTGTTATTCTTCAGATCCTGGATGAGCACGATGTAAAGGCAGTTTTCTTTTGCAATGGAGAGGCATGTGAAAAATATCCTTCGCTGTTAAGTCATATTAAATGCAGGGGGCATCAGACCGGCAATCATGGCTACCATCACATAAAGGGTCCCTCTGTTTCCACTGCTGAGTATCTGGAAAATGCCAGAAGGGCTTCTACCCTTATTGACAGCAGGTTTTTCAGACCACCCTATGGGCTGATGACCTGCCGGCAGTTCAGGCGGCTTAAGGACTGCTATTCTGTCGTCATGTGGGATCTGATGACGTATGACTATGATGCCAGACTTTCCCCGGCTGCGGTTCTGAAGAATACATTGCAGAAATCAAGGGCCGGATCTGTAATTGCTCTTCATGACAAACCGGGAAGTCATTCACTTTCGATACTTGGAAATCTGATATCAGGATTGAAGCAATCGGGTTTCGGGTTTACACTCCTGCCGGAGGTGAACCTGAGAAAAAAGAGGTAGTTTTCCGTTAGGGGATACTTCCGATTGTCGGTATATAATTATACTTTTGAACAAAATTGTTACAGGAGGAATTTTTATGAATATCCTAATCCTGGGATCAGGAGGTCGTGAACATGCAATTGCATGGAAACTCGCGCAGAGCAGCAGGGTTACCTCAATTTTTGTTGCTCCCGGCAATGCCGGGACAGATCAGACAGGTAAAAATCTGAATATTGACCCCGGTAATTTCGGCGCGGTTAAAAAGGGTGTCCTCGAAAATTCGGTCAGGATGGTTATTGTCGGTCCGGAAGCTCCTCTTGTTGCAGGGATAAGTGATTTCTTTGCAGCAGATCCCAGTCTGAAACATATACCTGTGATTGGTCCCGACAGGACAGGTGCCATGCTGGAGGGCAGCAAGCAATTTGCCAAGGAGTTCATGAAGCGTCAGAATATACCTACGGCCGGTTTCGGCAGTTTTGTACCGGGAGATGCTGAAAAGGCCATGAGATTCCTGCAGATGAACAAACCTCCTTATGTATTGAAGGCTGACGGCCTGGCAGGAGGCAAGGGCGTACTGATACTTGACGACTTGTATGAGGCAGAAGCAGAATTACGGAATATGTTTGCAGGTAAGTTCGGTAGTGCCGGTAAACGGGTCGTTATTGAGGAATTCCTGAAGGGTATTGAGCTTTCGGTCATAATAATTACCGATGGAAAGACATACAAGATATTGCCTCCGGCAAAAGATTACAAGAGGGCAAGGGAGGGAGGTGCCGGGCCGAATACCGGTGGCATGGGAGCCGTTTCACCTGTTCCTTTTGCCGATGCTGAGTTCCTTGTTAAAGTTGAGGAGAGGATAATAAGACCAACAGTAAAAGGGCTTCAATCGGAGGGAAACCTGTACAGGGGGTTCATTTTCTTTGGGCTGATGAACGTTGAAGGAGACCCTTATGTAATAGAGTATAATGCCCGCCTGGGTGATCCTGAGGCTGAGGTAATACTGCCAAGGATCACTTCAGACTTTTTTGAATTGCTGGAGGGTGTTGCTATGGGCGATCTGGAAAACAGGCCATTTAGTGTCGATGAAAGGACTGCTGCAACCGTAATGCTGGTGTCGGGAGGATACCCGGGTGAGTACGGGAAAGGCAAGGTAATTACGGGGTTGTCGGACTGCAAGGATTCCATAATATTTCATGCCGGAACAGCACGATCGGGAAATGATATGGTAACGGCAGGAGGCAGGGTAATATCTGTTACCTCGCTGGGCAGGACAATGGATGAGGCACTTGAAATATCCTACAGGAATGCACCGCTAATTCAGTATGAGGGCAGGTACTACCGGAAAGACATTGGTTATGATCTGAGAAAGAGCAATGCTTAAGATGTTCAGGGGCACAGGGCCCGGGATAATACTCATTATCTTTTTTGCGGCTCTCAGCCTGTGGGGGAAGGCTTTATTCGGCGGTGGCAATGGATTCAATGCCTTCGACAGCGGGAAGATGATATTCTATGGGCTCTTCGGGCATCTCACAGAATCCGGAAGCATAGCGGGCACCATTCTTGCATTCTCACTTGTAATGGTTACAGTCGCGCTGATCATTACATTCAATACAAGAACTCTTTTTCTAAATGAAAGGACATTCCTTCCCGGGTTTATATATATCCTGATAACATCCCTGATCCCGGACTACCAGTATCTGAATCCGGTCATCCCCTCGGTAATTCTGTTACATCTTGCAGTTATGAGGATAGCAGGATCATACAGAAAGAACGGGACTGCCTTCTGTTATTTTGATGCTGCTCTGATGATAGGGACAGGCAGCCTTTTTTATGCCAATCTTATATGGTACGGTCTGATCCTTTTTATCGGACTTGGACTTCTGAGATCTCCCGATGTCCGTGAGGTTATTGTGTCGGTATTAGGTCTTCTGACGCCCTATGTATTTGTTTTTGGTATTTACTATGTTGCCGGGAGCGATCTTGCCGTACTGACATCAGCCATTGAAAATTCTCTTTTCGGTGCGGGCATTGAACCTTCATTCCCAAGGATTGTCATAGTAAGCCTGTTGTTTGTTGCATTTACCATCCTGATTGCCGCAATTCACCTGGGATCGCTATTTTCAACGATAAAGGTGAAGGCAAGGAAGATATTTTCCCTCCAGGTATGGGTGGCCCTTATTACTATTGCCGTTTATTTCATATCCCCCTCAGGTAATGCGGAGCTTCTTTACATTTTTGCATTACCATCCTCCTATATGCTTTCCAACTATTATATTCATGCCAGGGGAAGCAGGATAATACACGAACCACTGTTTGTAACCACCATACTTCTGGCAGTTGCAACAGCGGTAATTACGGCCCTGTAGTTATTATTTTATTAAAGACACCACTCCTACAGCCATCCCCGCTTCACCATCGCGGAATGAATACCAGAGGGTGTACATTCCCGTAGAGTTACAGATAAAATCAATCGAGCTGTAGGCCTTTCCGCTCTTTTCGTCGAAGGAACTGATGATTTTCCTGTTGTCCTTGCCGTATATTGTCACTGTAAGTTCACCCTTTGATCCTTCAGCGTTGCAGATGGTAAACCTGTACTTGAAGTTCTTCATAAGGTATATATTCTCCTTTACAACAGGAATGTCTGTCTTGGATGTGGCTTTGGCCAGTTTAATGACATGGTCCTTGAGGTATGTTGTATTGGGCCCTGCGCTTAGAACGCATTTTGAAGTGATGTCAGCATCGGTTTGCCCTGAAAGTGAAATGGGCAGCAGCAGGATCAACAGGGTATTAAGAATCGCCTTTTTCATTTTATCTGCCTGCAATTAGTTCATTACGAATGGCTTTAGTGAGCTCGACAATCTCCTGGAGCTGCTGGTCGGTCATCTCAACCAGGCTCTCTTCGTTTTGTATCACGGTCAGACGCCCGTCTACCTCCATGGTTTCAGGTTCACCAAGGGTATAAGTAATATTTATTCCCTTATACTTCTCCCGCAAAAGCTCCATTTTTTCGCAAAGTGTCGAATAGTCCCTGCTGATACGGCAGTAGGGAGAGAGTAGCATCATAAGATCGTTCAGTATTATTTTCTGTTCTCCGATCCTGTTTTTCAGGATCTCATCGGGGTGGTTCTGCACCACCTGTGTTGCAAGGTACTGTGCCTCAAGCCATACACCGGTAATCATGAGTGATGAAAGGTGGCCTCTCTGGTTGGTTCGCAGGAATTCATCAATCTGATTGAAGGAATGAACAGAAATAAAGAGAAGGGAGTCGATGTTGGATCCACTCAGGGAGAGCCTTTTAAGGGTCTCAAAATCAAAAAACTGACCTACCCGTATTCCATCTGCAAGTTTCTTTATTGCCTGCAGTACTTCTACAGAACTTCCAGTCCTTTCATACATATTCAGGTACCCCAGGTCGGCTCCGTAAATACCCAGCTTAAGAGCTTTTTCAAAGTTGGTGGTAATTCTGTCGACATCGCTTACGGGAGCAAGATATTCAACTGAAAAAGGAACGCTCATGGCCTGGAGAAGCGCAGCTATTTCAACCGGCGATGATATGTTGCGCACTATGTCATCAATAGCCTCTGCGCTAAGCTGCTCTGCTTCAGACAGGGGGAAAGTGTCGGCATCCGGAAAAACAAATTGTGCCTTCCTATCCGTCCTGCCCCTGCAGGAGCTCAAAACTGCAGCAAGGGAAAGCAAGACTATGAGAATAGCTCTTCCCATAATGTTATTTTTAGTTCGTATCATACAAAAGTATGAAAAATGAGATAACAATACACTATGTGCCCTTTTTTTGAAATTGCATTCTTTCAAACCATCCTGCTATCATGGCTCCGGCTTCATAATAAAGGAGAAGGTAGAGAATAATGGTGGAGAAGAGGACCAGGCTGATATTGAAAGCAAAGGTATCAATTTTTCTTCCCATGAAGTATTTGGAGGGTGCCAGGAAATGGGTTCGGAAGCTGAGTGCTTTTCCCGGGCTGGGATCGAGATAGATCGGATAGACGTTTTGAACCAATGAATTCCGGTAGTAAAGTATTTTGTTCTTCTCGAAATCCTTTTTGACCATCTCTTCAAGCTTGATATTGCGGTAATCTCTTTCGAATTTCCTTATGAGCAGGCTGTTCTGATCCTTGAAACTTTCTCTTTTTTGTTCAGCAGTGTTGGCGATGCTGTTGTAGATTTCTGCCATTCTATCGAGGTACTGACGGAGCGAGTCGGCAATGGGAGGAGAGAACCTGTCAGGTGTCAGAGCCGCGATATGGTTGAAAGCAGGCAATCCCTCATCAAAGGCCATTTTTGAGAGTTCATAGGCAAGCAGGGCAATTCGTGTGTATTCAGGACCTGTATCGTCAATGCCGGTATCGTTATGGCCGGTTGTGCCGGCATGCATGTCGTGGTATTCCTTCAGGGTTGTTTCAACTGAATTTCGAAGGGCGTTTATCCTGTAAACCAGGTTGTAATTAGCCTGCCATATTGTTTTTTCAAGCATGTACAGGGTTTCACCCTCCGGAGTAAACTGCGTTCTGAATAATCTGTTATCCTTGAACTGGGTTACAATAAGTGCCTCATAGGTCCACCGTGTTGGCATTATTTCCGCAATGAACGGTACCTTATCGATGCTCCCGATTTTTCTGTTCAGCTTGTCAAATGGAAACATTGCCCCGCTAAGGACCATCATGGGTATCATCAGCAGGGGGATAACAATATATATTGTAATTGCTGAATTAAGTGAGGCAGAGATGTTGAGTCCGATCATATTGGCGCAGAAGGCAGTGGTAAAAAGGGCAATGAAGTAATTTAAATATAATCCCTTGATCCCTAAAATATTATTGGCAACAAGAAGAAAGAGTCCCATCTGAATGGCTGAGACAGCGGCCATCATTATTATCTTGGAAAGAAGATAGCTGTTGCGGCTGAGGTTCAGGAATTTTTCCCTTTTCAGGATGATTCTGTCGCGGAAGATCTCCTCTGCGCTCACTATTAGTCCCAGGAAGAGAGCCACGATTATGCTCATGAAAATATAGATGGGTATATTCTCATTATCGGCGAACAGGTATACGTCGGAAGAGGGATCGGCGATGTATCGGATGATAAATGACAAGATAAAGCCGAGTGCGGGTGCTTCAAGGAGAGTGAGAAGGAGATATTGCCTGTTGGCTGCCTTGCTGGTAAGGTCGCGTTTAAGAAACAGCAGAAGCTGCTTCAGGGATCCTGGTTTTGCAAGGGTGGAATGAGGTTTTTCGGTTATGTCGGTAATTTTTGCCGGAGGTAAGTTTTTTGAGAAGGAAAGGCTCCATTCCTCGGGGGTAACTTTTCGCCTCTGGGTATACCTGCCGAACTCATCTACCACCTGGGCCTCGATTATCTGAAAAATGGTTTCCGGATTTACATTCCCGCACGAGGGACATTCGGCAACTGATGAATTGATCTGGGCATCGAGAGTCTTGAAATGGGTTATTGCCTCCACGGGATTCCCGAAATAGGTGAGGTAACCTCCCTGGTCGAGTATTGCCACCCGGTCGAACATTTTAAAAATGCGGGATGATGGTTGATGGATTACCGTAATCACAATTTTCCCCCTGAGGGTCAATTCCCTCAGCAGGTCCATAACATTTTCAGAGTCGCTTGAAGATAGTCCGGAGGTTGGCTCATCAAGGAATAGCACTGAGGGTTCTCTTATCAGCTCAAGGGCTATATTCAGCCGTTTTCTTTGCCCTCCGCTGATTACCTTATTTAAAGAAGAACCAACCTGAAGATCCCTCTTGTCTAAAAGCCCGAGGTTGCCAAGGGTTTTCTCTACGAGGGTTGTTATGTCTCCGGGTGACTTATCTCGAAAACTAAGTGCGGCAGCGTAATAAAGGTTCCCGAATACCGTAAGGTTCTCCATGAGCATATCATCCTGGGGGACAAATCCCACGACACCCTCAAGTCCGGCGTTCTTTCCGTGAATGTCAATCCCGTTGAGGGTCACTGAACCTGATGTGGGAGAAAGGATTCCCGTGAGAATGTTCATCAGAGTGGTCTTGCCGCTGCCGCTGGCACCCATTATTCCAACGAGTTTACCCTCCGTTACGGAAAAGCTTACATTGTTAACCGCAGTATTGCCATCGGGGAAACGATAGGACAGTTTTGAGGCAATCAGGGAGAGCCTGTGTATGGTCGTCTCCTCCAGGAATTTCGTTACTATGTCAGTATAGTAAAGTGGGATTCCCTGACCCGATCTCAGTGAACTGCCGTTGGCAAAAGTATGGAAATATCCGGGGGTAATGGGTAATCCATTGAGATAGAGCTGAATATTCGAGTAGTATTTCAGGAAATAGATATCTGCGCTGGGTACGCGGAGGATCACAATAAGAGCATCCTTAAAACCGGTAATGGTTCTCCCGCAGGTATGGCAATCAACTGATTCTTCAAGGAGTGTAATGATCAATGGGTTTGCCAGTCTTTCAGGATCATCTTCCCTGATGAATTGTTCTATTGATGAGAATTCGTTTAGTTGTATACGGAAGACCTCGGCCACTGTATTGATAATGTTCATCCTCTGAGCCGTGAACTGCTTATCGGAATTAACCAGTTCATATAGTCTCATCAGTACCACTATTTTCTGAGTCTGGTTGAGGGTTCGGTTGATTTTCTTGCAGATGTTAAGGATCTTTACTGAATCCCTGACGGAGGGGGACTCACTGCCAGTTTCGGTTTTTGACCCTGTTACCGGCCCGGCGAAGGAATCGAACAATTCCATATATTGTTCAACGGCTTCATGAGTTATCTGTTTCTTCAGGAAGCTGAGTACATAGCTTCTTTCGTTTTCGAGCATGCCCCCATCCTGTTTTACAATCAGGGCAAACAACTCCATCAGGGCCTTAAGTATCTCCTCGCTCATGGTAATCCGGGCAATATGCTAAAGATACAACAAACATTAATATTTTCAACCGGTAGTATTGAATTCGGAACAGTGTCCGTATAAATTCAGAAGCACCGCTGTTGCAGTGCTTCTGAGGGTTTCCGGGGGAGGCAGGAGATTATTTTTTCACCTTATCCTCCTCTCTTCTCTTGTCGAGATAGCTCTTACCCTTTACAATCCATTCATTGGGTTCCGTGCCAAGCAGAAAATGATTGAAGAAATCATTCACCTTCCTCGTGTAGTCAAGCTGATTTTCCTTCTTTGCAAGGGAATGGTTTTCGCCGTCATAAACCAGCATGATGTAGGGCTTTTCCATTCGTCTCATTGTTGTGAACATCTCGATGCCCTGATGCCAGTCTACAGCACCGTCAGCCGTTCCAAATGTTACAAGAAGCGGAGTTGTGATATTCTTTGCCTGGAACATGGGGGAATTGGCCATGTATTCGTCCATGATTTCCCACCATGGTTCTCTGAGTCTTCCCTGACCCGTCTCGAAAATATTCTGGTTTGGTGTTCCGGAATTCCAGTAAATCTCATTATACATGCTTATCATATCGATGAGGGGTGCCCCGGCTACAGCTGCCGAGAACAGGTCGGTCTGAGTAATTATGAAACTTGTCTGGTAGGCTCCCCAGCTATGGCCCATTATGCCAATCTTCTTCTCATCAATCATACCTGTCTTGATAACAGCCTCGACTGCAGGAACAACACATTCAACTGCCGACATTCCCGGGTTGTTGGGCCTGTAAACAATGTCAGGCTGGAAAATGAAGTATCCCTGTGTGGTGTAGTTAGAGGTATTGTATGCGCTTCTGGATGAGGGAGTTGTATACCTATGAAGATTGTTTGAGAGAATCTCGTAGATGTAGACGATCATCGGGTATTTCTTCCCCGGTTCATAGTTAGCCGGGTAATACAATGCGCCCTGAAGCTCCTTGCCTGCTGCATTTTTAAAATGGATCAGCTCGCTCTTCCCCCATGCATAGTCTGCCTGCTGGGGATTTGTATTGGTGATTTTTACAGGAGAGGTGAAGGCATAACCTGTGAGATATATGTTGGGTGATTCGGAATATGTCTCCGATCTGTAAATGAACTGGTCGCTATTCTTAGCCTTTGAAAGTCCCGATATTGCCCTGTCTTCATGAATTAGTAATCCGGACTTGCCCTTGACCGGTATCCTGAAATAACCACGTTTCTTGTCAATATCACCGAAGGTGGTGAAGTACATGTCGAGAGCCGGGTTAATGAAGTTATCTTCAGTATCGATGCGGGTGAACCGATGGACAATTTTCTGTTCCCTGCCTTCAGTCAGGCGAACCGGCTGACTACCGTCTGTTGGTATCTTCCATACATCATATTCGTCGTTGACGAGGAAAGCCTTGTCGTCTTTCATCCATCCCGTGAAGCCAAATGGAGGTTTCACCTCTTTGGGGCTGTCGTCGTTTATATTTGTGAACTCTGCCGGTACTTTTTCGGTCATGTTCATATGCCGTGCCTGGTAGATATCATACAGCCACCAGTTCTTGTCCTTAAAGTATAGTATGTACTTCCCTCCGGGAGACGAACCGCTTACGGATGAGAATTTCTCAAGCATTTTTTTCTTTTCTCCCGTAAGGGTGTTAATGATATAATAATCATATAGTTCCTCCCTGAATGCAGGCCTGTAGAGCTTGGTGTTCATTGCCAGTGCATGCTTGCCGTCACCTGTTACTGAGGCCCTTGTCAGTTCGTCATCTGTTATTCTTATGACGCTGTTCGGGTCAATGTTCCAGGCGAAGAGGTAGGTGAAATTATTGTCTGAATTATAGGTGTTCTTCTGCCTTGGTTGTATGGGATCATCCTTCCAGTGCCATATATCAACACCCGGAAGCTTGGCGTTGTCAGCTGCCCTGTCGCCTTTTCCCCTGGGTGGCACCGGAGTCCATTCGTATACTCCGAAGAAAAGGGTCTTCATATCCCTCGACCAGGATGGCCTGTAGGCCTCACTTATTCTCATCCCGGAGGGAATTGCTCCCCCATTTGCCGGATTAAATACTCTGATATCAGGTCTGACATTTATATTCCTTACCGAGTACAGCCTGAAGTTGGCTTCAGTGTAGGCAGTATCCCTGAATTCTTTCATGAAGGCGAGTGCATTGCCTTCTCTTTCCCATATAAGGCTTCTGTAGGTGGCAGTGTCATTGTCGAGAAATGTAATTGAGTAGTCTGACAGGTTCAGCAATTCAACTCCATTTCCCTTTTTGTCTTCAGCACTCACAATATATGCGAGTTTTGTACCGGCCCTGTTGACGGATGATTCCGAGATGTTCCCGATATTCTTCAGCCTGCCTGTTGCCAGATGACACAGGAACAGGTCCCTTGTCCGGCTCTCTCCTGCGTACCCCGACATAATGAGGTGTGACGGATCGCGGGTGAAATAGAAGGATTCAATATTCTCATATATCTTTTCTGTACCCTCGGCCAGGTTAAGCAGCCTGACCTTGTACCTGACAGGCTTTTTCTGTTCCTGCAACCTCTCAGTTTCCTTTTCGCTGTAACCAATGCGCATTGCGGCCCACTTTGAATCAGAAGAGAATGAAATCCCTGATGACAGCGGGTAAGAATACAGTTTTCCGGTTCCATTGTTCCTGATAAACAGGGAATCATCCCCATCTACCATTCTGATACTCCAGGCAACCCATTTCCCGTCATCAGTAATACTGGCGGAACCAAGGGTTTGCCATTTGGAATAATCATCGGGAGTGACAGGGAGTTTTGAGCCCTGGCCCGACAGACTCAGTAAGCCTGCAGTCAGTACCAACAACAGGACAGTAAATAATGTCTTCTTCATGACAATAATTTTTAAATAAATATTCTATAGCGTCAAAATTATTGAATAATCAAACCATGGGATAGGTACCGGTCAATAAAATAACTGTTATAAAACATGTTGTACGGCATGAAATTTGAAGGAGATTACATGATGAAGAACTGATATAAAGCATCTTTGGAGTGACGTTCTTTGAGACTGCGATGTATACGGATTACCTTATGGAAACAACAAAACCCTGTCAGGATGTGACCGACAGGGTTGTCTGAGCTGCCTGATGAGCATCTCACGGGTGGAGATAAGGGGAATCGAACCCCTGACCTCGTGACTGCCAGTCACGCGCTCTAGCCAACTGAGCTATATCCCCTGAAAGCTGGGCAAATATACAAAAAAAACGAAATTGCAACAGCCCCTTTCAGATATGTGACCGGTGAGTGGCAAGGCTGAAATAGGTGCGTAATGATGGGATAGTATCCGCTGACATATCCTTTTTAAACAATAGCTTCTGAATTGAATAATACTTGCACTTGGTAGAGAAATAGTTAAATTTGCAGAACATTTTCGGAACTATTTGATAATATTTAACGAATTATTATTTTTAAGCCCTTAAAAAGTAAAGCAATGGATATCAAGAAGAACAAAAAGGCTGACCTTGAGAACAAGAAGTCGGTATTCCTGCAACTCGGGCTTGTAGTCACCCTGGCTGTAATACTTATCGCCTTCGAGTGGACTACCACCGAGAAGAAGGATAATGCCTTCGCCTCTTTACAGGAAGAGGTTCTCGAGGAAGAGCAGGTTCCCATAACGGAGGAACCGGAGCCACCACAGGAAACCCCGCCGGAAGTCAATGTAACGGATATCTTCGAGATCGTTGACAATGACATTAAGATCGAAAATGAGATCCTGTTCAATGACCTCGTTACCGAAGACACCCAGGTAGCAATGATAACCTTCAATCCTGTTGTCCAGGAAGAGGAGAAGAAGGATGACGTTTTCATGATCGTTGAAGACATGCCAACCTTCAGGGGTGGTGACGTTCAGAAATTCAGCAACTGGGTAAAGGAAAGGGTAAAATATCCCCAGATTGCACAGGAGAATGGCATCCAGGGTAAAGTATTCATCGGATTCATTGTTGAGCCCGATGGCTCAGTAAGTAATGTTACGGTCCTTCGTAGTGTTGACAAATCACTCGACGACGAAGCCGTAAGAGTTGTTGAATCTTCTCCTAAATGGGCCCCAGGTAAACAGAGAGGTCAGCCTGTGAGGGTTAGATTCTCAATCACCGTTAACTTCCAGTTACAGTAAGAACTAAAAGATAATTAAAACCCCGGATCGCCGGGGTTTTTTTATTGGCATTATCTTTGCCCTTGTAATAATGGGATAATGTACTTAAAACATACAATATGAAAAGAGTTTTACCAGTATTGATTGTTGCCGTTCTCATGATTTCAGGTTGCGGCTCCTCAAAAAAGCAGATGCAGATCGGTAATTACCACGCGGCTATCGACAAGGCTGTAAGGGAACTTCGAAGGAATCCGGACAACAGGGAGGAGGCGGAAATACTCCAGCGTGCCTATACAATTGCGAACGAACAGGACGAGGAAAGGATACGGCTCCTGAAGATGGAGAACAACCCCACCGGCTATGATGAAATATATTTGGTATATAAATCCATGAATGACCGGCAGGCACTGGTCAGGACAGTCACCCCGCTCTCGATAGGCAACAGAACGGTTGATTTTCCTTACGTTGACTACCTGGCTGAGATGGTAAATGCAAAAAGAAAGGCAGCAGACTTCTATTATGCCAATGGTATTGAACTGATGAAAAATAAAACCAAGGAGTCTTACAGGCAGGCATACTATCAGTTCATAAGGGCCAGGGAATATGTCGGCGACTACCCCGATATTGACAGTTATATCAATGAGTCAAGGTATCTTGGAATAAGCCGCGCCCTTATCAGTGTGGAAAACAAATCAGTAATTGCCTTTCCGCAGGAGTTCGTAAACGACCTTCTTGCAATAGATATACCGAAGCTTAACAGTGAGTGGGTGGAATATCATACTCAACATCTCGATCCCAACACACAGTATGATTACATGGTTTATGTGAATCTTAAGAATGTGGCGGTAAGCCCCGACCAGACAATTCAGCGCGATTCGCTCGTCAAGAGGGAGGTTGAAGACGGATTCAGATATGTGCTCGACAAGAACGGTAACGTAATGAAGGATTCACTCGGTAACGACATCAAGGTCAAAAAATACAAAACCCTGCAATGCGCCCTGATTGAAACGATACAGAGTAAAGCATGCAGGATTGAAGGCGATGTTGAAATCATCCAGCTTAACCCAAACAGGGTAGTTAAGCGAGACCCCATAGGCGCAGAATCTTCATTCCTACATGTCTCCGCGAGGGGTATCGGCGATCTGGCTGCCCTCAGTCCTGAGCAGATGGAAAGCACCAAGGTGGGGCTGTTACCGTTTCCCCCCGACATAGAAATGGTGATCAGATGCTCAGAAACACTCAAACTTGCCATCTATGGAATAATGATGAATAACAGAAGGTTCATCAATTAGGGTGCAGGGAAGGGCATTAAGGCATATTGACATAAAGCATTAATTTGAGTTACGAAACTACGTCACTACGTATTCTAAGACAAAAGCAAACAATTTTACACACTCTTTTTCTCATAAGTAATGACATAAGGAGATTCTCTTTTGACAGTAGCAAAGACTCTGTTAACAAGTTTACAGCA
>JAVEWX010000238.1:0-3426 GCA_034004335.1 Bacteroidales bacterium | reverse complement strand
CACCAGGGAAATGTCACATGCAAAAAATGTAATATTATAATACTCAGCATTATTCATCCGTAAATTTCAACTTAATGCCAGCTTTACATGATGTTACCTGAGAAGTGTGTTCAATAGTCTTGAGTTCTTCCACGGAAATGTCAGAAAAAACAAAATTCTTTTACATTTGCAGATTATTAAAACAATACAGTCCACCAATCAAAATGAAACTATTTTCAAAGTTCATCGTGCAATCGGTAGAAAAGCCAAACAGACTTTAGGGATTCTGTGTAATAATAAAGGCACGAATCTTTAATTCGTGCTTTTTTTTTAAAAAGATGAAACCCGTAACCGACAATGATAACCGAAGAACTGATAAAAATAATGAATATAGATTCAACCTCCGGAATGGAGGCTGAGCTTTCATGTTACATTGCCGAACACATGTATGTTCCGGGGGCAACCCTTGAAATACAGGAAGTTGGAGACGGCAGTACTAACCTGTTCTTCAAATGGGGCACACCTGAGATTATCTTCTGTACACATCTTGACACCGTGCCTCCTTTCATAGCGCCGGTTCTGGCAGACAACTGTGTCTACGGCAGAGGCGCCTGCGATGCAAAGGGACAGATAATAACTCTGGTGAATGTGTGCAGGGGTCTCCACAGTGAAGGAGAAAGCAACTTCGGACTACTACTTGTGTCCGGTGAGGAGATCGGGTCAAAAGGGGCTAAGGCTGCAAATAAGCTGATAAAAGGCTGTAAGTACGTAATTATATGTGAACCGACTGAGAACAAGCTAATCAAAGCAGGAAAAGGAATACAGCTTTACGGCGTGCAGATAAGGGGTGTCAGCTGTCACTCTGGTTACCCACAATTCGGCGACGATGCCATAGATAGTATGAGGTTATTCCTTAACAGGTTGGCAGCCGTGGACTTTCCCCCAGATCAGATTCTGGGTTCAACCACTTATAACATAGGCCTGCTTTCAGCGGAAAATGCCTATAATGTTCTGCCTGATCTGGTGAACTTTAAAATCTATTTCAGAACTACACCGGCTTCATCTCATTTAATAGAATCCATCCTCAATGGCATCATTGATAACAGAACCACCATCACAAAAATCAGAGAGGACGAACCTTTTTATTATCATTACATTGAAGGCTTTCAGAGTGACATAGTGGCCTTCGGATGCGATGGGCCCTGTCTCACCAGCCTGGGAAAATGTCTTCTCTATGGCCCGGGCAGCATCAGGGTAGCACATACTAACGATGAGTTTATCAATGTTTCGGACATTGAAAAAGCAATATTTGACTTAAAACAAATTTACAAAACAATCAGAGGGTAATCTGAAAGAAATGATAGTAATGAAATTTGGCGGCACGTCCGTCAGGGATAAGGAAGCAGTTGAAAGGCTTATAAAGATTGTATGCAAGAATTCTTCACAGAAAATAGTTGTTGTTGTTTCAGCCCTTTCGGGGGTGACAGATACGCTGACAATGATTGCACAGCATGCTGCCAAAGGACAGGTTGAGGAGGCTATAAACCTGACCAACGGCCTTGAACAGAGGCACTTGAAAATGGCAGAGGAGTTGCTGACAGGAGAAGGACTATTGCTGAAGGAGGCAACAGAAACCGTGAAACAACTGTTTGCAAAGCTTAATGAGATTGTCAGGGTTATCTCACTTCTGGAAGAGCTGTCGGATATGTCATTTGCTAAAATCCTGTCTTACGGAGAATTACTATCATCTGGCATTATTTTCAGGGCCATGCTGAAATCCGACCTGAGTTGTGCATTTGCAGATGCCAGGAACATTATTATCACAGATGGGAAATACCTGAAAGGAGAACCACAGACCGATCTTATCTGCCGGAATGTTCAGGAATTGCTTGAAAGGGAGTTTCTGACCAATGATGTGGTAATTACGCAGGGGTTTATTTCCGCCACGGCAGAAGGTGCCGGCACCACTCTTGGCAGAGGAGGTTCTGATTATACTGCGGCCCTTATCGGCATGGCAGCAAATGCCTCCGAGATACAGATCTGGAAAGATGTTGATGGTGTCCATACCACTGACCCGAAGAAAGTTAAAAAAACAAGGAGTATCCCGGTAATGTCATTCAACGAAGCTGCCGAACTCTCATTCTTCGGTGCGAAAGTCCTTCACCCGGCAACCATACAGCCTGCAATAGAAAAAAATATCCCGGTACGGGTCCTGAACTCAATGCAGCCTGAAAAGCAGGGTACTCTCATCCTGAAAGACGAACTGGTTCATGAGAATGGGGTAAAGGCTATCTCCTTCAAGGAAAATATTACAGTAATCAACATCTACTCAATGAAGATGCTGAATGCCTTTGGTTTCCTTACCCGGCTTTTCGAAGTATTCGGGAAATACGGAATCTCAGTGGATCTTATCAGCACCTCAGAGGTAAACGTCTCTCTTACAGTTGATTCGGAAAGAAGTCTGGATGGCATTGTTGCAGAATTATCGCAGTTTGCAATAGTATCGGTGAACAGCAACAAATCACAGGTCTCAATTGTAGGGAAAAACCTGAAAGAGACTACCGGTCTCGCAAAAAGAATTTTCAGTGCAGTAAGTGATTACAATATTACAATGATAAGTCAGGGGGCTTCTGACATTAACATAAGCTTTGTTGTAAACAGGAGTGACCTGACACCAGTGGTCAGCTCATTGCATAAAGAGTTTTTCGAATGATGAAAATAGTGATTTCAGGGTATGGCAGGATGGGCAGGGAGATCTATTCCATCCTTCATGAAAGAGCAGATGTTACTCTCTATACAACCGAGGACATTTGCGGATTTGACAAGATAATCGCATCTGAATCGGTATGCATTGATTTCACAACTCCAATGTCATTCCGGAATAATTATCGCTTTATTGCCGATAATTTCAGGGCTGCTGTGATCGGAACCACAGGATGGGATGATGTAAAAGAAGAAATCACCGGATACTTCCGGGAAAGGGGAACCACAATGATCCATGCCTCCAATTTTTCTGTCGGGGTCAACATCTTTTTTGAGATTGCTCGGATTTCGTCAGTACTGCTGGCTGTATCGGGTGGTTATGACTCATATATTACCGAATTTCACCACAAGTTCAAGGTTGACACACCATCAGGCACAGCCGGCACTCTCAGAAACATCGTCGAGAAGGAGACCGGCAAAGAGTGCTCCCTGCAATCGGTCAGGTGCGGCTACATACCAGGTATACATAACCTGGGTTTCGAATCCGAAGATGACCGGATTGTACTGACTCACGAAGCTTTTTCAAGAAGAGGTTTTGCCTCCGGGGCAATACAGTCAGCGTTCTGGACTTCGGACCTTAAAGGTGTATTTGATTTCACGGAACTATTAAGGGAAAAAATTAAAATAGCAATGTTAAATGAGAGAGATTAGAGGATGTGGCACTGCATTGATCACGCCATTTGA
>JAVEWX010000237.1:0-3464 GCA_034004335.1 Bacteroidales bacterium | reverse complement strand
GCTGGCAGGCCTGATAGATTCATGGGGCGGTGACCAGGTTGATTACCCCGAACGGCGTCATTGCTGCGGATTTGGCTTCAGACAGTATATCATAAAGTCAAACAGGGGCTATTCTGTCGCCAACTCGAAAAAGAAATTTGACTCGATGGAACCTTTCAATCCTGACCTGATCATCGCCAACTGCCCCGGATGCACCTACTTCCTTGACAGATGGCAGTATGTCATCTCCGAGATGGAGGGAAAGACTTACGGCGCCGACGGGTACGGGATTCCCGTCCTGACGTACGAGGAGCTGGCAGGATTGCTTCTCGGGTATGATCCGTGGGATATAGGTTTGCAGACCCATGAGGTGGCCGTGGAACCGCTGCTCGATAAACTGGGGATCAGTTATAACCCTGAAACGAAGTATGACGGGCTTAACGGCAGGAAACTGAAAGTGCCGGAAAACCCGGCATACCTTAAGATATGCTGATCTTCCGGCACTGAAAGAACTGATCTTAAACTGATCGCATAAAATTCTTTCCTTCCGGCTACACCGGGAGTGTTCCGCTACTCTTTGCCCAGCTCCTTGAGCCGTTTTTCGATGTTTTTCTGCTCGTCGGCATGGTATTCGATCTGCGATTTCAGCATCTTGATCTCCTCATCCTTATTCATGGCCGGCATTTCATTTGCAAATCCAGGAGCAAATCCCTGGCCGTAGAAGTCCCGGCCTCTGCCCGAAATGAAACCCTGACCTCTTCCTGCCATGAAGCCGCGGCCTCGACCCATGCCCCTGCCGTAGCCTGACCAGCCTCCACGGCCCATTCCTCTACCCTGACCTTTTGTATATCCGGGTGAATCATATCCATAGCAATAACCCATTGCTCTTCCGGTTCCGGGACCCATTCCCGAAGGTCCGGTACGATCTCCTAATGGCATAAATTCAAACTTTTTAAGTTAGACATAATAATCTTTCAACATCAAATATAATAAATTAAATGAACATATGTTCACTTCAATAATGTTTTTTTGAGAAAATACCGGAATGATTATTACCCCGGATTTCAGAATGAGAGGGTATCTCCTGTTCCGACGGGCCTGGAATCAAATGTGGTACGGAATCTGGCAAGTGCTGCTCCTGATGTGCAGTGCGAGGGGATTACGTGCCCGACCTTTTTATTCTTCAGATAATTAACTGTTTCGATTGCCTGGTGGTCCTCTTCCCTGAGATGGAATCCGCCCATAATGCCGTAGATCTTATCAATCCCGGTAATTGCGGATGCATGTTCAATCGTGTTTACAATCCCGGCATGTCCGCAACCGGTAATAATAAACAGCCCATGGGGGAGTGTAATGATCAGCGCACTGTCGTCAGTAACGAAATCGGGGGTGCCGTCTTCCAGCACGAACGATGTCAGTTTTGACTCAAACGGTGAAGTTCTTGGTATCTCCCCGGCAAAAACGATCGATTCTGAGATGCGTAATGGTTCACGCGATGTGATCAGTTTGAATTTACGGGCAAGTTCTTCCCTCGAGTTTTTTAAACCGATATATGAATGGTCGCTTTTCCTGTATCGCCTGATGAAGGAGCCGGGGTGGCAGAGCAGGGTGCCGCCGTTGAGATATTCCAGTCCGTTCCCGTGATCATAGTGTCCGTGACTCAGCACAATCATGTCAATACCTTCCAGGCTGACTCCCATTATGGCGGCATTTTTCAGGAAGAGGTCGCTCTGACCTGTATCAAAGAGGATTCTTTTTCCGTCAGTTTCGATCAGGTATGAAAGGCCGTGTTCAGCCGAGGTAAGCTGGCCGGCATTATTTTCGGTAAGGACTAATATTTTCATTTCCCGGGTTCAGAATGATCTGGTGAATTCCTGTCCTGCCCGTCAATTCTGATAATGTCATCAGAACTGCACTTTTCACAGTTTTCCTCGGGGGTGGGTGAGACTATGGTTTCATGGCAGCTGTTGCACCTGTACCAATACTCTCCGGAAATAAATGTACCACCCTGCATGAGTATGGCTTTTCCCTCGACGAAGGCTTTGGCAACGTTCTTGCGGGCCTTGTCGTAGAGCCTTGTAAATGTAGGGCGGGAGATGTTCATCTTCTTTGCTGCCTCCTCATGGGTAAGGTTTTCGTAGTCAGCCAGACGCAATGCCTCGTACTCCTCAATTGACATGACAACAGATTCCAGCTCCCTCATGGGCACGCCGAAAGGTTTGTATCCCTCCATCCTTGGTGGACCGTCAATTCTCCTGTACCTTCTCCTGTTCGGCATGATGCAATTACTTTCACCGCAGGTTCATTTTAGACTTGCGGGAAAAAAAGAGTACCCCAAATTTAGCAACTAATTCAGCTTTTCCTTATCGCATCAAAATACATTGCGAAGGAACGGTAGAGAAAATGAGTCCATTTGCCGAACGGAACAATCACAAGAGCCCACTGCACCAGTATGATCATGTGGACCAGGTAAAGCCAGATGTTATTCTGAAGGATATCCAGATCAATAAACAATCTCACGGCAAAGGCTGACAGTCCCATCATGAAGAGCCATGCAACGAACATCCAGTCAGAAGGTTGTGACTTCCTGGTTGATTCTCGTTTTTGTGAGATGCGTTCACCTACAAAGATCACAGTGACAGTGAAGATGATAATGCTGACCACATATCCGAGAACTATGACAAAAGCGCTTTTGCTTGAAAACCAGTTGAGAAAGACGGTGGTAAAGAGCAATCCCAGGTATCCGAACACGAGGATCATGTGTTCAAACCATCTCACCTGGCTGTCGTCACATCCAAGGGTTCGCTTCTGCGTGAACATATGCACTATCAGGTCTCGCAACCCGGTTACATAGTTTTTAAACGGTACCCTGATCCCTGGCTTGAGAATGATAAAGTTCCACATGCGAATCAGGTTTGGGAGGAGTATGATCGCAAAGACAGAGGCGATAGCAACCATCTCGAATATATGACCTGTATGCATGATCTTCTCAAGCTCGAGATTACTGTAGAAGGCATAGGCTATCACAGCCAGGGCTGTCAGAGTCATTGCAATAATGGCTGCAGGCAGTGAGCGGTATAGCAGTCCTGACAGACCGGTCCAGTCATAGACCGATGTAAGCCATCTTCTGAGAGACATCATCAGTTCGCCCGGTTCTGCCTCCTGGGGACAGTGCGTTGTACAGGTACCGCAGTAATAGCAAAGCCAGGGCTTTAGTGAACTTTTAATGTCATCTTCCAGTCCAAGTACGCTGTACCTTATCATCTCGCGGGGGAATGAATCCTCCTCGGTAGAGAGTGAACAGACTGCCGTGCATGTACCGCAATTGTAGCATGCGTTGAAGTCAAATGCGCCAAATTTTGATAGTTCCTTGCTGAACCCGGTATTTATTGATGCCATTACTGTTTTAATTTGTAGGAATAGTATTCGTCCATGTCGTCTATCTGGCCGGTTTGGATAAAGCCGTATTTTATGAGAGTCATAAG
>JAVEWX010000236.1:0-3530 GCA_034004335.1 Bacteroidales bacterium | reverse complement strand
ACAGGAGTGCCGTCGTTATAAAGAACCGACTTAAGATTCCGGGTCATCCACTCCTGGTAACCTATCCCTATCGTGTTGTAGAGATTTCCTTCAACGTCGGTTACAGTACCCTCTTTCCCGGTTATGACCGTTCTGAATTCCGCATCAGAACTGTATACTGTTCCCAGATCATTACTGACCATGGCCCTGTAGTGATAGTATGTCAGTGACTGAAGTCCGTCGATGGTGATCTTTATTGTTGTATCGGCCTTTATTTCCGGAATGTTCAGGGGAATAGTAGAACTGCCATAAGCAACGGTTATCCCATAATCGACCGAAAGAAGAGATGGCAGGTCCCCTTTACCAAGGGTAATATTCAGGACAGCACTTGTCTGTGTAAGGTCCGTTATGAAAGTCTTGCTGATCACGGGCAGAGAACCTTTTGTTGTAAATTGTTTTTCTTCGCCCCGGGAAGTGCCCACCAGATTCACTGCATAGGCTTGCAGGTAATATGTTACTGCAGGGCTTAGGGTGTCGATAACTGTTTCGAAACTGCCTGTCCCTGTTCCCATCTGTAATTTAATGCCTGTTGTTACAGGATCAGGCGACCTTCCCCAGAAGACTCCTCTTTCAGTTACCCCGATCCCTCCGTCGGAGCTTATGTTTCCTCCCACAGTTGCCGAAAAGGGAGTAATATCATAAGGCGTCGAGGTGACTATTGTCGCAAGCCCCGGTTCTGTTACAAAGCTTATTTCTCCTCCGTATGATGTCCCCTTGATATTGGTCGCAAAGGCCTGAACATAATATGTAAATTCCCTGCTTAGTCCGGTAAGCGTTGTGGAGAATTCACCATCTCCGCTGCCCAGTTCCAGCCTGGTCCCTGTCAGACGCGGATCAGGGTCAGTGCCCCAGTAGATACCTCTCTGTGTTATCCCGAAACCACCGTCGTCATTTACAAGGCCTCCGACACGTGCTGTTGTTGAGGTAAGCTCCGACACCGCCGACGTCGTAACCACCGGCAGGTTTATCTGGGTGGTGAAGAAGGTTTCGTCGCCGTACGAGGTGCCGGCCGGGTTTATAGCGTATGCAGTTACATAGTACTTTACGCCCGGAGATAATCCCGAAAGGGTTTCATAAAAGGTGGCATCAACGGCATCAGCCTCTGTTTTTGTTCCGGAATTCTGGGGAGCGGATGAAGTACCCCAGAAAACGCCGCATTCAGTTATTTCAGCCCCCCCGTTGTCAGAAATCCTCCCGCCGACCCTTGCCGAGGTACCCGTTATCTCATCCACCGAAGCAGTAATTATGCCCGGGGGAAAGATCTTTTCTTCCTTGTCGCAGGTGCAGAAGAGAAACATTATCGTTCCAAGAATTACCGTGAGTGTATTAAATTTCTTCATGGGATTTTACTTTTTTAAAGACAGGTTCAGAACCTTATAACCTTTGCTCCGGAGGCAACATCGGCATTATAGTTTTTATCCATTTCCGTCTTTAATATTGCCAGGGTGCTGTTGATGAAGGAATCCCTGTATCCGGGATCTGTTTTTATCTTATTGAAAAAAGGATTCTCACTGGTATCAACTCCCTTTTCGCGAAGAATGTTTTCAGCCATATTCAGTCCGGTGATAAGCTGGGACGCCGTTATTTCGTGGTAAACAACAGTTCTCTGATCCTCTGCGGTGGGACCGGCAGAGGCGAGAGCCTGTTCCGGTTTTGCTGCTTCACCACTTTCTTCTTTTTCCATGAGGGCTGCGTATTCCGGGATTGTTTTAACAAGGATATCGTTCATCTTTCCGATTTGAGTTTTCAGGTCATTTATTTCGGCTTCCTGCTCTTTTATCCTTTCTTCGTTCAATGCCCCGAGGCGGGCAGGTATGTTGGCATTGATACCTACAGCCGTATTTACAAATCCGGCTCTCCCGGATAGCGTTTCTGACCAGGCCACACCTACTATTTTGCTGTACTGGCCGGGTTCTGTGTTTTCAGGAGAAACGGCAACACCCGTTCCGTCGTTCCTGCCTGAAGGAAGGATGAAATCTCCCGGACTTGCTTTTCCGGATACTTTGGCGGGGACCTGTCCCATAAAAGCAACTTTCTCATAATCACCCATATCAGCTTCACCGGGCATGTTCCCGAGGATGATCGGTGAATGCGAGATGACCATGAAATGATCAGCACCGGCTGTCGATTTTGATATATATCCGCCCTTTACCCCGACAATATCTCCGGGGGAGAACTTCTCATTCCGGTCTGCTTTAGGCAGCCATTCGGCATAGTCGCCCGACCCTGACTGATATGTCACTCCTATGTTACTGCGGATAGATTCATTGTATATAACCTGTTCAGCAATAGCCAGTGCAAGGTTTGCCGAAGCAAGTCCCACCTTGGCAGCAGCAGCAACAATAAGTGACGGTACGGGTGAAGTTACACATGCCCCCAGACCTGCGCATACCGTCGAAGAGGATGAAGCAGCAGCCAGGTCAGCAATCGAAGTTGTTACATCGACACCTGCATTGAAAACACTGTTTGCCAGCAGGAAGTTCTCAAAGAAATATTCCGGATCATCGTCGAGTTCGCCAAGTGTCTGTCCTTCAATGCGCCCCTGTATCTTCTCATCGTCCCAGAATGTGACAAAATAATTATCGCTGCTTCTTGTGCCGTCTATTTTAATTGCTATCCCCTGGGTTCCTCCTTCAACGCGAAGAGGATAGGAATCATAGTTCGATTTGTTGCCCGGAGATTCAATTCCAGGGTTGATGGTTACCTGCCCTTTGAGCTTACTCGCTGCATTAACAGTCAGTACATCATCGAGGGTTGTTTTTTCCTTTACGTCGAGAGTGCCCGATAAAAAGGCAGGACTGCCCCCGCTCACGTCGAGCCTGGATTTAAGGTTTGTCATGCCATCGACGATCAGCGAACCTGTAGCCGTGATATTCCTGTGAAAAGCATAGGGTACATATGTAAGTTCATCAAGGCTGAAATCAAAAAAGAAAATATCCGTGTCGCTGAGGCTCAGATCTACTTTGAGTGACTTCGGTGTGCCGTTCCAGTCGATGTCGCTGAAAGTTGCGGGACTTGAAACCGTGGGAGTTCCCAGCCCTATTACAAGGTTAACCATCCCGTACATGTCTGTGACCGTCGCCTGTTCTTCCTGGTATTCTATCGTTCCTGCAGCGTCGAGGACCGAAAACCTGAACACTACAGGCTGGTTTGGGATGAAATTCCCCGAAATATCTCTGCCGGGGATCTCCTGAGGATTCTTGTCGATGATTACAGCCTGGTAATTAATACCCTGCGTCTGGCCGCTTAGTCTGATGAAACCAAAAACAAACAAAACGGCAAAGATCAGCTTCTTCATGATATGATGTATTCTTTTCATTGTTATCGGGTTGTTTTACAGGTCAGTTCCTTCTGTGGCTTATGTCGAGGGCGAAGCCGAGGCTTATTGTGTGAGACATTATGTTCAGCTTTTCCTGTCCGTCATAATTGCCGAAATGCAGACTTCTTCCAATCGTGTAGCGGGAGAAGACAAGATAATTTCTTGTCAGATA
>JAVEWX010000001.1:16597-71665 GCA_034004335.1 Bacteroidales bacterium | reverse complement strand
ACTTATAGAAGTAGCACAGGTTCCTGACAAGTGAACTGTCGGGGGTGAAAACCGTCACTGATCCAAGACGTGATACTGCCTCGGGTGTGAAGACGTACCTCAGGCGGCCCCTGATATCGTAAACATAATAGGTATCGAGGGTGTCAACTCCTGATGATCCCTCGACCCAGGTACGCGAGAGGATAAGCTTCTGCATGTGGTCGTAGAACTCAACCCTTGAGTGTAACAGAGAGCTGCTGATGGCATCGTGGTTTGAGTCTGTTATTGTTATCTTACCCAGCGACCCTTCAGAATAGAAACCATCCCTGTTGACTTCATCGCCATCTGTTACAAACCTTATAACCTCTTCTGCTATATTGGAATAGTAATCATATCTGAACCCTTTTTCCTGATTCTGCGTCTGCCATGCTGAACCCGGAGAAAGCTGTGAGGTTGTCCTTCCCAGAGGAGACTCCTCATAGGTTGTAACAGACTTTGCATACGACCCTTCACCCGTATAGAGGGTGTTATAAAAACCCGCCTGCGTGGTTACGGCATCGGAAACCAGGGCTCCGTTATTGGACTGAACCGTGAATGGAAGGTATTTAACCGCTTCGCGCCCACGGTAATCGTATGAGTGGTGCTGAACTACATCATTCCCCGATGGGGAGGCTCCTACCATTATCGTCTGCGATGCCCTGCCGGCCCCATCGAAATATTGTACCTGGTGCCTGAGATCGCCCGGTGATAAGACTTCGCAGGCTGAATCGGCATGAATCACCTTCAAAGGTTCTGAGACCATCATATAAGCAATCGTGTCAGATAACTCAAGGCTGTCGGAATGAAGAGTCAGTACGGCAGACTGCGAAGTAAGGCTTCCACAGGTGCCTGTAACAATAACCCTGTAACTGCCCTGATGACCTGATTCCGTGGCGTTGATGGTATAGGTTGAAGATGTGGCTCCCGGGATGTCAACCTGGTTTTTCTGCCATTGGTATGAGAGTCCGGTTCCCGCAGCAACCACCGAAAACTGTGCCTGATTACCTGGCAAAACTGTTTTGCCCTGGGGCTGGGTTGTTATGCTGACCGACTCGTTAACCGTGAGTGTAGCACTCTGCGATGTTACATTGCTGCAGGTGCCGGTAACCACAGCCCTGTAGCTGCCCGCATCGGCAGAGGTGAGGTTCTGGATTGTGTATTGCGACGAAGTGGCGCCCTGTATGTTTACTTCGTTCTTCTGCCACTGGTAGGTTAATCCTGTTGGCGTTGCCGTAACAGAGAATGTAACATTTTCACCCGGGCATTTCTGTTGTGAGGCCGGATCCTGGGTTATGGAAACACTTGCCGATACAGAGACCTCAAGATAAGATTCGGTTTCGCTGCTGCCACAGTCATTATATGCCCAGACCTGAACGACATAACCGGCTCCGGAACCTTGTGCCGTAACATTGATGCTTGTGGTTCCGGCCCCGGAATTAATAGTCCACCCGTAAGGAACAACCCAATCATAACCGGTTGCTCCGGAAACCGATGAGATTGAATAGTTATATGATGAGCCGGAGCATACTGTAGTACTACCGCTGATAGCCCCCGGTGTCGCTGCCGGCTCGCAGGCCCCCTCCTGATAAATATAGAGTACGTCTGATGGGGTGAGATACAGGTATGCTTCCCTGGGTTCGGTGCTTGTGTTTTCATCGCACCAGACCTGGTACCAGTCCTCATTGATTTCGTCATCAAGATCGATCAACCCGACCCATTCATATTCGAACTCGGTGGGGACGCAACTCTGGGCCATCTCGGCTGTAATTACCACAAAGCCCCCCTCACAGTAATCACATCCCTGTGCGTCAAAGTAAAACTCCGACTCCGAAACATAATCAATTACATAGTCCTCGCATTCGGGCTCATAAAAGGAGACGGTACCTGCCAGCAGTGTGAAAAGGCAGATTAAGACCAGTTTATGTATAATTGCTTTAGTTCTCATCGCGCTTGTGATTTGGTTACCTTCCGTTGTTGTATAATATGGTTCTCTGTATATTCCCGCGGTTATCGAGAACCCTGAATAACCGTCCATGGCTGTCGTACTCATAGAAAACTGTTGTGCCATTGGTGTCGGTCTCGGAGGTTTTTCCCAGGCAGGGTTTCCAGGTGTAAGTGGTAATTCTGCTACCAGGAGGGTAAATTCGAAGGTCGTCAATGTGGCCGGTCGTTTTGTTAGTCGACGCATACTGGCTCTGCTGGAGTTGGATGTTCTCAGTAATCAACTCCCATGGTGAGGAAGAGGATGAACGCCAGTAGTATGTCATGATATAATTCCCCGGTAGCAGTCCTGCCGGACACTGATATGAACCGGAAAGTATCAGGTAATATTCACCTGTACGACTAAGTGATGCGTCTCTTGTTGCTGAGGTATTGCGCTCAAAGCCGGTATAGAAAACCTGGCCGGTATCGGCACCGGTAATCTCAGCAATCGGATACCGGTTGCCGTAGCCCCAAAGGGTTACATTTTCACCATTGACTGTGCTTGCTTTTACAGGGTTACCCAAAGTGTCATAATCTATTCTCAACTCCATGGTAAATCCTTTCTGAAGCAGACTGTCACTGGCCCATGAAATGGTATCGTTGGCGCCTGTATACCTGTACTCATAATCAGGCTGGCCTGTCTCTGTAAAACTGAAGGTTTTCGCCTCCGTCAGATGGCCGTTGAGATAGCTCCTTGAATCAAGGGCCCGGGCCAGTATATTGTTATTCACAAGAGTAGACGCAACGTCTACAGTACCTGCATAATCGAAAGGATATCTGAACTGCTTCAACTCAACTAAGTGAGGCTGAGCCTGCAAATGGGCGTAATGACTGGTTGTAAGTGATGAAACCAGGGGCAGTGTTTCACAATAATCATATTCAACATGTATTTTTGATATAAGGGAATCACCTGTAACAGTATGGTAAGAGTAGTTTTTCGTTAAAAGTTCGCTAAGCATTCTTGCATTCAGATAATATGGGATTGTCTGCATGGCATAAAACATCTTTGCATTCCCCGGATATGAATAAACCCAGGTGGTGCCACACTCATATAAGGAATCATTGAAGATATATGATGCTCCATGAATTAGCCCATAAAGTGTTGTATCAGTGTATAACAGGTATGAATAGTCCTCTTGCATCACTTTCCTTCCTTCACTGTCCCAGAAGGACCTTGATGTTAGTTCAGGCCTGTTCGATCTGAGAGAATTGGTGGTTGTATAATTTTCTACAGTACGGTGTATGGTGTCAGCGGATTCCGGATCAATAGCCAGCCGGGTTACTGTCTCATAGCAGAACCCGCCGGGCAATCCATAAAGTTTCCTTGCAACAGGGGTGGAGGTATTTGTGATATCGGTAACATATGGCTCCGGGTCTCCCCCTTCGTGAGAGTAGTACCTGAAGAAAACGCCGTTTGGATTATATAAATACGGGTCTGTCAGAATATAGAAACCGTTCAGGCCGGTGTAATAATACCTCTGTTCATATATTGCAGCATCTTCAGCGTTTCTGGCTTTTATTGAACTAACCCTCAGTCCCGGTGCCTGTCTGATATTCCCGGCGCTTATGGTGTCAGAGTTGGGTTCGTAAGCCATCTCAAGGCTGCCCCCTGCAGGGTATATTATCTTTTCAAGGACTCCTGTTTTAATCCTGTCCGCATCTATATTCCTGTCTGCCACTTCGTATTGAAAGTCATTACTCAGATCTCCATATTGGTACTGGAGTGACAGGACAGGCAGCATGTGTTCTATCAGGTTCTTGTTATGGTAGCCATAGTAATCCTGTCCGTAATGGCCGGCAGTATAAAGAGAATCCGCGGTATATTGAAATGAATATGTTACCGGTTCACCTCCGGTCGATGGTCCGCTGACATTAATTGAATCGAGCCTGAGCCTGGGGTCTCCCGGGTATTTTCCATGGCCGAAAGTGTAGTATGCGATCCGCTCATCAGAGTATCTGTCAAGAATTTCAATACTTGTCAGTTTGCTTTTAAAGGTTGAAAGAAGCTCATCATAGCCATACACAAATACAACTATTATATCAGGAGTGGTGATAGTATCCACCAGTAGAATATTGAAGCTTTCTTCCGTAGAGGTTCTCCAGTATTCTTCCTGTAGCTCTTCTTCCTTATAGTAAGAAGAATATGAGGTGGCAACAAGGTATTCTTCTGCCGTGAATGAGTATTGTGAATATGAATAACTGATTGTATCACCGGCAGAGGTTATTATAAGCGACGGACCCCATGCGGTCACTCTCTCTCCGTCAAATGTCGAGTTCCGTGGAGCAAGGAATTCGAGTCCATCGCCGCTGTGGTTGTTAATGGAATCCTTATTTGTCGTTGTTGATGTCGTTTCGGTAGCCCTGAAAATGATTGTATTTCCCTGATTATCGATTGCCGAAAATCCGGGACAGTAACCAAATAAAGGGTCATACTTATACCAATCAACATATATTGAAGAGGTGTGAGGATTAGTAAAGTGAATCCCTCCGGAATTGTCAAACAGGAACGAACCGGATGCTCCAGGTAGTGAAAATGAGAAAATGTCGGGCCCAAAATCCCAGGCTTCTTCAAAGTAATTCCGTAAAGAATCAAGCCTGCAGGATATTGACAACGGATCGAGTGAGAACCAGTCATGACCCGGGTCTGCCTCGCCCGATTCATCGGCAAGTCCGTTTACCATACGGCTTATTGAGGGTCCGGTAATAAGAGACCACCCCAGACCCGACGGCCCGGCTATATCATTAACTCGTATACCTGCCGTGGAGTAATTCAACGACACAGGAATGGAAATACCCCGCGCCTCTATATCCCATAATGGTATGGTGATGATAGCTGCACCAGTCGGTCCAACTTCAGGAATAACAACCTGATTATCGGGCATCGAATGACGCACCGGCCAGGTTAAACTATTCTGAGCCTCAATTACCAGTGTCAGGCTCACAATGAAAATTGCAGTTGCAAATCTCTTGAATGAATTACCCATATCATTTTTGTTTATTTCCAACCATTAAAGACAGAATCGGGCCGTTTATAGAGAAAAATTCGCAGAAAAATTTCAAGCACGGATCTATCAATCTGATTTGATGCTGATTAATAGATGTGGTTTTTTTCTTTTTTCTCTTCCTGGTTTTCAGCAGCCGGCTGAAAAAGGTCCCCCATTAAGATTAAATCATCAGGTAAATGTATTGTCAGCCTTCAGACAGAGAAGTGTTTGTTTGGAAACTTGTATTCCTCCATCTTGACTGTCAGAACAGATTTTTTTCTTATTGCCTGTCGTGAAAATGGTGAAAAATATGGCATTCATATAGCCTGATAATCTGATAGATAAAAAATAAAATAAAAATTTCCTTCAATTTCCTTCTATTTTTTGACCATTTCTGTCATTAAGAGTTGAATAACAAAAACACTTAATTATGAAAAGGTCATTGATTCTATTTGGTTTTCTGCTGCCGGGTATTTTCTCAATAGCGCAGGTGGTTGAAATCTCAAGGTTTGACAAGTCCTATTTTCAGGATCTGAAAACCTATGAACTCAGGGGAGACCTCCCGGATGGTTCATACCGGGTCTATTACGATTCGCTGAGAACGAAGCTTGAACTAACTGCCACATTTGCCGGGGGTGCCAAAACTGGTAAATGGAAATGGTATTTTGAGGATGGCAACCCTAAAAGGGAGATTGAATATCACATGGGGCTATTTAATGGCACTGTTAAGTCGTGGTACCCGAACGGGCAGATCAGCGCAAGTAGCATGTATTCCATGGGTATGGCTCATGGGGAAAGTATACGCTGGCACGAGAACGGCGGGAAGAAATCGGAGGGTATGACCCTGAATGGCAAACCGTCAGGTCTCTGGCGTTACTGGAAGGAGGACGGTTCAATACTTATGGAAAGGAATTACCAGTAAGGGGAAATGGATCTTTCTTTTTCTGATGATAATTGATGCTTTAAAGCATCTTTCCAAAAGAAATATGGTTATTACATTTAAGAGTCTGATAATTAGTGAATTTAATGGTTAGTGGTGAAATTGAAGAATTCATCAGTAGACATGGAGGTAAAAGCATAGAGTGTGTTTACAATGAATGTGTAGCATCCCTGAGGAAATACCTGAAAAGAAAGAATATCAGTTTTCTCGAGATTGAAGACGTTGTTAATGACGTGATGCTTCATCTGACAATACGCATATCTGAGAAGAACCTGACCCTTACCTGCAGCTTTACAACATTCTTGCACAGTTGCTGCAAAATGAGAATACATGAAATATGCAGGTGGCGTAAAAAGGTTAAGGAAGCTGAAATAGAGTATTTGTTGCATTCATCGGAAGGAGAATGTCCTGATAAACTGATAGAATACGAAGAGAAGATGCTTAAGAGGAAAGAGCTTCAATCAACTCTTCGCAAGCTTGGGCCAAAAAGAAGAGAAATGTTTATGTTGATCTGTAAAGGCAATACCGGCAATAGGCTCCAGTCGAGAATGGGATTTATAAACAAGCAATCAATGGCCGACTTTAAGAGAAACTGCAAAATAAAAATAAAAGAGCATTCAAATAATTTTAAGAACTCTCAAGGTTTTTGTGATGAAATACTGGGACTATATTGTGGATTATCTGAATGGGAATCTGAGTAGTGAGGAGTCATCCCAATTTGAGAGGGACTTGTTCTTTAACAATGAACTACTGTCTGAATTCGTAAATGTGCTTGAGTTACTGGAGGTGGCTAAGGAACAGTCGGAGGATTTGAAGGAGGGTCATCTCATGGATCACTTTGGGGAGGGAATCTTGGGGATACTCGATTTATTTTATGGGATTGACAGCATAACCGGAGAAATTCTGCCGGATAGGTTGGATCTTGTGTCAGATATACCAATGGTTGCCGACAGATATACCATCAGTAAAAAGAGAAAAAACTTCGGCAAAAGGCTCATGGCCGCCGCAGCCATTGCACTTGTTATAGTTATCACAACGGCATTTCATGAAATAGTCATTGCCCACTGTTCAAATGAAAATTTATTTGAAAAGTATCATCAAGGAATCCCCTTCTCAGTTTCAAGGGGAGGATGGGGACCTGATGAAAGCAGGTTAGACTGCGCACAGATATTGATGTTGTTTTATTCAGGTGAATTTAATCAGGTGGCAACGTATGCCCGATCATTAAATGACTCAATATGTAATGATACAAAAATTAAGCTCGCCGTTGCTGTCTCCTTTCAGAAGACAGGTGATTATGATGAAGCTATCAGGTTCTTTGAAATGATTGGTGAAAACAACTTTTATTACTCTTGGGTGCAATGGGAAACTGCACTAACTTACCTAAGGGTTGGACAGATCGAAAGAGCAACCGAACTATTAAACAGGGCTCGGAAGCTTGATCCGTTCTACGAAAAGAAGTTCAAAAAGATAATCCTATGTATCAGGATACGCAATGTGGTAAATGATAGGTGGTTTTTTGGTGGAAGTATGTATCGTAACAAACAAATTGATAGAGATGGAACTAATTAAACGGCAATATGTCAAAGCATTTACTCTTACGGAACTACTGGTGGTACTAATTATCATTGGTATTCTGGTGTTGTTGGCCCTTCCAAGCCTGATGCCTCTGATAGCGAGGGCAAAAAGTACTGAAGCAAAACTTCAGCTAACACATCTTCAGACACTTCAAAAGAACCATTTTTATATCCATTCGAGGTACAGTTCTGATTTGGCAGAATTGGGATTTGAGCAGCAAAAACTCACAACCGATGGTGGGACCGCAAATTATCTGGTCGAAATTATTGAGGCCACTCCGGCCAGTTTTAAGGGAAGAGCTACTTCTGTGGTGGATTTCGATGGAGACGGGTTATTTAATGTCTGGGAGATTGATGAGAACCGGAACCTGGTAGAAACCATTAACGATTGAGCAATTGATAATAACGAGTTCCATATCAGTAATATCGCTTGTTGTCCTTTTTTTTCAGGACTTCAGGTCGCGGTCGATTCACTGGTCACCACTTATTATCCTGTTCATTGCTCTGGTTGTCGAGGCTCTTTTTGCACAGGGTATTGCGGAAGTATCAGGGATGGTACTCAGAAATAACGCCTTCCTGGCTATTCAGGGGGTTATACTGACATTTTATTACCTGGTTAAGGGCCGGCCTATTTCGTCAATTATAAATGTTTCGATCGGGTCAGGCGACCTTTTGCTTTTCCTGATTACGACCTTCTGCTTTTCCATATTGAATTTTGTCTTTTTCTACATATTCACCCTCATTACTTCATTGGTTGTCTGGTTGTTGGTTAACAGGATATTTTCTCTGCATGAAAACTCTGTACCTCTTGCGGGACTTACATCAGCGGTTCTGATTATTACAATTGTGGTTGACAGATGCTCTCACTCGTTTAACAGGTTTGATGACAGCTTAATAACTAGTTTTTTATGCAGGATAGTTACATAACTATACCGGTTGAGTTACTTAACATTCTTTCAGTGGAACAGGCCTGGCATTATAAGATTGTTCCACGGAGAATAAACTGTACTACAGCGGAGTTTTTTTGTATAGAGGAGACAGCTGCCGATGATGTAAAGGAGGAACTTGAACTGTTGCTTGGCAAGAAGATTGTTCTTATACCTGAGTCTCCTTTATCAATAAACCGGACGCTATCACGATACTATTCCAAAACCCTTAAGGAAACAAAGAAATCTGTTCTGCTGAAAAAGGGAGATTTCCTCGATGAGATACTGAAGACGGCAAATGAATTCGGAAGCAGCGATATCCACATAGAGATATCTGAATCAACCGGCCGTATAAGGTTCAGGATTGATGGCCGGCTTGAAGAGAGGTATCATGTTAGATCGGAAGAGTATCCTACGCTGGTAAACAAAATTAAAATATCAGCCAACCTCGATATTGCAGAGAAGCGGTTACCGCAGGATGGGAGGTTATTATACAGATCATCAATAGATTCACATGATATACGAGTATCGGTTTTACCCACGATGTATGGAGAGAAACTGGTATTGAGGCTTCTGAGAAAGTCGGGGCTAAACATCAACTTAAATGAGATTGGATTTGATAAATACCAGTTACCCGTTTACCTTGAAGGAATAAGAAAACCATCAGGGATAATACTTATCAGTGGTCCTACAGGTTCAGGAAAAACCACAACACTTTATGCCACGTTAAGCCTGCTAAACAGGAAAGATGTAAATATACTTACCATTGAAGACCCGATTGAGTATACAATTGACGGAATTAATCAGGTTCAATTAAGAGACAACATCGGATTGAATTATGCCCGTGCCCTGAGGACCTTTCTTCGACAGGATCCGGATATAATAATGCTTGGTGAGATACGCGATGGTGAAACTGCCGAAATGGCCATAAGGGCGTCACTCACCGGTCACCTTGTTTTATCGACAATTCATACCAATTCAGCCTGGGGGATTGTTACAAGATTAACAGATATGGGGGTGCCGGCTTTTCTGATAGCTGAGACACTCAATACGGCAATTGCCCAGCGGCTTGTAAGGAAGCTTTGCCCGTATTGCCGGCAGGTTGAGGTACTCAACTCTTCAGCCTATCCGCGTTTGGCAGTTGAAATAAAGGAAGTAAGTGAACATTATTTGCCTGTGGGCTGTGACAAATGCAGACATACAGGGTACAGCGGACGAATCGCTCTTTTTGAGGTGATAGGAATGGATGAAGAATTAAGAGGGAGAATCAGAACGGGTGATACTGATATAGCTGAATGGCGCAAGAATGGAAAGGTAAAGACTTTGAAGGAGAGCGCATTAAGGCTTTTTGCTGATGGTCTTACATCATTGGAAGAGGTATCACCACTTATTTTATCAGATTTATGAAGAACGGCCATTACAAAGTAGCAGCAAAAGCAAGATTGCGGTTAAGACTATTGGCCTGGCTGACAGTCTCATTGTTCTCAGCCTGCATTACTAAAGGCCAGCCGCTGAGCAATATACAGCCCCTGCGCAGTGATTCACTGATGCAGATCATACGTAATCTTGAGACAGAGATTCCCGCCCTTTCAGGAAGGGTAAACATCTCAGTCTCAGGCACGCCCATTGGAGAGCTTGTTCGAGCTGTTGCAGGTACTACGGGACTTAACATCAGCATTGACCCTACATTAAACTTTCAGGTAATTAACAATTTCGTTGATGTTAAAGCATCGGATGTGCTTTTGTTTCTATGTGAAAGGTACGGCCTGCGCCTGTCGGTAATAGGTAACATTATAATTCTAGCCCCTCCTGAAGCCAAAACGGAACCACCAAGGATAAAAGTAGATTTTGATACTGTCACGGCGCTTCTGACTGTTGACTGTGATGATGCAATGCTTGGTACACTTGCAAAACAACTAACCCTGACAACTGGTGTAAATGTAATACCCGGAACAGGTACTGCTGACCAAAAGATAAAAGCTTACCTGTCGGGTCTGAGTGTTGACAATGCACTTGAGAAGATTGCATATGCGAACAATCTTATTACGCGGAAGACTGATGACGGGAGCATTCTGGTTGAGAAAAAACCAGCTGAAAGGCCAGAGGTTCTGTCGAATTCAGTACAGAGACCAGCCCCCGGACAACAGGCTGCCAGGCAGGAAACTACGGGTACCTATAACTTAACTGTTACTCAGCTTGGGCGTGACAGTCTAAAGGTATTTGCAGTCGATGCCCCGGTAACAGAGCTTATTAAGGAGTTAGCTTCAAAGAACAATACTAATTATGTATTGACATCCTCACCTACCGGAGTAAGGACACTTTTCGTATCAGGCTCCTCCTTTTCTGACCTGCTTCAGGTGATACTGACAGGGACCGGACATGTTTTCAAGAGTTTTGGGGAGAGTTTTTATGTCATTGGTGCCAATGACGTTCCGGAGCTTATGGAGCAGGACGTTATTCAACTCCAATACCGTTCGGTTGACAGCCTGATGGCAGTTGTTCCCAAAGACCTCATTGCCGGTATTGAGACAATTGTCTTCAGGGAGCAAAACAGCATAATGCTAAGCGGTCCTGTGAACAGGATTAATAAAGCAGGTTCATATATCAGGATGCTTGATAAGCTTATCCCGGTAGTTTCCATTGAGGTAATGATAATTGATTACAATACCTCATATACCATAAGCACAGGCATAAATGCCGGACTATCAAACTCAGAGGTTCCACCTTCGTCAGGGAAGGTACTTCCATCGGTCGATCTGAATCTTAATTCTCAATCAATAAATGATTTAATAAACAGGTTTAACGGATTTGGATGGGCCAACCTTGGATATGTTACGCCATCCTTTTATGCATCAATAAGAGCCATGGAAAACCAGGGTATTCTTAAGGTTAGATCAACGCCAATTCTGTCGACTCTTAACGGTCACAGAACAGAGCTTAGCATTGGTAAAACTGAGTATTATCTTGAAGAACAGATAAATATCATCGGCACACAGAATCCACAATCGACCAAGATTCAGACCTACAAACCTGTTGAAGCCCAGTTATCTGTTATAATAACCCCTGTGGTATCAGGGGATGACCAGATTACTCTTGATATTGAAGTAAATCAGTCAGATTTTACAGCAAGGATTTCGACAACAGCCCCCCCAGGCAAAGTTTCCCGAACCTTCAAATCGAAGATCAGGGTAACAAACGGGGAGATGGTTCTTCTTGGAGGACTTGAGGAGAGCCGTGACAACAAAACAAGTTCAGGAATACCTTTTTTGTCAAGGGTACCTGTTATTAAGTGGATTTTTTCGCAAAGGACAGATGAAAAATCGAAGACTAAGCTTAACATTTTCATTAAACCCACCATAATTAGCTAATGGCAGATGATCTTAGTCGGGCTCATACAAAGCGTTACAAGGGGTAACCGGTCCAACGGCCTTGAAGCTGTATTTCAGCCTGACGGGGGTGTTATCCTGAATTATGTTGGAATAAAGAAACAGGGAGGAGTAATTTGTGTTGAGAAGGCTGAACAGTTTCACACTGTGGCAGATTTTCTTAAAGTGGCAGATAAAAAGTATCCTGTGTATCTGTCATACGACGGAAGGGGAGTACTGCATCGTCAATATTCAGCGTCAAAAGCCGATTATGATATCGGGGATTTGCACGTCAGAAGTAGCGAAACTGATGTTGTTGAGCAAACTGTCAATTTGAACGACGGGTCAATGATTAAATCATACACCCGCAGGGACCGGGTTGCAGAACTTCTTGATGAGTTGACGGTTAATGGGTATTATGTATTCCAAATAATACTTGGTCCATTCGCCTGTAGAGTACTTGCAGAAACAGATAACTTAGAAGGTTCAATAACCATACCAGGCTATCGGCTTCAATATACCGGAGGGATTCTAACAGGTTTTACCAGAACAGAGGATTATTACACGAAATCATCATTTATGGTTGAAGGGAAGGAAATAAGTCTTGACTTCATGATTGCATTTGCGAATTCGGTATGCCACTTTCAAGGGATTACCGAATCGGGGATTGACTATCCTCTGCTCAGCATCAGGACCGAGGAGTTCCGGTATAAGAATATGATAGGAAGGTTAAAACTCCCTTTTCTGATATGTTGTTTTGTAGCTCTTGTTCTCAACTATCTGATTTATGAAAGGCACAGGACATCAAATGCAAAAATGAGAAATGAACTGGCCGGGGAGGCATTGGTAATAAAAGGATATGAGAGGCTGGCATCTATTCTTGATCAGAAGGAGAGGTACCTTTCGTCCAGCGGCTACTACGAAAGGACATTGATTTCCTATTACTCAGACAGAATTGCGGGAAGTATCCCTGACGGATTAAAAATCACCAGGATGACCTTTTCACCGGAGGACAAAAAAGTACCTGGAGTTTCCGATGTAACTTATACGGATGAAATAATTAAAATTTTCGGTTTCACTGAGTCTGGAATTGCCCTGAATAGATGGATACAGTCCCTGAACGAGTTCGAATGGATTGAGGATGTCAGAATTCTCGGATATTCAAATCAGGGAAATGATCCTGCAGATTTTAATATTGAAATTAAGATGTCAGGCAAATGAAGATTATCAGTTCATACCGTGGCAGGTTTGTGATGGCATTAATAGCTTCCGTGGTTTTAATAATACTGATCTATCAGTGCGGGATAAAAAAAACCGTTACCGAAGTTAGAACAAACAGGGAATTGACAGCCAGGTTTTCATGGCTTAAGGATATTCAAAAGAAAATGTCAGAATTTGAGCCGTACATTCAGTTATCTGATAGTTCTGCAGAATGGGATATGAATTGGACATCAGGCAGCCATGAGAGATTGCTCTCAAAAGTTGCCACCTATGTTGGTGTGAACAATGTCAAGCTGGTTGAATTTCCCGCAGAGAATATCTCAGCAAGTGATCAACTTGTTATCCGCACAAGCCGGTTCACTTGTTCCGGCTCATTTTACGAACTGCTTAAGTTTATCGATTTTCTGGAGAGAGACAGGAGTTCGGGAAAAATCCGTTCAGCCGATTTTTTCCTTTACACAGATAGGCGAAGCAGAGTAAGTGAATTGCGACTCAGTATCTCAATTGAAAACCTCTCTCAAAGCAATTGAATATGAAAAAATTAATAATTATCGGTCTGATATCAATCCTTCCAATCTGGTTGGTGCAATCGGGTTGTGAAGATTTTTTTGAGCGGGACCTGTCGGGTTCAGTAATCGACATGGCTGTTCCATCAGACAGCGCAACCGTTATTGGTCCAATTGTAGACTTCTGGTGGGAAACTGTTTCATCCTGTAGTGGATATGAGTTTCAGATTATCAGCCTCGATTTTAATAAACCTGTATTGGTTTTAGCAGATACGGCTGTTGTCAGTAATTCTATCAGGCTTAATCTCCCGCCTGGAGTCTATCATTGGAGGGTACGTGCCTATAATCAATCAAGTGTCACATCCTTTACTTTACAGACCTTATTCATAGCGTGGCCTAAATAGAAAACGATCGTGATTAATTACGCGGAGCATGAACAGGAAGCATCTCAATAAAGCACTAATAGCCGGAGTCATTATATTGTGGGTTTTTATTGGATACGGGATTATTAATATCGTACAAAGACCCCCTGGTGTTTCTGGTCAGGTAAGAACCTCCGCCCCTTCGCATGTAATTGTTGAGGATGATACAATCAGTTTGTTGCTCAACTACAGGGATCCATTCATGACCTTTAGATTATCTACTCATGAAGGAGTAAAGAAAAGTAACAACTCTTCTTCTGGTGTGCCGGTTACTGTAGTTCAGAATGTACAACAGATAATTTGGCCAAAGGTGACACTTAAGGGCACTGTCATTTCCACTGATGGAACTTCGAAGCTTGCATTAATATCCATTGAGAACCGACTTCATCTCATGCATCAGGGAGATATAGCTGAAGAGGTTTCTCTCATTAAGCTGGAGACTGATTCAGTTACAATCGCATTCAAGAATCAAACCAGAACTATAAAATGAATACAGGGATCTACTATCTCGCCTTCATTGTTACTGTATTATATAGCGGCAGTGCATATGGTCAGTCAAAAAGTGTGACACCCTTACGCGATGTCATAGTTATATCGGGAGATACAGTAATAAAGGCAACTGTATTATCTGCCTCGCCCAGGGTGAAATATGATAATACCAAAAGGTATTACTGGTATGGTAAGGGGTTGGTCTTGTGTAATATAGGCGGGTCCGGGGGTAAGTTGCTTCATGGGAATTACCAATCTTTTACAGATGGCAGGCTTGTAGTGTCAGGCGCATTCAGCTCGGGGTTGAAGGATGGTGTATGGTCGATATGGAACGAAGATGGAGCTCTCATCAGTCAGGAAAACTGGCAAAAAGGGGAGATTGTAGTTGCCCGGAATAAAGGCAAAAGTAATGATAAGCCGGAAAAAGAAAAAGCCTCAGGGAGTAATTCCCGAGCAAGGAGAGACAGTAAGAGAGATAAGGCTGGTCGCGATGCTTAGGGCCGGTGCTTTGATGTATGCCATGGTGGTCATCCTCCTGTCTTCGGTTGTGACGGGTATGGTGATTACAGGTCTGTCGTTTCAGAGGGAACTTGCCGAAAGAGTAATTACTCGAAGACAACTTGACCGGAATATCATTTCATCAGCTGTCTTGTATTCGAACGGTGGTTTTGTGGGTTTTCCGGAAGGGGACACCTTTGGCCTGGATCTTTACAAAGACAGTAAGTCGGAAGTCATATTAACTACAATGAACTGGGGTGGGCTTGAGGTTCTAACTGTTGAGGCAGTTATGGGAAGGGAGAGACTAAGCAAAAATATCCTTTTCGGAACAGGTAAAGAGGATATTTCGCCCATAGGGTTGTATCTTAGCGACAAGGGGAGGTTTCTTTCTCTAAGTGGTGATACTCGTTTGTCAGGTGATTGTTATCTTCCGGCAGCTACTGCCCGCGTAGCTTCAATTGAGGGGCGGCATTTTCAATATAAAGAGATTGCCAGGGGCAGAATATTTAAGTCGGAGGACCACCTTGTCGAACCTGATCCAGGGGTGTTCTCCTTCATTAGGGACTATCTGTCGGGGTACTTTCAGAAGAACGATTCTATTGTATTGTGGCATGACTTTATTTCTGAAAGGTATTCAAGGCCCTTTGGTCTTTCGACAGTTGTTATTACCGGGCCAGACCACTGGGTTCTTGAAGGGATAGATGCATCAGGCAGGCTTGTCTTTCTGAGTGACTCATCTATAACAGTTAATGGAGACTCGTATCTGTCAGATGTGGTGCTCATATCCCGCGACATAGTAATCGGGGATGACTTTGATGGAAGCCTGCAGGCGTTTGCTTACCGATCAATTTGTGTTGGAGAGAACTGCAATCTCCTTTTACCCTCAGTACTTGCTGTATCGCAGGAGAATAAGCAATACCTGGTGCACGATTCAATCACTGTAAAAATCGGAGAAGGAAGCATTGTTAGTGGAAATATCATTCTAAAAAGTGAAGGATTACCATGCTATTTAAAAACAGAGGCCGGCAGCAGAGTTATTGGGCTGGTTTATTGCCAGGGTCAGGTATCACACGGGGGCTTTATTGAGGGGTCCCTTTACTGTGACGGATTTTACCTTAAAACACCCAGTTCATGGTATTTGAATCATCTTCTTGACAATCGGATTGAACTTACTGAGTTACCCGATTCTTATGCAGGAGTCGACATTTTTGGTAAGGCAGAGAAAAAAACGATCTTGAAATGGCTTCAATAAGAACCCGATATCCCGCATCGACGCTGGTTGAGGTTTTAGTCTCAATGACGATCATCTCAACAGTAATATTAGTGACTTTTATGATAATGAGTTCGGTAACTGGTTCACATCTTATTACCATCAGGCTCATTGTATCGGATGAAATTTCCCGGGTATTTAATGAAGAAACCTTCAACGTCAAATCCCAAACAGAGAAAATAGAATATGAAAGCTTTTACCTTGAAACCACCACAGAATGTTACAATGACGACTGCAGTATAATGGTTGTAATTGTCAGGGCCTATTCAGATAACGGCAGGCTTATTCAGGAAGCAAGGCAACTTATGGATTCCAACTATGAAAAACCCACGATCGGAGAAGAAAATTAATAAGTACCAGGTAGCCCGTGTTCCCGCCTTTACACTTACCGAGGTAATTATTGTAATGGCTGTCAGCTCAATAATTATATCAGCCGCTGTTGTCTTCATTGTAGTGGTTAGCAATATGGCAGAGGGAGTCTTGGCAGATTACCGATTCACCTCCAGTGCTGTCACGGCGATATCAACACTTGAGAATGAATTTCTCAGAGCTGAAACAGTTATGCAGACAGATGATGGGTCTTTAATACTTCTACTGCCTGACGGGAGTGAAACGAGACTAATGATTATGCCCGGAACAGGTATCGTGTTCGCAGGCAGGAGAAATGATACACTGAACGTGGAAATAAGTGACTGGTCAGTAACAGGTACTGGAAGTAGCGGTGATCTTGTCACCGGACTAAATATCGTGCTTCTGGACGGGAAAAGAGAATTACCAATAAATGTTACTAGAACCTATCTCCGTACAACAGAATTTAATAGTCAGATTTATGAAGATAGATACCAGAAAGATACTTATTAAGAATACCCCATCTTCAGGTAATAGGCAGCATATTCCCGGCTTTTTGCAGAGGAAGGTTACATTCCGTGGTCTCAAGTTATTTGGCGAAATGAACACCAGGAACAGGTTCTTTAACGAGCTTTCAATCCTGTTATCATCCGGTATGGATCTTCGTTTTGCCTTTGAGGTACTGATCGAGGATGTAGGAAGAGAAGCAGATAAGAAAATATATAGGGTCGTTTATGAGGCTATTAAAGGAGGCAAGTCACTTCATGAAGCATTGGCTCAGGCGGGGATGTTCTCTGTTTATGATGTTCAATCAGTTAAGATAGGAGAAGAGAGTGGAACATTGACGAAAGTGGTGGGAGAACTTGCAGGTTACTATTGTAGGGTCGTTGTTCAGAGGAAGCAGATTATATCTGCACTGACATACCCGACTCTTGTCGTCGCAACAACCTTTCTAAGTATGCTCTTTATGATGCGGTTCGTGGTACCGATGTTCCGTGATATATTCACCAGGTTCCAGGGAGAATTGCCCTCCGTTACCAGGTTTATTGTCAGCATCTCTGAATCCTTCGGATTGTACACTCTGATTTTCATCGGTATACTTATCACACTGATTGGCGGGTGCTGGCTGATAAGGAAAGAGGCTGCTTTCAGAAGGATAGCATCAGGGTTTATTATGAGGGTGCCATTGGCAGGAAGGATAACTGGCCTGATATTCAGGATACGGTTCTGTCAGACAATGAATCTTCTTCAATCCTCAGATATTAAGTTGCTTGACTCAGTAGTTATGATACGGAACATGATAGGTTTCTATCCCTATGAGCAGGCGCTTGACAAGATAAAAGATGATATCATAGCTGGTAAAAGTCTGGCAGATTCAATGCAGCAATTCAGCATCTTTGATAGAAGACTTGTATCCCTGACACGGGTTGGAGAGGAGGTAAATAAGATAGGAGAGGTTTACGAAAAGCTAACCGCGCAGTACACACAGGAGCTTGAAACAGGTATAAAGTCTCTTAACAGTATTCTGGAGCCTGTTCTTATAATATTTGTTGGAGGACTTGTTGCTTTTATACTGGTTTCAATGTATCTGCCAATTTTTCAAACCGGTAGCATGATGATGTAAGAATGCAGGTATTCTGACAGACCCGGACGAACCGGGCCTTTACATTTTCCTGAGAAAGCCCGGATTTGTCAGGCTTTCTCATCTAAAGAACATTGTCCGATTATTTCTTCCTCTTTAAAACAACATCTTTATATTTTATCTTATTCCTATTTACCACCTGCAGCTTATGTTCTCTTTGACTCATGTAACCGCTCGACAAAGCTTCGGTTACATCGGTAATTTCATAACATTTAAGGTGGATAAATTCATTATCTACTAATTCCCATTTCCCATTACATTGCGGTTTTCCTGCAGCAGTATTGATAAGCAATGTAAATGTACTGTCTGCATTCAGTTCTAAAGTATAGGATGTAATAAAATCCTTACCTTTTTGTAGCTTATAAAAAGTACCGTAAATTGCTTCTTGTCCTATATTTTGTGCTTTACATGACAAAAGTGACATTATCATAATGCTTATATAGATTAGAGTTTTCTTCATTTCTTATAATAAATATTAGGATATGAGTTCTTTAAAATAAAGCCTGTTGGTAATGATTTAATCGCAGCACTACCTAGATAGGCTTTCATAAAATCAGCTTTTGTCGAATTTATATTTAATGGGCTAACACCAGTATTTGCAGTCCCTCCAGGCGAATAAAGTGTTCCTCCTGCTAGACCTTGCACCCACGATGTCGTAATGGCTCCAAAAGAATTTGCCACAGAAGTAGAAGTCAACCCTGATACCGAAGAAGGACTATATGCAAATTGTGCTTTATAAGCAGATACTTCGTCATAAACATCTTGTGCCAAAGTATTCCCTGTTTTTGAATCAAAAGCCATGTCACCAGTTTCAAATTGCCCTGCATGTGTAGTTTCATGAACAAAGTTAGCTGTGCTGCCAAAACTGATATCTATAGTATTTGTCTTAGTATCTAATGTTAGACCTCCATTTGCTCCTGGTGCAGCATGAGACAAACTATAAACTTGGCTGCTGCTTTCTAAAGTTCCCATCGTACCAAGACTTGAATTAAGACTTGAAATTCTCTCACCTAAATTACCTTGTTTGTTTGCTAACTTATCAGCACTCCATCCTTTCTTTTCAGCCTTTGCACCTAAACCATCTGATTTAGTTTGAAGTTTATCTCTTTGCTTTTGAACATAGGCTTTTTGTCTCTCCCATTCTTTTTTACTTCCTTCTTCTATCTCCATTCCAGTTGGATCAGTAAACCGAAGTGGATTGTTTGGAAACATGCTATAAGGACTCAAACCATAAAACTTTTCCATCATTGGGTCTTGAGTAGTTGTACGTCCTATTTGAGGGTCGTAGTAGCGACTTCCGTAATCATACCGATCTACTCCCGATTTTGTACTGTCGCCACGGAGCCAGATACACCGCAAAACAGTGCTCTTTTCTTCAGTAGACTCTAGTCGTAAACAACCCATTATTGCAAGCTATATCTCAAAAATAGAACTTTTTCCTTTTAACTGAGATACAACAAGAGGTTTTTCAGATAAAAGAAAAAAAAGCTCTCAGCTCCATCTGAGTATTCTATGGGCTTGATACCTCTTGTTGATATTCATGGAGTGGGCTAAACCGGTATTTGCCTTAAACCCTGGCTTAGGCACCCTTTTAAGCCTGAGAGGGGGACTGCAAGGTTCCCGGTAGAAAAAATTCACAAAGCTGAAGATCGCGAGGAAGCTGCTGGGCTACATTCCAAGAGCTTTCTTGTCTCTCTTGATAAACTGTTCTAACTCTTTCTCTGAGGGTAGAGCTACTTTATACCGGGATACAAAGACTTTATTATCAATGTTTCCGATTGCATATTTTACGGTTGCTTCATCTTTATCAGCGCATAGTAATATCCCTATTGGTAAATCATCACCATCATACATCTCATTCTCTCGGTAGTAGTTCAGATAAAAATTCATCTGCCCGGCATCAGTGTGAAGGAACTTTCTGATCTTGAGGTCAATCAGGACATGACATTTCAGTATCCTATGATAAAAGATAAGATCGATGTAAAAATGCTCATTATCGACAGTTATCCGTTTCTGTCTGGCCTCAAAGCAGAACCCGTTACCGAGCTCCATAAGGAACTCCTGTAGGTGATCAAGCAACGCTGTCTCAAGATCGCTTTCACTCACTTCATCTTTTTGTGCCAGACCCAGGAACTCAAAAATGTATGGATCCCTTATTATATCCTCTTTCCGTATTGGAACTGCTTTCCTATTCACATTTTCGAGAAGGCCCTTTTTGTCAAGAGATAACCCGGTTCGTTCATATAACAGGCTCCCAATCTGTCGTTTTAACTCTCTGACAGACCAATTACCCTTTAATGTCTCTACTTCATAAAAAAGCCTTTTCAGAGGATCTTCTATTGTAAGCAATTCGATAATATGCGTAAATGACAACCTGTTTAATACTATTACTCCGTCTATGGCTTCATTCCTCTTGTTTTCTCCTCCGGATTTCTCAGATAATGACTTTCTCAGAGATTGGTCAGTCACTGCCTGACCAATTTGAGGATACAATATATAAAACTGCCTACATAATTTGAGATTCGTTATTGAGGCCCCTTTCACGCCGCTGTTCTGTAACTTTTTTGAGATGCTGTTTAAAATCTTTTCTCCGTATTTAGCCCGGTCTTCTCCATTCTGCTCATATTCGACAATATAATGCCCAAACAACCAATTACGCATTGTAAGAGATTGGTTAACTGCAGAGACTGCTTTCCCCTGCAAGTATTCGTTAGCCTGCTCAAAGGCTTGTATTAACTGTTCAAAGTTCATTGCTGCTGGTTTTTATTAAATCAAAAACTGACCCTCCGTTCTCATGCAGGAGATGAACAAAATATTCAATGAACTGCATATGTGCCCTTCTTGCTCTTTCACTTCTTAACAGGCCGCCAAGCATAAGGATACCTGATTCCGTTAATGCATATTCTCCTTTACTTGTTTCTATCCTAAAATCAGAGGGAAAGCGAGATATGTTCTTACTGATTTTCGTTCTGAGATTAGTAAGCTTTACGTCGTATATCGTTGCAAGATCAACATCTTTAACAACAAGCATGCCCTGATGTAAAACAATTTTCTCCTGCATCATTTTTTCTATAGCCAAAAACAAGGAGATATCACCTTCCATATACATAAATATTGTACTTCAAAAGTAATTCTTTTAACTCGTTGTATCAAAGCAAGCTGTCATTTCACCCTAGTAGATGACATTTATATATACATTTCTGCATGTCTTACAGGAAGTGCATACGGAAGAGAAGAACCTCAGACAGATTTAGGTTGCGACTTTCATAGGTGTTGATAAATCAGCTTACAGCAAGATCGAGAAAGGTATGAGAGCTGTAACTGTGGAAGAACTCCAGAAAATGGCCCGATTGTTTGAGATGACAACCGACCAGATAATAAATTATGACGGAAAGATCCCCACTGAGGTTGTACTGGAGGATAAAACGGCCGTAGAGCAAATGAAGCTCATTCAGCAGCTCGACGAAGATGATAAGCAGACGATCTTAAAGCTTATCGATAAGATGCTTACCAATAAAAAGTTTAAGGATTTCTTCCAGAAAAATGTAGCGGCACTATAATGAGAATGCCCCAGTAAAGGGGCTTTTCTGCTAAATGATTGTTAATAACTTTTCTTATAGCATATATGCATAGAATATAGCATATATGACAAAAACCCGGCCAGTGCGGGTTTTTCCTTTCGAAAAATTAAAAATTTTGAGCCTTTTAAAAGACCCTTTGAGTCAACAAAAAGGGGCATAGTCATTTACCTCGTATTCATCGGGATTGTTTAAATCATAAGCAAGCTTAATATCACTTTTTGTCCATAGATTATAAGCGTCATCGCCAATCCATACTTTTGAATAAATGCTTCCCACACATATCGTCTTGATAATTTTCTTAATACTCTGGTATATATTTCTTTCATTTTCTGTTTTTTGTCGGTTCCCATCATCATCTTCCCATAAGGTACATACGGAAACTCTTCCGACTCCAATCCTTTTTTCATCATATGGTGATAGAAGAACCTGAACTGCTTGTGAAAGTAATGGATCAAACTCAAACCGCTCACCTCCACTTTTTAGGCTTATTCTATTCCAAGTCACCTTGTCTGCTTGTTCGTTGCTAACAATAAAATACTGTAACAATCTTTTGCTATTCAAAAGAATATCATTGCTTGATAGAATACACCTTTTCTCTTCTTCATTATCAACGTATGCCTTAAAAATGAAGTAGTTATTACTGAAAAGCCAATTTAATAGGCGCTCTTCATCCTTAAGGCTTAAGATAAATTGCTGTTGCAATCCTTTTAAGAAAAATCTCATTATTTATTTCTTTTTGTTATAAGGTAAAAACTCTAATAGATCATTAGGTTTCTTTTTTTGTATCTCGACCAAATTTGTACGTTCTCGACTAACTGGCTGGCCACTTTGGGTCTGTTTTCCAACTTGTACTCTAAGAGTATTACCATCTTTAGTGGCTGTGATATCTGCATAATTACTTCCTTTTGTGGTACCCTTGGTTGGACCAGGAATATACTCTTCTTTTACTTTTCCACCACCACCTGTGATTTCCCAACCATCAGATACTAGGTCATCGGCTTTAGTTATAATTGCCTCTCTATGTCCATCTCCTCCTAATCTTCCCCCTTTTAAATCATCAGCTCCTTTTGCTACTTCGTCAACATTTTTGCCAAATAGTTTTGCTACTGATTTCCCTAGTTTAGTATTTGAAAGAGCTGGTAATCCTTCCAAGAATGCTCCTCCTATCTCACCAAGCCCGAGCATTCCAGCAGCTGCATAGGCATCAATCTGGGCTTTCTTTTCTGGTCTGTCACTGTGCTTTACTGCATTTTACATAGTAGGGAAAGAACCGTCATCTTTTGCATATCCCCGCTTTATAGCTTCTCTTTCCAACATTGGGCCAACTTCAAAAAACCATGCTCCTTGTAGACCCCAAAGGTCAATCTTAGCGACAGGACTATTACTGGCATAATTATAAGGAGAAAGGTCAAAGAAATTATCCGCAATGGGATCCATACTTGGAAAGCGTGCTATCTGAGGGTCGTAGAACCGTGCGCCGTAATCATAATAATGTGTTATCAATTTCAAAGAACTGTTTTGTGAAATAAAGGTAATAAAATTTTAACTTCTTTGAGGGTTCTAATTTAATGAAAAATGGACGAATTCTTTGGAGTTATCCTAATGGGTGACATTCAAGTACTTGCCGTTTCAAGTCATTAATGTTGACCTGTTTATAGTATTCTGTACTGCTAACATAACGATGACCTGCCATGTATTGAGCTTGCCTAAGATTGTGCTTATCAACCCAACAGGCTATTACACTTTGTCTGATATGAATAGATGAACGTAATCGTGGGTTTACCTTTCTTAGATTGTTGAACATATGATGTAGACTATTTTTCAGATTTGGGGACCCAAAGATACTTAATAGTACCTGATCGGTTCTGAAAACTACATTTTCCTCATTTGGTTTTCTACCAGGGAACTTACGAAAACCATTAACCAGGATTTTTGGCCTTATATTGTCAATATAATCAATAAGATCAATTATTTGCAAAGCCTCAAGGTTCAATACTCGGTTTGTTGAACCCTTTCTCCACTTGCCGGAATTATCCCCCCTAACCATCATTGTCCCACTTCGAAGCCTGATATCTGATATAGATAACCGATGAAGCTCGCTCACGGAGAGAGCCTGAAACACAAGGAACCCTAATATCACCTTATTTCTTATCTCTCTTTCGTCCCTCACTTCATAAGACTCATACAACGTATTTAGTTCGCTCCTGCTTAATAGATTATGTACAAGGGTACGGTGTGGATCTTTGACTCTCATACTTTTCGCCGGATTATAAAGGTTATTATTACGCAAAATCAGAAAATCATAATAGGCAGTAATTGAGATCATGATTCTATTAATTGTTCTATTAAGATTATTTGAATAATATATACTTCGCATTGTATCATCAATAAACATTACCATATCATGATAATTAAACTCTTCTATGCTTTTTTCCCTTTTGACTGCCCATATGAGAAAAATTTCAACCAATTTTAGATATTGGAATATAGTCCCGCTATTATAACCTGAATCTATCAGGTGCTTTTGAAAATCTTTCATAATTAACTGTTTTTGTGAATCAAGTGTGCATATATCTGAGTACTTTCAAGGCTTTTATGTCCGAGGAATTGCCCAATCTTTTCTAGCTCTAGGCCATTTCCAAGCAGATGAGTCGCTATGCTATGTCTCAAGGAATGCAACGGTAAAGGCACCTGTAGTTCTGCTTTACGAGCCAGAATCTGGACCCTGGAATATATGGCATTCCCCGTAAATCTGGTGCCTTTTTCGGTTACCAGTAAAGCTTTCTGCATGGATATTCCTTTTTCGTGAAGCAGCGGTGCCCGAAACCCGTTGATATAGGACCTGATATCATATTGTACTTTAGGACTCATAGGAACGAATCTGTCTCTTCTATTTTTTGCCCTCTTGATATATATCACCCCATTAGTCCATTGGATATCAGATGTATCAATTCCTATCCCTTCCATCCTCCTTAGCCCCAACCCGTAATAGATACCCAGAATAACTTTGTTTAAGCTACCGGAATACCCTGCATTGCATTTATCATACAGGCATTCGATTTCAGATTGCGTTAACCATCTCCGGGCTTCAACTGGCCCACGAGCATATCTTAGAGTTGCATCAAGAGTAATTTTATTACTTGCCAGCAGATACTTACTAAACAATTTAATTGCATTAAGGTGATTCAATTTATAGTTGTGAGAAAGGTACCTGTTTGTCCTTTCACTCCTAATCATAGAAAGGTGTCTCATATACATGCTGATTTGATTATTCGACACCTGACTAATAGCTAAAATGCCAATACTTTCAAGAAAATAGAAAAATGATTTTAAATAGGCTGGTGAGTAGTAGACGGTTGACCCGGCAAATCCAAAAACCCGAAGCCATTTCTCAAAATCAGAAACATAGTAGGAAAACGCCTCAGATTTAAGGAATAAATGACGGATTGTAGTTCCGCTTTTCGGAACAGATAATAACATTTTCTTTTTCATAACATCTGGTTTAAATGAATATAGTTTGTACAAAAGACATTATTCTGAAATGAGCGGCCCTTTATAGTTGGACATAAAACCACACTACGTCCAATTTATCGTCAATCATGAACATTAAAGTTGGTTTTCTGGAAAATTGGACATAAATTTGCGCTATGTCCAATAATCGATAATATATGAACGCTATGGTTTTTGACAGGAATAAGCCCTTTAATGATTTGCCATTACTACCCCCGGAAAAAATGCTGGATGACGATCCGGAGATACTTAAGAAGCTGGTTTCAGCCTCCCGGGCTCTTGCTTCAGTGAATAACGAGATAACAAAACTTCCGAATCCACTTATGCTCATAAATACCATAGCTATTCAGGAGGCACGGGCCTCTACAGAGATAGAGAACATATTCACAACCGAAGATGAGTTATTCAAAGCTATCTCAGATTCTAAAAAAGAGGAACTATCTAATCCAGCCACGAGAGAAGTCCTGAGATACCGGGAAGCTTTATGGACAGGATATACCTCTATTTCAGAACAGGGGCAGATTAACCTTGATACTATAATAAATATAGTCCGACAGATTAAAGAATCAAAGTTTGGTATAAGACCTCCTCAGGCAAGAATTATTATTAGAAGGGGGAATAGCGATTTGCGCCCGGGAGAAGTTATATATACCCCTCCAAGAGGAGAAGGGATTCTTGAAAATTATCTCGAAAACCTTATCCAATATTTAAATGGTACAGATATGGCTGACACTGACCCATTAATAAAAATGTGCGTGTCGCATTATCAGTTTGAAGCAATCCACCCCTTCCAGGATGGTAATGGTCGCACAGGTAGAATCATAAATCTGCTTTATCTGGTTCAAACCGGACTACTAACCCAACCCATACTCTATTTATCAAAATATATTATTGAGAATAAAGATTCTTACTATTATTATCTTGCCGGCATTACTCAAAGAAGGGATTGGAAAAACTGGATACTCTTTATGCTTGATGCAATTGAGAAGACTTCCATCAATACCCGAAATCTGATCAATGATATAATCCACCAAATGGACGAGACATATAATCATGCCATTTTAAAAATTGGATGGTATAACAAGGATATGAATGAAGCAATTTTTAGTCAACCCTATATCAAAGCAAAAACTGTAGGACAGGTCCTGAAGAAAACTTCAAGAACAACCATAACAAAATATATGGGCGAACTGGTATCTGCCAGAATTTTATCACCCAAGAAAGAAGGCCTTAAAGTATACTATTTAAACGATGATTTGATAAGAATACTGAGTGGAAACTAAATTATAATCCTCTAAAAACAAGAATTATATTTATTTGTCTTAATACTGCCCTATATTGTACTCACGGAATTCCGCATCGATCGTTTCTGGAAACATTAAGCTATCAAAAATACCAGATGAAACGTACTATAAATCAATCTCCGAAAAGGCAGTTCAAAACAACAAATGTTTAAATTAGCGATTAAGACCCTTGGTACAGGAAATGGGGAGTATTATACTCAAAGTGAACTGGGCAAGCAAGCCGGTACTTCAGGAGATCTGATCGGAAGATATGAGCGTGACGAAGTAAAACCCTCCATAGAGGTGATAATGCGTATTGCTGATGCGCTTAGTGTTTCTATTGATTACCTGGTAGGTAAAACCGATCTGGAAATCGACCAAGATACTCTTAGAAGACTTCGTGATGTATCTAAACTTCCGGCTGATGCTAAAAAACAGATATTCCTGGTGGTCGATGCACTGATAAGAGACTTTAAGGCCAAACAGGCGTATTCTGCTTAAAATAAAACCCGGCCATTGCGCCGGGTTTTATTATCTTTTCTGTTAATAACTTACCACATCTCTAGCCAAAAGAGAACTTTCTTATTCGTCCTGTCTATAGCAAATCCTTTTGAAAAACCATTTCTCCATTCACTTGGCAGGCCGCAGCCAACTGTTAAGTTTTCTTCTTTCAAAAAGGGACCAGCTATAGATTCTTGAACATAAATATCGAAATTGCTAATATCAATATACTCTTGAGGGATTAAAAGCTTTGAACTATTTAGTACCTGTGGAAAATTTGGGAGAACGCTCTTAAAGTATGAACAGTGTACTATTAAAGAGTCTAAGAACTTATCACAATCCGAACTATCGCTTACTGGATTGACTATCAGATTACAGTCATCAAAAGAAGTTTTAATTAACTCCATACTGGTTATTCTTTCTTCCAAATCAGCTTCTATGGGGTCATTTAGTTGTATAATAAGGTTAATTCCACACCTGCCGTTTTCCAAACATTTGCTTGGAGCAACTGTAGTTAAGCGAAAAGCTCCAGGTACTCTATCAGGAAAATGAGATGTTAAAGAATCTGAAAAGTTGCTTTTAGCAATAGATATTGATCTTTCATAGTCATGTGACTCAGTATCATTAATGTTACACTGGGCTAACAATCCCACAATCAATATGTAAATAAAATTTCTATACATAGGAAAAACTTGATTATTTAATATAATTAATAGTTTTCTTTTGACGCTGATCATGGCTCCCTGACATAGAAATCCCAAAATCTAAAGATTTCTTAATACCAGACTTTATCCAATTATTCCTGCCATAAGACAACTTCTCTGTATAGACTTCTCTAGTCGCTATTTGGTTAGAGATTGGATTGTAGCTTGTCTCAAATTCTGAGTGCTTGGTGTCATATCTGCCAACTTCAACAAAATTCTTATCCACATACTTGGTATCAATACCTGTTGTAACTTCTACTCCATTTACAACCGATACAGTCGAGCTATGCTGTGATGTCCCCATACTATATCTGGTTTCAACTTGATTGTTCTCAACTTCAACTTCACTTGTCACCTTTTTATACCCATTAGAATTCATTTTTAGCTCAACCTGTCTTTCCGACATTTTGATCTCATTGTATAGACCCGGATCCGTAAGATTCCCAAGGTCTTCACTTTTAATCTCGCTTTTTGCTACAAAAACCCTATCAGGTTCATCTGTTTCGACATATTCAATAAGGTCTTTCCCGTTTTTCGCAAAATAGAAATCATCAGGGGCCATTCCATTCGGATCAATAAACCTGATCGGATTATTAAAGGTGTAATTATAGGGCGACCATGAATTCATCTTCTCAGCCAACGGATCCACCACATGCCACCTTCCTATCTGAGGATCATAAAACCTTGCCCCGTAATCATACCGATCAATAGCAGCTTTCAAAGAATCAGCCTTCACCTGGGAAATAATCCCGGTTTACCCAAACTCTCTGACAATCCTTAACCAGAATGCCCTCAATGCATCCATCTTTAATGGCATATACCCACTTATATACTCTATCATCAATATCAAAGACCATCTTCTGAGGATTTTGGAATTTCATCTTCATGCTGCTATCCGTCTCAATAAATAGTTCTTCTAGGTTTGGCCCGGAATAATAGAACCTGCTGTTCTTATAATCAAACAATCCACTGCTTAAAGTGTAATTCCAGTGATAGTCACTAATTGTTTCTATATCCATCATTAAACCATAGTCTTGGTATTCAATGGAAATCACCAATTCGATAATCTTCCCTTTTGGGCTTGGGCAGGTCTCCAATGTTTTTATTATAGAGTCCAATAAAGCATGCATTTCGTAATGTGGCTCATAAAGAGTCATTTCAATCCAAATTGAATCAGACATTCCGCTCTGAGGAATCTCAGATGATTGGTGATTACCTGAATTACATCCAATTAGGATAATAAAGAAAATACTATATAACAGTTTCATAGTAAAATCAATATTCGTGATATGTCTTGAGTGCCCTTATTCTAAATTGGGCATTTGGAAATCTTTCAATAAACGAACTTTTAAAACCTCTATCTCCTGTCGAAGATTTTGGATTGTTATCGGGATGGTTATGGTCATGTCTGACTAAACCAAAGCCACGGCGTGTATCAAAATGAATTCGATAAAAGCTATTCTTTATTGTATTAGGTTGATGACTTGTCATCAAAAAGTTTCTAGAGGATCCATCTGAGTGTTGCATCAAGGTATTACTCCATTCTACCTTTGTATGCTTAACGAGAAATTCAAAAACTTTTGTCGCTTCGCCATCCGTTTTAACTTCATATTTATGATTAGTGAGTACTTCACCCGTCTCTCCATCAACACCGAGTGCTTGTGCACTTTCACTCTTAATTATATCTTTTGATATTTTTAATCCATCTTTATTTCCTGTTTCATCATAATTAGTTCTTTTGTCCTCAGAATAAGTCTCCTTCCTATATAGCACGTCATATTTATCTCCACCTTCATTGTTAACCTTCTCAAATTTTCCTGTTTCATCAACAGTGTACCCATCAGGGGCCATTCCATCAGGATCTATGAATCTTATAGGATTATTGAAGGTATAATTGTAAGGTGACCAAGTGGACATTGATTCAGCAGCTGGATCCACGGCATGCCACCTCCCTATCTGAGGATCGTAAAATCTCGCCCCGTAATCATACCAGTTAAGATTTAAATCCATCTGGAGTTCTTTCCCGTTGTATAGGTACTTGTTGTTACCACCTATACTTGAATTATGCTCCAGTCCGAACGGATAGTAATCAATCGACTGCTCAAGAATCAATGAATCTCCTGACGTCCCGGTGGAAAAAACAATCCTGGTATTGCCCAAATGGTCTTTAAGATAGTAATTATAGTTGAATGTAGGGCCCACCTTATCAACAAACCCTTCTGGGATTTGAATCAGCGACAATACCCCATTCTCATACTCAAAGCCACTTTCGTATGACCGTACTGTTGTATCTGCTACTTCAGTTACCACTTTGCTGACTTTCGTGCCTGTGGCATCATAATAATACCTTATGCTGCCACCAGTCATAGTTATTAACTCTGGTAAATTTAAGAAATTGTATGTAATTGACGATATCCCTTTGTTCAAATCTTTTATCAGATTTCCGTTTGAATCGTATTCGTAATCATCATCCTGGCCGGGACCATCCTTAAATCCCACATCGGGCTGAGAACTATCGGCAACGTTCAACAACCTGTTACAATAGAGTAAGGACTGACCGTAATCATAAATAAGACTGTCGATCAGTGAACCTGTGTTTCCGGTACGTTTCATCGCCAGAATATTGCCATTCAGGTCGTAGCTATAGTCGTACTCTCTATACTTTTGCAGGGCTATAAGACCCGATCCGGTGTCCTCACCATAATGGCTGTTGCTGATTCTGTTCAGTTCATCATATAGGTAGCTATAGCTGCTCTTAAGAGTATTTGAACCACCCCCATCGGTCTGTCTATTCCATATCACCCCTGCTACATTTCCATTGTACTGTGCCATGGCTGAATCGAGCGGACTGACATCATTATAGAAAAGCCTCATTGCAAACAGGTCGGTGCCAATGATGTCGGGATTGTTTATATCAGTCAGCCAGCCACGTATATTATAATCATAGTCAACCTCCTGAGTGAAAACTGATGAGCCCTCATGTAATCCCTTCTTCTTTAGTTGGCCCAAATCACTGTATGTATTTTCAGATAACAAAACCGTATCACCTTCGTTTATCAGATGTTCAGTAGTAAGCAGGCGACCATAACTGTCATAACTATAATAGGTATCCACCCCAATTGGATCCTGAGCGCTGGTAAATTGTTTTTGATGGGTCTGTAGTACCTCTCCCACGAAATTGTATTTATTACTGTTGACCTCATAACCGGAAACCCCGATATTTAGGTCCCTTAACGACTGGATGATTTGGTATCTGTCGTCATAATAATTAGTTGTAGTCAAATAATCATTCGTACCCAGGATAAGCACTTTATTACCAGTTACCATTCCGGATATCCGATCATTATACTTCATTCCTGTGGAGTCTTCCTCATAATCAGATACATTGTTGTACCTGTCAAAGGTCCTTGAGTCAGGAAAATCATAACTGTCATAATAGGTAGCTGTGTGATATAATAAATCGCCATCATCGGTTGAATTAGGGAATGACTCATTCTCAAATCCCAGGTGCTGAGTGTTGCTGCTGTCTCTGGCAACCGTCATTTCCCTCGGTGATGTACCCCCATAAATCAAATCGACCGCTTCCTGCATAAGTATCCTTGTAGTATCATTCGAAGTAACGTCTATAGTATACTCTCCCGTAAGGACCGGTAGATTGAGGTGATTGTATTTGGTAAAAAGCCACTTCCGTTTATCGCCTTCATCCCTGAGTTTACCATCCTGAACAAGAACAAGCCGATCACGTTTGTCATAAACCATGTATACAGGCTCCGCTCCGGGGAGTTGTTTCTCAACCATTCTCCTTCTGCCATCATATTCGTAATAGTAGCATAACTCCTTTATCAGGCTGTGATCTCTGCTGAACACAGTTTCATTCCCCAGGTTTGCTGCGGCGTTGGGTGAGAGAACATATCTTAATAATCCCATATAATCATATACATAGTATGTGTTCAGGGTGTCAATTCCGACAGTGCCTGCAACATATGTTCGCTTCAAAACCACCTGATTTAACATGTTCCTAAACTCCTCAGTTGTATGAAGTAACCCATCTGACGAACTCCAGTTCTCATCCTTTGTCATAGACTTATACAGAGAGTTGGCATAATAGTAGAATTTGTCATCTATGTCCTCTCCTCCCGTGTTTACACACCTTCCAAGATTATCAATGGTCCATATCAGGACTTCCTCCTGCGAATTAGTCTGGTAATCAAATTTTACTGTATGGTCGTTTTCTGTTCCAGACGGCTGCCATGCGGTTCCCGGGGCTCCCTGTTTTAAGACCCTGTTAAGTGGTGAGTTTTCATAGATTGTCTGAGCAAAAGCACTATCACCGGGATAGGCCGAGCCATAGTATTCTGATTGCTTGTAACTGGCACTATCGACAAATAGTCCTTTATTTCCAGATACCGGGAATGGCAGATATCTAACCGATTCTCTTCCGAAATTATCGTATTCAAGATGGGAAACAAGGTTTTTGCCGTTGTTTGATTTTACCGAGATGCTCTGATTTAATCTCCCCAGACCATCGAAGTACTGAATGTTTGTCCTCGAGAGACTGGTTGCTACTATCAATGATTCGTCCTGAATTTCAACAACAGGTTCATAGACTGCAATGTAGTTGTGTGATGTATCGGGGCAGACAATGTCATCGACCACTAAGATAGCTTCACTGGAGAATATCCCGGTAGTATTACAGGTGTTACTGATTCTGACCCTGTAAACTCCGTTATTGACTGAGGTTATGTTCTGAATTGTACAGTACGATGATGTTGCTCCGGAAATATTCTCTTCATCTTTCTGCCACTGGTAGTTTAGACCAAACCCTGTTGCAGTTACACTGAAAGTAACGCTGCTGCCGGGGTTTCGGACCAGAGAAACCGGCTGGGCGCTAATCGAAATTGGATAATGTATCGTAATATTGCTCAGTTCAGATGGGGCACTCTCTCCATCGTCATTAATTGCGACAACCGATATGGAATAGTCATATCCAGAAGTCTGGCCTGCCGTAAGCGATATAAGGGTGTCTCCCTGCCCGGAATTAATTGTCCAACCCTGTGGGACGGTCCATTCGTACTCTGTTGCATCAGGAACAGGTGAAATGTAGAAGGACGATGTGGCCCCGGGGCACAGCATTGTACTTCCGGTTATAGATCCGGGAGTTTCAGGGGGATATAATTCAACCCCTGCCTGATAAATATACAAAACATCGGATATTGTAAGATACAGGTATGCCTCCCTGGGTTCAGTGCTGGTATTTTCATAACACCAGACCTGGTACCAGTCCCTGTTTATTTCGTCATCGAGATAGATTAATCCTGCCCATTCATATTCGAACTCCGTTGGAACGCAGCCCTGAGCCATCTCGGCTGTGATTACCACGAAGCCTTCCTCACAGTAATTACATCCCCCGGCATCAAAGTAAAACTCTGACTCCGAAATATAGTCGATACAAAAATATTCTTCACAATCGGGCTCGAAAGCTATGTTTCCACCAGAGAGCAATAGCAGGCTGAAAAGAGCCACTATATGAATATATTTTTTTGGTTTCATAATATAGAATTATAGGTTAAGGCAAAATACTTTTTAAAACTCAACATCATTAGTGCTTATCATTACTATTAATCATGCTTAAGGTTATAGTTTATATTTCTAAGAATGTTACCATTATGATCGCGTATACGAATCAGCCTTCCAAACGAATCATACTGATAATACACAGGCGAGCCATTTACATCAATTACGGCCGAAATTCCAAAAGAGTTATATGTAAATGTTGTTATACTTGAGCTTATTGGGAATAGACGAACCTCGTCAATCGTTTTGGAATTAGAATTTATTGTTAAACTGGTTGAAGATGGTATTACCCATTCATAGTATGTCCACCCATCGGATGAAATTTTGGTTTTACTGCTTATCAGAGACCCGGAACTCACAGAGGGTTGTCCGTTAAATGACCATAGGCCCAACACAGAAGATTCTCCGACATTAAATAATAGTGTACCTGACCAGGATCTTGTGCCAGTTTTTGCCTGATTTAAATTATAGTTTGAGCCACTTGCAGCCCAATTTCCAAATTTACTGTCTTCAAAACTTGTATAAGCCCACTGGGAATCGACTGCATTAATGACCTGAGCTATTGGATACAAGGAATTATATCCCCACATATAGGAGGTTGAATTCTCTCCCGGAGTAGTAATTGATAGAATTCTGTGTGTATTTTCATCGTATAAATATGTTACCTGCAATTTGAAAGCAGAATTGGGGATGGTGAAAGCAACTGTATCACAGAAAATTGTCAGAGGAGTAGTATTTTCCAGCAAGTACTCTTTCAAATGTTGTCCGTATGTATTGTATACGATAATTTCCCCTTCGATCACTTTGGGCTGCCCCTGATCAACCTTTTTATAAATTCTCGTATCGACTGGAAGGGCAATCATCTTTTCCGAAATAAGATTGCTGGTAAAACCCCCAGATGAATAATCGAGAGGGTACTTGACTGCTGTAGAGTCGATTAACACGTAAATATCATCTTCAAACAAATAATTCACAATTCCGGAATTTAAGATATAATCATTACCGAATATCGTTCCGGTTTTATATTTGTATTTTTTTTTAGTTGTAACAGAGTCATCACCATTCTGAAAATAGTCCACTGAAGTCTCTGATATTTTATAGAAAACTGAGCTGGTGAATACCTCCTCAATCAGGGGATCATAATGAACTTCCAATTGACCAGGACAACTGACCGTCCCTGAACAGCCTTCGTACCCAGTACAGTAAAAATCAACACCATAATAAACATAAGATCGACCCAGGGTAGAAGCAACAACTTCGTTAATATAATTGGATTGATCTTGAAGGTCAGAAGTATAAAGACTACTGATTCTCTTTACCGGATGATTCTGGGAATCGTAGATGGTGCTATTCTTCAAGTATGGTGAAATAGTAAAATTATCCAGATATGAGCCGTAGTTACTGACAGAGTACCCGGAATTGTTTGAATTATCCCTCAACTCATGACGGACTGTTTCATAATAGTATCCGTGCTGGTTGAGTTGTCCTGTCAAAAAGGTTATGGGATCGGAGGTCCATCTTATTTCTGATTTCAATGCATCAGGGAAAACATCATAATAGTTTTGATTAAAGAAGTGAAATGGAAAAACTCCTTCAATATGTTTGTCTTTCCCTGCCAACCCTGCGTAAGTGAACAGTTCCTCTTTAACAACAGCGTTTTCTTCATTTTCATACACAATTCGTCGTATTCGAGCTCCCGGAGAGGAGTGAATTATTCCGGATACTTCTTCAATATTCGGCTCGTAGTAATATCTTATACTGCCGCCAGTGGGAAGTGTCATCCTGTTCAATATTCCGTATAAAACCCTCGTTGTATCTACCTCCCTGTTGGCAAAACTATTGAGTGTGCACAGTGATGAATCTGTGCCCACAGAATATGGAATCATGTGTGATTCTGTATTCGCATTATGGTATCCGAAAATATCTCTCTTGTACGACCCAAATTCAGGAAGATTACCTTCCATATAATCAAATGAATATATTTTTCTCCCATCGCTACCGGTTCCCAAAAAATCAATCTCAGTTAGCTTCAATCTAGGATCACCAGCAAATTTATCATGTGAAAGAGTAACGTTTAAAATAGTATCAGAATTAAGCAGATCGGTTACCAGTATCCTGCTCAACTTAAGTTTCATAATTGCAAGTGTAGTGTCAGTTGTATAAAAGAACTTCACCTTTTCTTTCATCGATTGGATAGAATCAATTGTTTTTAAACCGTACTCTATTGATGTCCTGGTTTCAAATGTATCAGAATCTGAGCCTGTTCCGTAATATGGATGCGGAGTTTCATAGGTGTGTTCGCATGATGTTATTACATCAGGAGTTGTGTAACCATATCCTTTTATGTAGTAAACCAGTGAGTCTCCTCTTGCTGTTGTAATTTTCCGCAGAGGCCATGCCGTGAAACCCTCTCCACTCAGGTCTACGCAAGTGATCGACATCGGATTACAATCTCTTGTGACAGTCTTGCATGTTATCTCGCCTTCACAGAACTCAAATCTATTTCCCAAGGCATCCCATATCACCAAACTGTCTGTCAGAATTTTGTCGTCAACCGTCGTTTTAAGAATATTTCCGTTGCTATCATGGAAGAACTGTCCAGACCCGCCAGGGAAAAAATAAGAGTATAGATCCGGTTGTGGGTCAATAATCTGTAGATAATAATTCTCAAGCACCTCCCTGGAATTGCATGTATCAAGATTAATTGGTGTGTTACCAATCCATCCGGATATCTCATTATCATCAAGTCCGAAAATTGTTCTTGATATCCTTCCTCCTGCATTCAATACCCAATTCAGACCCACTGGTGTTGCGATATCATCGACTTTCACCCCCGAAGCATAATAAGACAGAGTTATGGGTATTTCGAGGCCATCGAGTTTTATTGTGTAGATTGGAATGGAGATACTAACAACCCCTGTAGCCTCACTAACAGGAACATTAAGGTATTGGTCAAAGGCGGTTGATTCTGGCGATTTCGGAATTACCCTTATCGGATCTGTCCTTAGCTGAGCTGACAAATTCCAACTACTGATGACCGAAAGGGCAATTAGCACCAGGTGCATTTTGCGGGAAGTTTTCATTGGAGCTGTTTCTAGTTATTATTAAGCAAGTAAAATATCGTTTTTGAACTCTCAGGATTGACAATCAAATCCTTTTGGTATCGTTTTAAATCTCTTTTATATATCAATGTCAAGAATCAAGGCTTTATAGAAGCCAAAATGTATGTTATAAAACATATTTATGAACATATTCTTGACATTACAATTCTATCTTGCACATAATGTGTCCGTTAGAGTCATGTTTCTAGCTTAAACCTATCCCAATCTGAAATATAGCCATGAACACTTGGCTTTAAAGTCTATTATGCAAATCCTGGAAAGATCTTCTCAAGACTTAAAATGTGCAAGACAGACGGATCTTATCTGAAAGAAATATCAAAGATAGAACGGCAGGTCCAGCTCATAATAGATGACTTCGGCCTGCTTCCTATCGACAGTGCCAACCGCCAGGCACTGATGGAGATAGTTGAGGACCGTCATAAGAGAGCCTCAATGATAATAACATCACAACTTCCGGTTAACTGCTGGCATAAGATGATAGAAAAAACTGTGTTTGATGCAATACTCGATCGCATCGTCCATGATGCTCACCTAATTGAACTCCGAGGAGAATCGATGAGAAAAGCCCGCCCAAAACAGAGAAATATAGAGATATTGAACTAAAAAATATAAATTTATTGAATCTCTTTCAGCCGTGAGAATGCTCTCTTAAGAAACCAACTTTGATGTGGTCAGTTTGCTCCGGCGCAATGCGGTCAGATTAACCGACTTATGCAATCAGGGAAAATATATTGTCTGCCTTCGGCTGGCTGAGGGATAATTGATGAGTGTTAAGGTAAATGGCTACATAAGGAAAGAGAGGCTGCCCTTCTGAGACAGCCTTTTTAATTATTTCATTTACAATAGGAAAACCAGATCACTTGGCATAACTGACGGCTCTTGTCTCACGTATGACGGTTATCTTCACCTGTCCGGGGTATGTCATTTCGTTCTGGATCTTCCTGGCAATGTCGGTTGACAGGGTCTCTGCATCCTGGTCGGAGACCTTTTCTGCTCCTACGATAACACGCAGCTCCCTGCCTGCCTGAATGGCGTATGTTTTGGTAACGCCGGGATACTGCAAGGCAAGTGATTCCAGCTCCTTGAGCCGCTTGATATAAGATTCAACCACTTCACGGCGGGCACCCGGACGGGCACCCGATATGGCATCACACACCTGCACTATTGGTGCGTAAATCGATGTCATCTCCGTCTCATCGTGGTGAGCGCCGATGGCATTGGCTACTTCAGGCTTTTCCTTGTATTTCTCAGCCAGCTTCATACCGAAGATTGCATGCGGCATTTCCGGCTCATCATCAGGCACCTTCCCTATATCGTGCAGCAACCCTGCTCTCCTGGCTATCTTGGGGTTCAGTCCCAGCTCGGAAGCCATTATGGCGCTCAGATTTGCTACCTCGCGTGAATGCTGCAGGAGGTTCTGACCGTAGGAGGACCTGTATTTCATCTTACCGACCAGCCTGACCAGTTCAGGGTGTAAGCCATGAACACCAAGGTCAATGGTAGTGCGCTTGCCTATCTCCATTATCTCCTCCTCAACCTGCTTCCTTGTCTTCTCAACTATCTCCTCTATGCGGGCAGGATGAATTCTTCCATCGGTAACAAGCTGATGGAGAGCCAGTCTTGCCACTTCCCTCCTTATCGGATCGAATCCCGAGAGGACGATTGCTTCAGGTGTGTCATCGACGACAATTTCTATACCCGTTGCAGCCTCGAGGGCCCTTATGTTTCTTCCTTCGCGCCCTATTATCCGGCCTTTGATCTCATCAGAATCGATATGAAAAACGGTAACGGCGTTCTCAATGGCCGTTTCGGTTGCCACGCGCTGTATCGAATTCATCACAATCCGCTTGGCCTCCCTGCTGGCAGTCAGCCTGGCCTCATCGATAATTTCATTGACGGCCGTGGATGCCTGTATCCTGGCCTCTTCCTTAAGAGATTCAATGAGTTGATTTTTTGCCTCTTCCCCCGACAGGCCCGAGATGGTCTCAAGTTTTTCGACCTGCTGCCTGTGCATTTTTGAAAGCTCCTCGCTCTTCTTATCTACCAGTTCAAGCTGCATGCTGAGGTTGTTGCGTATTGCTTCGTTCTCATTGAGCTTTCTCTGGAGCTCTTCCGTCTTCTGGTTTATGGTAAGTTCTTTCTGCCTGATCCTGTTTTCTGCCTGGGCAACCCTGTTGTTCTTTTCATTGATCACCTTTTCGTGCTCCGACTTGAGCTGCAGAAACTTCTCCTTGGCCTGAAGTATCTTTTCCTTCCTTATCACCTCGGCTTCAGCTTCGGCATCAGCCACTATCTTCTTCCTTTTCCCGTTCAGCAGGGTTGTCAATAAGAGGTATGACAGCCCGGCGCCTGCTATAAAAAATGCGCCACACATAACCCAGGAAAGACCGTTTATTACAAATCCAGTTATCATATCATTTCCATTTTTTAATATAAAAAACCCGCAGAGTTTCTCCAACTTTTACAAAACCCCATATTCACATGGTTGGAACTGCCGGAAATCTTCGAACGTCCACTGTCCCCGAGGGAAACCCGCCGAAGCGGGGTGAGGCCTGTTCTAGGGAACCGAGCTTAGGTTCCAGTTTTGATAGTGTTGAGTTTCAAAAATGAATGAAGAAACAATGCGGGCAAATCTTTTTGCTATGTTAAAGAACGCCTTACTCTTTATTAAGAACTGATTCAACCTTTCGGTTAAGCTCTTCCAGTATCTGAGGCAGATCGTCGTCGCTTTCCCTCTGCTCCTCCCCGATAAGTTGGATCACAAACTGCAGTGCCGCCATCGCCAGGAAATCCTGGGTGTCCTTATCAACATAGCGCTGCTTGTACATCAGCACCTTGTCGTTTATCAGCTTTGCTGCCTTGCGAATCTTCTCCTCATCGTCCTTCTCGATCTTCAATGGATAATATCTGTCCGCTACATTAACCCTGATGGAAAGTTTATCATCCATTCCTATATTATCTGTTTAAAAGAGCAATACACTTGTCAATTTCCCGCACCAACGCATTCAGCTTCCGTTTGGCTTCCCGGGCGTTTTCACCCTCGCCCAGGATTGCACCCGTAAGTTTAACCCGTTCGTAACTTCTTTTCAACTCTTCAAATTCCGATTCCCTGCCCTGCAACCTGGAACTTAGCTCAGTCAGTTCCTTTTGCATCCTGTCATATCCGGCTTTGAGGTTGGTGTATTCATTCAACAATTTTCCGATATTCTTGTTCAATGCTACTATTCCCTCAAGAACCTTCTCCGACATAGCCGAAATCTTTACGCAAAATTAGCATTTTATTACCATATTTTCAAAATTATGCTTCAAAATAGTTGCACGATAATGCCTTTCGGGTAGTTTTGCACATTCAATCAATATAAACTGAATTTTCTATGTTTCCGGGAAAGCTTTTCATACTGATCCCCCTGTTCATCACAGCACTGTCAACTACCAATCCTGACAGCGACAAATTCATCTCACCGGTTAAGATACCCCTGCTCCTCTCTGCTAATTTTGCCGAGATCAGGTCTGACCATTTCCATTCAGGAATCGATATCAGGACACAGGGGGTTACCGGTCACGAGGTTGTTGCCGCGGCTTCAGGCTACGTGTACAGGATCAGCGTTTCACCCGGAGGCTTCGGTAAGGCTCTCTATCTGAGACATCCGTCGGGATATTCAACTGTATACGGACACCTCGATTCATTCACTCCCGAAATTGAGGAATATGTCAGGGATGCCCAGTATGCAAACCGCAATTTCACAGTGAACCTTTTCCCTCAGACCGGCAAATTCACTTTCAGACAGGGACAGACAATTGCCTGGTCGGGCAATACGGGAAGTTCAGGCGGGCCGCATCTTCATTACGAGATTCGCAAATCTGATTCAGAGATACCACTCGATCCGCTAACCTTTGATTTCGGGGTCAGGGACAACATAAAACCTGTCATCGAGAGTCTCGTCGTTTACCCTGCCGATCCCTCCTGTTCAATAAACGGCAGCAACCATGAGCTGTTGATCCCCGTCCAGGGAAGTCATGGCAACTATTACGTGAGAAGCGACAGGCAGATTGCCATTAACGGCTCTGCAGGTTTCGGAATAAGAACATACGACCTGCTCAATGACAGCTGGAACCGATGCGGTGTATATTCAATCGAGCTGACAATAGACGGTGAGACCTTATATTTTTTTGAAATGGACGGGTTCTCATTCGACGAAACCAGGTATGTGAACAGCCATATCGACTATCGTCGTAAAATCAGAGATAACGTAACCATACAGAAGACATTTGTCGCACCCAACGACAGGCTATCAGCTTACAAGTCCCTGAAGAACAACGGCTTATTCGAATTCGTGAGTGACACGGTGCATAATATTCAGATAAAGGTTTCCGATTCACACGGCAATTCATCGGTTCTTTCCTTCCGGGTCAGTTCGGAAAGCGGTGCCGGATTACCCGCCAGTACGGCCCCTTCCAATGGCAGGTTCCTTCAGTATGACAAACCTTATCGCATGTCTGACGGTGACATTATCGTTTCGTTCAGCGAAAGATCATTTTATGACGACATTGTCTTTACCTACGACAGAACGGAACGTCCGGAAACCCTTTACGCAGACATATTCAATATTCTTGACAGGTTCACACCCATACACAATACCTACCGGCTCTCGATAAAGCCGGAAATCGTGCCTCCCCATCTACGCGGCAAAATGGCAATAGTCTCTGTGAATGACGACGGTTCCTGCTCATATGTCGGGGGTGAATGGTCGGAAGATTATCTGGTAACCGATACAAGGAGTTTCGGAAGGTTTACGGTGGGAGTTGACACTATCGCCCCCGTCATCAAAGCCAATGGCTTTAAAAGCGGTGCCGACCTTACAGGGCGACGTATCATAAGGTTCAACATATCCGATGATATGTCGGGCATAAAAAGCTATGAGGCATACATCGACAACAATTGGGCTCTCCTCGAATATGACCCTAAGAACACCCTGATCGTGCACAATTTTGATGAACGACGAACCGAAAAGGACAAAAACCATACCCTGCTGCTGAGGATTACCGATAACAGGGACAACGTCACCGAACTGAATGCGGAGTTCAGGTGGTGAGCGGGTTACGCGATACGCGTTGCTCCCATTCGGTCGCGAGCTCGCCCCGACAAGTCGGGGCTCGGTTCAGGGTTTAGGGTTCAGGGTTCAGGGTTTACCTTCGGCTACGCGTTGCTCCCATTCGGTCGCGAGCTCGCCCCGACAAGTCGGGGCTCGGTTCAGGGTTTAGGGTTCTGAGTTTAGGGTCGCCGGATGCCGGACACCGGACGCAGATTACCGGTTACCGATTACCGAAAACCGATCACGGGCTCTGGTCAGAACAATTTCGAGGGATATATGCCTGCCCCGACCATGCGGTTGATGCTGTCGACGACGAAGGGTTTGTCTTCACGGTAGGTTACGCCGAACCATTTGCCTCCGGTTGGCAGCACCTTAATCGTTATTTCACCGCTCTTGACATACTTATCAACGGAAGTGGGTATGTCAAGTTCAGCCGTCGGGTCATCTATGCGGTTCCTGAGAAATTGCGTGAATTCGGTTTCCAGAAGTTCATATATTGTTGGCTTGAAACCCCACAGGTTCATTGACACTATCTCCTTTCCGGTGAATGTAAGATCCTTACCGTCGGGGCCGGGTGCAAAAATACCCTTCTCGGTCTTCGAAATCTTCCGTGTCTCAACAACTCCCTCAAGCAGACCCGATTTCCCCACCCTGCATACGCCACGATTTACATGACCGTGGTCCGACAGGGTATTGCCAAGCGGATATCCGATAATTGAATAGCATGAGTCATCCCTGTCGTTTACCAGAAATTCACGAAGAATTTTGAAGGATTCGACTCCATAATAGTCATCGGCATTTATAACACCGAAGGGCTCCCTTATCTTGTCCCTGGTCACAAGGATTGCGTGGCTGGTACCCCAGGGTTTCTGGCGTCCTTCAGGAACCTTGTAGCCCGCAGGCAGATTATCCAGTTCCTGGAACACATAATCAATTTCTATATGTTTGCCAAGCCTGTCGATGAAGGCTTCGCGGAAAGGCTGTTCAATGTCGCGTCGTATCACGAACACTATCTTGCCAAATCCGGCCCTGATAGCATCATATATTGAATAATCGATTATAGTCTCCCCCGAAGGGCCTACCTGGTCGAGCTGCTTTAATCCGCCATACCGGCTTCCCATTCCGGCAGCCAGTACCATCAGTGTTGGTTTCATAGAACAAGTGTTAAAGTTATTGCGCAATTATAGTAAAAAATAACCGATCTTTATTGAAATTTCAGATTGACGATTCCATATCGGAGACTCGTCGATTGAAATGAAAAAAGAGGAACCGAGGCATGTATGGATATCCGAACCCACACACCACAAATCCTTAATCAGTTATGATCCTCGAAATCTGTGTCGACTCTGTTGAATCGGCAATAAATGCCGAGACCGGTGGCGCCGATCGTCTGGAACTGTGTGCCGCACTCGAAATTGGCGGGATAACCCCGGGTCCGGGACTCCTGGAGTCGGTCATTGCCAACGTTAATATACCTGTGTACTCAATGATAAGGCCGCGGGGTGGAGATTTTCTCTACTCGGATGCAGAGTTTGAGGTAATGAGACGCGACATAGATTTTGCAGGCGAAACAGGAGCAGCAGGAGTTGTCCTGGGAATGCTTATGGCCGACGGGTCGGTCGACTTCGAACGAACAGCCTACCTTGTTGAGTATGCCTCGCCAATGCCTGTCACCTTCCACAGGGCATTTGACAGGGCTTCCGACCCCTTTATGGCACTCGAGGACATTATATCTGCCGGAGCCGTCAAGCTGCTTACATCGGGTCAGTGCAACAGCGCCGGAGAGGGAGTCAATCTGTTGAAGAAGCTGATCATAACAGCCGGAGAAAGGATTATCATAATGCCGGGAGCAGGACTGAACAGGGAGAACATAGAGAGAGTAATAGGGTCAACCGGAGCGAGGGAGGTTCATCTTACGGGCAGCATCATGGTCGAAAGCGGAATGCTGTTTCGCAGGCCCGGAATAGGCAAAAAACTTTCCGGTAATCAGGAAGAGAAGTATTTTAAACAGGTCACCGACTCGCGGATGGTGGAAGAGATCCGAAGTATTATCAACAGACTTTAGGGGATAACTCCTCCCTTTATTTAAGTTTGCCTACCCTGCCGGATATACCTTTCACCGTCTGAATTTATATTCTCGTATAACAAATTGCAGCATTGGTCAAAAATTGTATTGAACTATGAAAATTTTTCATAATTTCAGTATCCTATAACCTACTTATTATCTGAACAAAACCCGTTGCCTTATGAAACCAGATCTGCTCTCACCCGAAAAGCAACTGAAAAGGATTAATGCGCCTCATTGCACAGTTCCCTGCTCAAAAACTTTTTGTCTTCTGTCTTTTGTTTTTTGTCTTGTTTTCTGTCCATCGCCCCGTGCTCTCAGCCAGATCCCCCAGGGATTCAACTACCAGGCACTGGCACTCGACGGTACGGGCCATCCGATCAGCAGTCAGACTATCAGGGTAATGCTGACGATTCAGTCCGATACGCTGGGCGGAACCATCTTCTGGAAAGAACTTCACTATGGGATTGTTACAAGTCCGAATGGTATGTTCTCCCTTGTTGTCGGCAAAGGTTTTCAAGTCGATGGAATGGCGACCTCATTCGGGGAAATAGACTGGAGCACCGGCGTGAAATGGCTGAAGACGGAAATAGACCATGGCGGATGGAATCCCATGGGGTCATCGCGGCTCTGGAGCGTTCCCTATGCCATAGCGGCCGGAGATATTTCCGGGGCACTGAAGAAGCTTGAGGTGGCAGGAGAAACCACGGCCCTCGACGAAGCCCTGTTCGAGGTCAGGAACAAGAACGGGCAGACGGTCTTCGCGGTGTATAACGAGGGTGTAAGAATATATGTCGGTGATGGTGAGAACAAAGCCGTCAAGGGGGGATTCGCTATAGGGGGATTCGACGAAACAAAACAGGAGCCTGTCAACCTGATGGTGGTCAACAGGGACTCTGTGCGGGTATATATATACGATGATTCCCTTGCCAAGGCAGTAAAGGGAGGATTCGCCATTGGAGGTTTCGATGGTAGCAAAGGATTAACCAATGATTACCTGAGAGTTAGCCCCGACAGTGTGAGGATTTATATTGACGAGAGTTCAGGCAAGTCCGTAAAGGGTGGTTTTGCCATAGGAGGATTCGATGAATCGAAGGCAACAGGCAGCAGCTATCTCAATGTTGCCACCGACCCGGGCGGAATAGTTAATCCCTCGGAGAACCGTATTCTCTGGTATCCCCTGAAAAATGCCTTCCTCACAGGACGAGTACTGATAGAGAAGCCCGACAGCGTAGGTGAAAACTCATTTGCGTCAGGGTTTGAATCAAAGGCAAAGGGACAGTATTCACAGGCCCTGGGTTACCAGGCCATAGCCCGCGGCAACAACTCAACCTCGATAGGTTATCAGTCGGTTGCCCACATGAATAATTCCTTCTCTTTCGGCCAGTTTGCACAGGCAGTGAACGAGGAGACCTATGCGTTCGGAAGGGGTGCACTTGCAGAAGGGTACCGAAGCTACTCATTCGGAAGTGCAGGGGTCGATACTCTGGGTACTCTCACCGGTGTGGCCTATGCTAAAGGAGATTACTCGTTTGCAATCGGGCAAGGCTCTCAATCACTGGGCAGGGGTGCATTCTCAATAGGCATTGCCGATACAGCAAGGGGTAACTACTCTCTTGCACTCGGTTATACAACAAGTGCAGGAGGTCTTGGCTCAACAGCGATGGGTATGGGCACAAGTGCAAAAGCAGATTATTCAACCGCAATGGGTTTCAGATCGTCAGCCACAGGCAGACATTCAATAGCATTGGGGTATATCTCAAAGGCTATGGGAGAAATATCTGTTGCCATTGGGACATCAGCTGTCGCCTCGGGGTACTCCTCTGTATCGCTCGGAGATCAGAATACTGCATCAGGAACCTCTTCCATTGCAATGGGCATGGGAACAACTGCCAGCGAGCAGGGAGCAACATCGATGGGATACAGAAGTAACGCGTCGGGCTTCATCTCTACTGCCATGGGCCGGGAAACTTCAGCAAAGGGTTCATATTCACTGGCCACAGGCTACCTGACAATGGCAGGTGAATTCGCTTCAACGGCTATGGGAAACGGCAGCATAGCGTTAGCTCCCTACTCAACGGCAATAGGTGATAATGTTGGCGCCATTTCGGCTTACGAAACCGTTATTGGCAGATGGAATACAGATTACTCCCCTGTTAGTCCGACCGGATGGAACGGAGCCGACAGACTGTTTGTAATAGCCAACGGACAGTCGAAGGATATAAGATCAGATGCACTGGTAGTGCTGAAGAACGGTAACGTGGGTATCGGATCGAACACTCCGGCCCACAGCCTTGTTGTCCCCAATTCGGCAAGGATAGCCAATCACCTTTTTTCAGGGTATTTCATTGAAATGAATGAGTTCGGGACAGGTAACAGGTATTCTATGATTGATATGCACAGCGACGATACCTACACAGATTACGCACTTAGGCTCATAAGATACAATACTGGTCCGAATGCCAACTCAAGGATTCACCACAGGGGTACCGGAATACTGGAGCTTTATGCCCAGGAAGCCGGCTCGATTGTTCTGTACACCTCAGGATTGGGAAGGATGTACGTAACATCGGGAGGGAATATCGGAGTCAACACCAGTTCACCCACACAAATGCTCGATGTAACAGGCAATGCACGGTTCAGGTCAATTGCTTCCGATGCCTACTACGGAGTGCTTAACAGGAAAAGTGACGGAACCCTGACCACGGCAACATCCGACATCAGGATGAAGGAAAACGTAGCCACACTCTCCAATAGCCTCGACAAGGTGCTGATGTTAAGAGGCGTATCGTTTACATGGAAGTCTGAACCCTCAATGGGTACCCGGATAGGAATGATTGCACAGGAGGTGGAAGCAATTATTCCGGAACTGGTTTTCACCAATGATTTGGATGGTTACAAGGGCATAAATTATGCTGAAATGTCAGCTGTGCTGGTTGAAGCCATGAAGGAACAGCAGAAGAGGATTGAGGCTACCGAAGCGGAAAACAGACATCTCAGGGAGGAACTGGCGTCAATGAACGAAAGACTGGTTAAACTGGAATCTCTATTGGTCAATAAATAGGCATTTAGAAATACTCCCATCCCCGGTTTGGTACTGCTTTGTCAGTGGAAACCTCAAGTCTGTCAAAAATAATTGACACATACTTGTTGTTTTCTTATCTTTCTGATAGTTTCCATAATATCATAATATTAAACCAAACCACGACCCTATGAAACCAGACCTGCTCTCACCCGAAAAGCAACTGAAAAGGATTAACGCGCCTCATTCCACAATTACCGGCTCAAAACCCTTTTATCTTTTGTCTTTTGTCTTTTATCTTGTTTTCTGCACTGCGCCCCTGGCTCTAAGCCAGATACCCCAGGGATTCAACTACCAGGCACTGGCTCTCGACGGATCGGATCATCCAATCAGCAGTCAGACTATCAGGGTAATGCTGACTGTTCAGTCGGATACCCTCGGCGGAACCATCTACTGGAAGGAACTGCACTCCGGGATTGTTACAAGTCTGAACGGTATGTTCTCCCTGGTTGTTGGCAAGGGTGTTAAACAGGATGGCATAGCTCCCTCATTCGGTGAAATAGACTGGAATACCGGCGTGAAATGGCTGAAGACAGAGATAGACCATGGCGGATGGAACACCATGGGGTCATCGCGGCTCTGGAGCGTCCCCTATGCCCTGGTCGCCGGCGATATCACAGGATCACTGAAAAAACTTGAGGTGGCAGGAGAAACAACGGCCCCCGACGAAGCCCTTTTCGAGGTCAGAAACAAAAGCGGGCAGACAGTCTTCGCGGTATACAACGAGGGTGTAAGGATATATGTCGGCGACGGTGAAAGCAAATCAGTAAAGGGAGGATTTGCAATAGGAGGATTTGATACAACCAAGGCATTGAGAGATCTGTTAGTGGTTAACTCCGACTGCGTAAGGGTTTACATCGACAATAATGATGCAAAGGCCGTGAAGGGAGGATTTGCCATCGGAGGTTTTGATGAAGTTAAAGCCCCTGCGCAGGAGTTCCTGAGGGTTACTGATGACAGCATACGGATGTATATCAGCAACAATCCCACAAAATCAGTTAAGGGAGGTTTTGCCATTGGCAGTTTCGACGAAACCAAGGGGGATATAATCTCTTCATTCACCTCGCTTACTCCCGAAAACTACTTTATCGGGCACGGCAGCGGTGAAGCAATAACATCAGGAAAATACAACTCATTCCTTGGCTATGAGGCCGGGAAATTGACAGAAACAGGATCGGAGAACATCTTCATCGGTTACCAGTCGGGGTACAGTAATGTGTACGGTAAGTGGAATACTTTCCTGGGATTTCAGTCGGGAACCAAAAATACGGGAAGCGACAACACCTTCATCGGATACCAGGCGGGCAGCATGCATCAGTCACAGGGCGGTAACGTGTATATCGGCAGCAAAGCCGGACAACTTGCCACCAACGGGCAACAGAACGTGCTAATCGGTGAGTGGGTCGGCGCTAATATCACTACCGGGAGCCGCAACATAATGATGGGGGTGGAAGCCGGATTCAATAACAGGATGGGGAATGACAATGTGTTCCTGGGACACAGGAGCGGGTACAGCAATCTTGGCGGAGGCGCCGATCTTGAAGCAGGATTCTACAATGTATTCATTGGGGCCCAGAGTGGTACATCCAACACCTCGGGGAAAAGAAATGTTTATATCGGTTACGATGCAGGAAAGGCCGATACAAGCGGATTCGACAATGTTTATATTGGTTACAGCTCAGCCTCCCAGGCTATAGGCGGTCCGGTTTACAGAAATTACCGTATGGTGGCTGTCGGTTCATTTGCAGCCGACAACCTCAACGGAGCAGGATCGTGTACCTTTGTCGGATGGTCATCGGGCAGATATACAACCATAGGTCACTCTAATTCATTCTACGGGTATGAGTCGGGACTGAAAAATGAGAGTGGAGTTGAAAATACGTACATCGGAACCTATGCAGGCAAGGAAGCTGTGAGCGCCAATTATAATACTTATGTCGGATCGTCGGCAGGAATCAGCAATAAAGGGCAATACAATACAATTATGGGAAGCATGGCCGGAGCACTTATGACCAGCGGTGACTACAATACATTAATTGGCACAGCAAGCGGTCAGAACAGGACGAGCGGAGTTATGAATGTGATAATAGGCTATGCCAGTGGCATGAACAGCGGTTCAGGAAACTTTAATGTATTCCTCGGGCATCAGGCCGGATATGATGCTACCGGCAGCAAGAATGTTTTTATCGGAAACGAAGCAGGAAGAAATGAGACAGGTTCAGAACTGTTGATAATCGACAACTCACCGACATCTACGCCCCTTATCCACGGTAATTTCGCCAACGGTTCAGAAGAACTTACCATAAACGGCAAGGTAACAATAGCTGATGTTCTGAAGCTGAAGCCCAGGGCCACCCCTCCGGGAGATCCGGTTGAAGGGGAAATCTACTACAATTCTGCCGATCATATGCTTTATGTATGGAATGGCTCGGCATGGAAAGCCTGCTGGTAACAAGAATGACATCAGACAATATTTTATTATCTTGCTGCCCGTTTCTGAATTAAATTTTGTCTGATTAAAAATTATCCGCTATGACAAGACTTGCGAAAATGATACTCGCGGGAGTGGCTCTGCTATACTTTGCCACATCTGCATCTTATGCATGCACCAATCTGCTGATAACCAGGGGTGCCTCAAAGGACGGGTCGACAATGGTTACCTATTCTGCCGATTCACACGTTCTGTACGGAGAACTGTACTTCAGGCCGGCAGCGAAATACCCGGCAGGAACCATGCTCGATGTTTACGAGTGGGATACCGGGAAATTTCTGGGCAAAATAGCACAGGCAGCACAAACCTATTCCGTGGTAGGTAATATTAATGAATACCAGCTTGCCATTGGTGAAACCACCTATGGAGGAAGGAGTGAGCTTCATAACAGCAAGGGCATCATGGACTACGGAAGCCTGATATACATCACACTTCAGAGGGCCAAGACCGCACGTGAAGCCATTGCAACCATTGTAAAACTGAGCGATGAGTATGGCTATTACAGTTCAGGTGAGTCCTTCTCCATTGCCGACAAGGATGAGGTATGGATAATGGAACTCATCGGGAAGGGTGAGGGTAAGAAAGGTATTTTGTGGGTTGCCAGGCGCATCCCCGAAGGTTACATTTCCGGCCACGCCAACCAGGCCAGGATAACAACATTTCCCATCGCTGACGGCAAGAGTTCAATAACATCTGATGAAATCGACAGGATTTTCAATCCGGAAGTAGAAACTGCATACGCTGCCGATGTAATAAAAGTAGCCCGTGATATGGGCTGGTACAACGGTACTGACAATGACTTCAGCTTCAGCGACACCTATGCGCCACTCGACTTTGGTGCTGCCAGGTTCTGCGAAGCCAGGGTATGGTCTGCCTTCAACAAGGTGAACAGCCAGATGGGCCAGTACCTGGAATATGCCATGGGCTATGATCTTTCCAACAGGATGCCATTGTGGATAAAGCCCGACAATAAGCTTAGTGTGAGGGATGTAATGAACCTTATGCGCGACTACTACCAGAATACCCCAATGGATATGACAAAAGACCTGGGTGCAGGTCCTTATGGCAGTACCGTACGCTGGAGGCCCATGCAGTATACCATCGACGGTGTCGAATACCTCCAGGAGAGGGCCATCTCCACACAGCAGACAGGCTTTTCATTCGTCTCCCAGAGCCGTAACTGGCTACCCGACCCTGTTGGCGGCATTCTATGGTTCGGTGTTGACGACACCTACTACACGGTCTATACCCCAATGTATTGCGGGATGACATCGGTTCCGGCATCTTTTGCCGTAGGAAACGGTGACATGATGACCTTCAGCGAAACGGCTGCCTTCTGGGTTTTCAACCAGGTTACCGACTTCGCCTATTCCCGTACCAGCGTTGTCATCGACGACCTGCAGGCAAAACAGGATGAACTGGAGATGGGATACATTGCAGAAGTCGAAAAAACAGACAAACAGGCTTCGGAACTCTACAGTAAGAGCCCCAAAAAAGCGTTGAAATACCTTACCGGCTATTCGGTAAATGCAGGCAACAAAACAGTTGCGGAATGGAGAGGGCTCTACAGGTTCCTCTTTACAAAATACCTCGACGGGAACATCAAGACTGTACAGCCTGTGCCCGATGGCTATAACAGGGTGAATCCCAAGGTATTACAGCCCGGCTACCCTGAGGAGTGGAACCGGAAGGTAGTTAAGGATGCAGGCGACATACTGAAAGTGAGGAAATAATCTACACGGCTTGCCGGTTATTGAAAAATATTTGTACATTTGCGACCGATTTCAGAAACAGAGATATTGACAATATAACATTCGTGCGATGAACTTAATGAGCGTAGTAGAGAAGGAGTTTGCTGCAGGCAAAGACTTCCCCAGATTCAGGGCGGGAGATACCGTTACAGTACATTACAAGATCAAGGAGGGAAACAAGGAGCGTATACAGCAGTTCCGCGGAGTGGTTATCCAAAGGTCGGGCAGCAGCAATACCGAAACATTCACGGTTCGTAAAATGTCAGGCAACATCGGAGTAGAAAGAATATTTCCCATCTCATCCCCATTCATTGACAAGATTGAGGTCAATAAATATGGAAAGGTTCGCAGGGCAAGGATATTCTATCTGCGCAGCCTTACCGGCAAGAAGGCTAGAATCAAGGAGAAGATCTACTAGCAAGAGTTTCAGCAATGATATTTAAGGGCTGCCCTGCTTAAGAGGCGGCCCTTTTTGGTTGCGGGTTGCTGGTTGCGAGTTTTTCGTTTAGGGTTTAGAGTTCTGAGTTTAGGGTCGCCGGACGCAAAACGCCGGTTACCGATTACCGGTTACCTTCTTCCCCATGCTCCATGCCCCATGTCCTATAGCTTCTTAAGCAGTTCATCGCGTTTTGCGGCGGCTTCATCGAGCAGTTTCTGAGCCTGTGTGTCGGCCTCCTTCACCAGCTGGTCGGCCTTTCGGGATGCTTCGTTTCTCAACGCCTGGGCGCTTCGCTCGGCGGCTGTCCTGACAATAGCATTCTTGCCCTCGGCCTCCTTCAGTATCCGCTGGGACTGCTCCTCTCCTTCTGTCCTGATTTTTTCTGCAGCACTGGCGGCCTCATCCCTTATCATCCGGGCCTTTTCTTCCGCCTCTTTCATTATCCTGGCAGCCTGTGCCTCCGCTTCTGCCCTGGCCTTTGCGGTGGCTTCATCCACTGCCTCAGTAACCGTTTCCTTTACCTCCTCCTTAACCTGTTCTTTGACCCCGGCAACTACCGAAGATGCAGCGCCTCCTGTTCCGCCAAAGTCGGGCGATATATCAGGCTTCAGTGCGGTACCTCCAACCTTCAGGTTAACCTTGATAATATCTGAAGGAGTAAACGGGATACCCAGTCCCGAAGCCCTGGATGTAAGGTCATTAACCAGTTCATTGGCCGCCGAACCCAGTTCCTGCCTGGGTATCTCAGTCTTTATCAGGTAATTAAGTGTCTGGTCAAAGCCCTGATCTCCTGAGATGTTCAATTTAACATTGCCAAGCTTTGTATCGAAAGGTGACAGAAAGACACGCCCGTCCCTTACCCGGAAGCTTGCCCTCAGGTCTTTGATAGTATTTGTGTAGTTGCTGCCCAGTTTAAGTACATCGCGCATTTTACTGAAGGTAGGCATATCGACAACCTGAAGTTCATCCGAGGTCAGCACACCCTCTCCCATAAGGGTATTGACAAGCGGCATCATGTCACTGCCCAGCAGGCTTTCGAATTTGAGTTTCAGGCTTATGGCTCCGTCTATCCCCTTTGCGGCCGGAGCCAGTTTCTGAATCGAATTGAAGGTTTCCCAGGCAGCCTTTACCATCATGTTCTCAACGGCCATATCGGCGCTCATTATCGGTTTGAGAGTATCGCGGGTGTCGTACAGGGCATTCATCACTATGCGTCCGCCCATGATCTCCATGCCCGTCTCTTCAACGGTGACGGTCCCGTCACGAACAATAATATTCCCTCTCAGTCCTGTAGGTTTTATTGATCCGTATGCAAGTTTTTCAATGTTTGCCCTGAAGGTAAAATCAATATTACGGGGTATCACAATAAGGGCAAGTGCAGTAGTATCCTCCTCTGTAACGGTATCAGCCGGGAAGGCAGCCATTATCTCGTCGAGGTCAATCATTCTGGAACCAAGGGTCAGGTTCCCCTTAACGGTCGCATCGGAGAAGAGATATGGAATATAGTTCGACAGGCTCCCGGCGATGTTAAGGTCGGTGTTCCTGCCTACTGTTATAAGGCATTCTTTCAATTCTGCCTCAGCCGGATTGAACAGTAATGCAGCTTTACTAATGGTTACAGGGGGAAGGTCGGTCATCGCCACTGTAAGGTCGCCGATGGTCATTGAGCCTGCAGCATGGAAATCCTGGTACCTCTCCTGCTCTATCATCGACATCCTGCCGGCCATATCGAGCGAGGTCTCAAAGAGTCCTGATAAATTCATACCTTCCATGGGTATCGCCTTTGCAAGCGATGCAAGGTCGATCTTCCCCGAGGCTTTAGCCTTCACTTCAGGGTCACTCATGGGAGTCTTCAGGTTCAGGGCCAGGTCGAAGGGATTTCCTGCCAGCTCAAAGTGGAAGCGCGACAGGTCAACTTCGCTCTTGTCCATATCACTCCCATCGACTGCTGCACTTAGGTCCATGGCAATGGCGCTTATCCTTTCCGGCAGGTCGGGATAGCTTATCATGCCGTCGCGCACTGCAAGGCTCAGCTTAACATCAGGCAGGGTACTGTCAGCCTCACTGTATGTTCCCTGTACTGTCCCGCCCAGTTCAAATGTTCCGTCGGCGCGCAGTGCCTCGAAGCCTGTCATGTAAACGGCCGGGACCATCGAAAGCAGTGATTTGAAGCTGGTTTGTGTCGTCGAAAAGGTAATATCGGTATTTATATCATCTCCGGGCATGGCGACGGAACCATCAAGGTTAAGTGTAAGATCGTTCAGGGCAAGGAAGTTATCACTCAGATAAAATATCATGTCATCGAGGTTGGCCATGAGGTTAATCTCCGAGCCGATAACCGCATTGCGCAGGTATCTGACTCCGTCATATACAACGTCGACAGCGCCTATGTCCAATTTCATTGCAAGTTCGGTCTCTGTCATGGTCATGTCACCGCTCAGGCTGAAATTAAGGTTGCGCAGATCTGCCGACATCTTCATCTCCTCATCATCATAGGAAATGCTGGCCTGGTTGATAAGAAACCTGCGAAGAAGAAGTCTCAGTGAACCTTCCGTAGACTCTTCGCCTGCAGGAAGGGTGTCAGCAGGTTCCACTTCCGCAGTTTCAGAGGGCTTCATGATATCCCAGTTTGCTGTGCCGTCGGTCAGGACCCTGCCTCTTACCAGCGGTCTGTCGACAATTATTGATTTAACCTCATACCCTTCGTCTCCGAACAGGCTTCCCAGGTTGAACACAACAGAAAAAGCATCAAATCCGGCGATGGTATCTCCCTCGAACCGCTCCTGGCCGATAATAAAAACATCCTTGAGTGAGAAGCTAAGGTTTGGAAAACTCTTAAAAAAACCGAGTGAATAATCGCCTATTTCAACCCTGGCGTTAACCATACCGTTAACCTGGCTGACCACGACCTCCCTTATCTGTTTTTTAAAGAGTACCGGCACGAGTATCATGGCGGCGATTATGATAGCGATAAGGGCGATGATGATCTTTGCGGAGACTTTCAGAATCTTTTTCATATCCAGCTTTAAATTAATCGATTGAAGACTATCCTAACGTTCTGTGGCTACACAATGGTAACGCAGATTAAAGGTATATAATATTAGCCAAATAAAAATAATGCTATATTTGCATTCGGTTTTGAGGCCGTTCTATCAATGATTATCCGGTGGTGTGCGGATTGTTGCGAACGATGGCCGGAATTAATGGACCCGTAGCTTAATTGGATAGAGCATCTGACTACGGATCAGAAGGTTGGGGATTCGAGTTCCTCCGGGTTCACGAGCAAATGTAAAAAGCAAAAGAAAGCAAGACGGAAGCGAGCAAATACAAAAGCTCGCTTTTGTATTTTGCATAGCTTCCGGATTGAAAATTGTGGAACAATTTTGCATTGCGTCAGCAATGCCTTTTGCTTTTTCATTTGCAGCTCTGATAAGGAGGATCCGCTGCCGCAAGCAGCAATTCCTCCGAAATTCCCTCCGTAAAGATGAGGGGGGAATGCTTTCTGTTATTGATATTTATCCCCTGCGGGGATTTCAAGGAGGATCCGCTGCCGCAGGCAGCAATTCCTCCGAAATTCCCTCCGTAAAGATGAGGGGGGAATGCTTTCTGTTATTGATATTTATCCCCTGCGGGGATTTCAAGGAGGATCCGCTGCCGCAGGCAGCAATTCCTCCGAAATTCCC
>JAVEWX010000001.1:0-16587 GCA_034004335.1 Bacteroidales bacterium | reverse complement strand
GCAGCAATTCCTCCGAAATTCCCTCCGTAAAGATGAGGGGGGAATGCTTTCTGTTATTGATATTTATCCCCTGCGGGGATTTCAAGGAGGATCCGCTGCCGCAGGCAGCAATTCCTCCGAAATTCCCTCCGTAAAGATGAAGGGGGAATGCTTTCTGTTATTGATATTTATCCCCTGCGGGGATTTCAAGGAGGATCCGCCCCCCTCTCTCCTATCTAAGTTTTATGCCTGCCAAACCATTCACTACGGGAATTTTCAAAACCGTGCCGTCGAGGTCAACCGTCAGCTCCGTCCCCGGATCGGGCCACAGTGTGAAATCCCTGTCGCTTGAGAAAATCAACAGACCTATCTGCTGACCTGCCGGTATTATCTGATCATCGGGCTCCAGTTCGAAGGTCATCTCATAAAACTGTCCGGGGACAAGAGGCTCACTTTCGGTCATGGAGCGATGGTTCTGCAGGTCAGCCCACCCTCTTGTAATCAGGTTGTCGGTTATTTTGGCGTTGGCAGAGATATTCCATGGCAGCGACACCAGCCATACGGATAGGTTAACAGCAGGCTTGCTTGAAGCGGCCCTGATGGTAACTGTTACCACGCCCGAGATATGTACAGGTTCAGCCAGCGGGGGAGTCACGTAAAGAAGTCTGTGCTCGGTCCACTCCGCCTGAGCCAGAACAGGGCCGCCAAAGGAAAAGTTGTCGACCAGCGTCTCCCTTCCCTGTCCGGCGACCCTGGTAGTTGCAAGTCCCCCGACCTCAGGTGCTCCCTTCGTCAGGTAGAAATCGACATAAGATGCATCGGGATTCGGGTAATCACCATAGGGAGTCGGGTTTGCCCTCTCATCATTTTCGCGGACAATCCACGCCTTCGGGTCGTTTTCAACGCCATTCTCAATACCAAACAGGTATCGTGTAAACCATCTGTTCATCATCTGGAAGGGAGGTTCCCCGCCGTGTCCTCCCTGGTGGTAGAAGATCTGCAGCGGCACATCCATCTCCTTCAGCACCTTAATGAACCGGTAGCTGTGGCTGGGCACCACGTTCCAGTCGTTGAAGGCGTGCGACATCAGTGTTGCAGCCTTGTAGCCATCCATGTAGGTCATGTAATCGCGTATCCTCCAGAATTCGTTGTAATCTCCGGTAACCCTGTCCCTGCCTTCAGCCATCTCCTTGTCCCTTACGTTGCAGTTGCAGTAGTCAAAGGCATCGGGATTGGAATGGATAAAGTCATACAGGTAATCGATGTCTTCACCCAGCCATCCTCCGGGGTGTCTTACCAGCCCGTTGGAGCGGTAGTAATGCCAGTATGAGGTATTGGGGGCGACAGGAATAACAGCCTCAAGTCCTTCGACGCCTGTGGTAGCTGCGGCGAAGGGTATGGTTCCATTATAGGATGTTCCCGTCATCCCCACCTTGCCGGTGGTCCAATAAGCCTTAACCTCTTCGAAGCCGTCGGGAGTTGTGTATCCCTTTGCCCTGCCGTTAAGCCAGTCGATTACTGCTTTTGGAGCGAGGGCTTCTATCTCCGTGCCAACTGTCGGGCATCCCTGGGAATAACCTGTTCCGGGAGCCGAGGAATGGACAACGATGAATCCGTAAGGGATCCATGTACGCGTCATGGAATTCGAAATTATGGGACGCTGTCCCCTTCTCCGTATCTGGGGAGCATGTTCGCGTTGCGGGGGATCAGTCTGCAGTTCCTGCCGCACATCCCACAGGTATTGCCTGCCCGATGCCGTGCCGGCAAAATAGGGACTCGACTCGTAGATAACCGGCAGTTTCAGTCCTTCCGTATCAGTTTGCTTTGGACGGGTTACTGCCACATGCATCCTGTCGGGCTTACCGTCACCGTCGGAATCGAATTCCGTTACCACCCACAGATCGTGCCTTATCCAGTCATCCGGATTTTCAAAGGCAGCCACCTTCTGGGCTTCGCCGTTGACAAATACGGGAACAGCCTTCTGAACCTCAGCAACAGGTTGTTCTGTATTTCCTGCCCGGCTCCTCTGTGCCAGGGAAACAGTCTGGTAAGCAAGCATCAGGGTTACCAGCAATAATGAGATCCTGCCAATTCTTTTCATCTGTAGAAATTTTTATCGGTCGTGTTATATCCTGACTTGTCAGGGTAATGCCGTGTTCCCGGGGTACAAATGTATATGCGCTTTCAATTTCCGGTAACAGCTAACCACAAAGTAAACATTTTTCCCTGCCAAAATCAATCCCCGCAGGATGGTCTTTTACCCTACTCATAAATAACACCTTCCACTGGATATCTGCCCGTCAGGACGCTTGTGGACGATATAGACTGAGATGCTGCTATGCCAAGTCCACCCTTTACATTACTGTACACCAGCACCGGTTCCGAGAAGGGCATATCTCCTGTCTGCTGCTGCGCTGAAAGGGACCAGAGATACTTATACAAGCTTTCAGAAATGGAATGCAGGCTGACATTGAAATGGCAGAATTCGTGATTAAGGGTATCAATGTTGAACATACTCATCTTCAGGGTAAGTTCATACGATCTGCCTTCGAAAAAATCATCGGTGAATATGTAATAACTGTTCCCCGTTGTATTGGTGAACGGATCGTCACCGGAACCGGGAGGGCTGATGACAGGATCCTCCCGGGCGATGTAAGAACAATCACCGTAAGAAAGCCGCACAGGATATTCAGGGTCGTACGGCAAATCCCTGGGGCCGGAATAGTATCCCGTGAAATATGTGACTGTCATCCTGTAATAATTTCTTTCACCCCCCGGGTCGGTAAATTTTGCCCTGGCCTCAATGTACCATGGTCTGAAGTAAATATCATCATAATAACCAGCGGGCACTTCAATTCTTTTCCAGAGAGTATCAATCCGTTCAAGGGGTACCGCGGTAGGCAGGGTAGTTGACACCGAAACCGGGGGCAGTCCGGGTGCACTGGCTTCGAACCTGTAGACAGGGCCACTCACCGGCTTTAATGTCGAAGAAGCGTATTTTGAATAGAATTCCTGCCCCGGATTCTCTTCTTCGGGTATCTGAGGGACATACCCGAGTGTATCGGCAGGAATATCATCAATAAAAACGACAACTGTAGCGCCGGTTATCAGGGAAGGCTGGTAATTGGTCTCAAAAATGGCATGACTGCGCGACAGGGTGACAGTGATAAGGCTATCGGGATTGAGGAGGGTATAAAGGACGAGACCGGGTTCGGTGCGGTCCCCCCTGAAATCAATTATCTCCTCACAGGAGTTCAGCGTCAGGAGCAGCATAAACAGAATCGGTACCAGATGCAAATTGCGGGTTTTCATAATAAATCCTCAGAACCTGAATGAATAAGAAAAGGAAGGGATGATCGGGAAGAGGCTGATCTTTTTCAGAACCGGCTCGGAATAACCTATGTACTGCCCCGGATTGTTGGGGTCGGGCTCATAATGATAGACTGAATCCCACAGGATAAAGAAGGGATTAAGCCTGTTATATGCATTGTAGACCGAGATGTTCCACGTTCTGACACCATTCTTCTTCTCCTTGTGGAAATTAACACCCAGGTCGAGCCTGTGGTACGAGGGGGTCCGGTAATTGTTCCGCGACGGATAATCGGTGATATTATCAAAATAGTTGTAGTAATATCCCTGTCGTCCGCCAAACTCCTGCATGGGAGGGTATTCCATTACACCGAGGGTTGCGGCATTGCCGGTACCGAATACCCAAACCATGCCCATATCGAACCTGTCACTGAACTTATGTGTGAGGGCAAGGCTGATATCATGTCTCCGGTCATATTTTGCCGGGAAGACCCGGCCATAGTTAAGGTTTTCAAATTGTCTTTCGGTACGGGCTATGGTATAACCTATCCATCCTGTTGTATTTCCCCAGGTCTTTTCTATCATAAACTCGGCCCCGTAGGCCCATCCCCTGCCCTTCTCAACCTTTGATTCCCATCCCGATCCGGTGGAGGCAAAGAAGGCCCCTTCCTTATATTCAATCAGGTTGTCCATCGACTTGTAGAATGCCTCAACGGTCATTTCGAGCCGCCACGGCAGCCGGAACCCTGAGCCAACTGCCACCTGGTGGGCCACAGGAGGTTCAAAGCGGCGGGTGACCGGAAGCCACAGGTCGGTAGGCAGACTTATGGCAGAGGTTGTAAGCAGGTGAACGAACTGGTTCATCTTGGAATAGGAGGCCTTCAGTGAGAAGTTGTCTGTAACCATCCATCTTACCGATAGCCTCGGCTGAAATGAAAGATAGCCCGTATCCTGGACATTAAACAGGGACATTCGCAATCCAGCATTCACTTTCAGTCTTGAGGTAAGATCAAAGTTATCCTCGGCATATGCAATGAATTCGTTCGCATATATTTTCTCATCCCCGAAAACAGTGTCAATGTCGTTATTAGGGAATTCGTCGAAATCATACCTGAACCTTGTAACGCCCGGTTTGAAGCTGTGATAGGTCCATGCCGCACCGAACTTAACCGAATGGTCCGATGAAGGGAAGTAGTCGAAATCGATCCTGCCCGACAGGTCATCTATCCCTGAGAAATAACGGAAATACTCTCCTGAAGAGGTGTTACTTGAAAGGTCCCTCCTTTCCGATTTGCTGGTAATGTCGAACCTGTACCTGCTGTAGGTAACCGTTGCATTGGCGAACAACCTGTTGCCTAACAGATAGTTATACCTGAGCGCGTTGATAACATTACCCCATCCCAGGCTGAATTTATCACTGTTCTCAATATTTTCGCTGTAGCCGGGACTATAAATGCTAATGGTGCTCTTCTCCCTGAAAAAAGCCCTGTCGCGTCCCGTATATGAACTAAGGTAAATCCGGCTGCGGTCAGAAAGTTTATGGTTCACCTTGAAATTGAGGTCGTAGAAGTTATATCCTCCTGTGGTCTTATACCCATTTCCATTCTGCCTGTTTACGTGGGCCATAACCGGAATTGCCAGGATATCGGCATAAGTTCTCCGGGCGGAAATGATGAAAGATGTTCTGTCCTTGATTATCGGCCCCTCCACCGAGAGTTTTGAAGATACCAGCCCAATGGAAAAATTACCCTTTACCTCCTTTTCGTTGCCCTCCTTCATTCTGATGTCGACCACCGACGAAAGGCGTTCACCGTAGCGTGCGGGGAATCCCCCGGTGTAAAGCTGCACTGATTTTACGGCATCGGGATTGAATACTGACAGGAACCCGAACAGGTGACTGGCATTGTAAACGGGTACGCCATCGAGTAAAAAAAGGTTCTGATCGGGTCCCCCTCCCCTGACATATATTCCCGTGGTGCCCTCGGTTCCCGACTGAACGCCCGGAAGCAGCTGAATGACCTTGAGGACATCGGCTTCACCAAGGAGTACAGGCAGCTTGATGAACTTCGTTATCGGTATGTCCATCATGCTCATCTGGGAGCTCTCAACCTTTGAATGGCGTGTTGCTGTAATGGTGACCTCGTCAATCTGTTGTGCCGACAACTCAAGATCGAAGTGAATTACCGTATCGCCTGTAAGATCAAGAGAAAGACCTGCAGGCTGATAGCCAAGAAATGAAACGACTATGTCATTTTTACCCTGCTGCAGCTGCAGGCTGAAAAAGCCATAGCTGTTGGTCGTGGTTCCGGTAAAGCTGTTCTTTTCATATACTGCAGCGCTGATCATACGCTCGCCGCTTTTTGCATCGTTGACATAACCGCTCAGAGTGACTTTCTGGGCAGCAGACTTGAAGGAAAGGAGAACTGCAAGCAGGGCAATGAGATGTCTGAAGGACATTGTTATGAATTATTCAGTAGAATGAACGCTAAAATAGAAATATTATTTCAGTTATTCCCAGATTAAGATACGGTACATGACAATGAAGGAGTTTTCGGCCAGAACACATCCCGTCGCCGGGACATATCATTTGGAATATTTGCGTAAAATGTTTGAAAATAATATCAAATTATGCGTATATTTGTATACCTTGACTTCGCAGATAGCGAAATAATCTGTTTGGCAAACATTTTGATTGCAGAAGATTAAAAGCACCGGAGCGCAGATAAGGCCTGACCTATAACAGACAGAGGTCAGGGCAACATAAACGGAGGATTTCTTCAGAGTAAAATCTTCGAAACTTAGTAGTAATAAATGGAACTAACACATATAGTCACACGAAATTTAAAACCATTATGAGTACAGGAAAAGTATTTTTAGGAGTTTTGGCAGGCTTTGCCGCCGGAGCACTCGTAGGAGTTCTGTTTGCACCCGACAAGGGCACCGTTACCCGCAAGAAGATAGTTAAGAAGGGTGTTGATCTGGCCGAAGATGTATCTGAGAAGTTTGATGAGTTCATTGAGAACATCAACGAAAAGCTCGATGAGGTAAAGGAAAATGTTGAAAAGGTAAAGGCCAAAGCCCAGTCGGCGAAGAGAGCGGCAGAAGCTGCCGCAAAATGACCGGTAACCGGAAATAATGGAAGAGCAGGAAAAAGATAAGTCAAAGCATCCGCTGCAAACAATACTCGAAAGCAGCGAAGAATATGGCAGAGACACCCTTGATCTGATCAGGCTGAAAGCCGTGGACAAGGGTTCGAAGGCCATATCTTCGTTTGTACTCATCCTGGTCTTTGTACTTATCCTGTCAATATTCTTTATAATGGCAACCATAGGACTTGCCCTGTGGCTTGGAGAAATCATGGGCAGAACGTGCTATGGTTTCTTTGCCGTTGGGGGATTCTTCGGCATTACGGGGGTAATAATATACTTTGTAATGGGTAAATGGTTAAAGAGGGTAATTACCGACATCATTATAAGGAATACCCTCAGCTAGCTATCATGAAGGAGATACACAATGCCAGGGAACTGAGGGAGGTAATAGCCGAACTTGAGGAAAAGCAATCTGTCAGCGGCCAGGTTCTGAAGGAGCAGATCATGGTGCTTGCCGAAAATGTAAAACCCTCCGCCATGCTTAAGTATGCCGTCAGGGAAATGGGATCGGTTGGCAACCTGCTTGAAAAGCTTGGTGGTACCTCACTGGGCATGGCGGCAGGTTATGTTTCCAGACGAACAATAACAGGCAGGACAGGAGGCTTTTTCAGGAATATCCTGGGCACTATGCTGCAATACGGAATAACAAACTACATAATCAACAATCCGGAAAAGATATCAGCACTGATACTGGGTATAAAGGAAACATTCTTCCGCGGCAGTGAGGATGACACTGATGAAGACGAATGATCTGCAATATCTGACATCAAACCGGAAAATATAACTATTACAGGGAATGAACAGAAGAACAATTACATTGGTAATTACATTTACGGCAGCCGTTCTGCTGCTGGGTTCCTGTGCCGTAAATCCCGTTACCGGCAAAAAACAACTGATGCTGATGACGGAAGCACAGGAGATACAGCTTGGAGCCGATTATGATCCACAGGTTGTTGCAACCTTTGGCGAGTACAGGGATGACCGTATGCTGGCCCTTATCAATGAGAAGGGTAAAGAGATGGGCCTTATCTCACATCGTCCGAAGCTCGCATATCACTTCAGGATACTCGACACACCGGTCATCAACGCCTTCGCAGTACCCGGAGGTTATATCTACCTCACCAGGGGAATACTGGCACACCTGAACAACGAAGCTGAGATGCTGGGTGTTCTGGGCCATGAAATGGGTCATATTACCGCCCGTCATACGGCTGCTTCACAGGCCAAACAGCAACTGGGTTCCCTGTTATTGATAGGTGGCATGATAGCTTCCGAAGAATTCAGGAACTACGCGGAATATGCAATGCAGGGGATGCAACTGCTTTTCCTTAGTTTCAGCCGCGATGATGAGAGGGAAGCCGACAGGCTGGGCGTGGAATATTCTTCGAAAATAGGGTATGATGCGAAGAAGATGGCAGATTTCTACAAGGTGCTCGTGAAGATGAACATGGCATCAGACCATGCCGGCGTTCCAACATTCATGTCCACCCATCCCGATCCGGGTGACCGCTACAATTCCGTGCTGAATGATGCAGGTGTGTGGCAGGAAAAACTTGGTCTTGAAACATATGCGGTCAACGCCAACAACTACCTTCAGCTTATCGACGGGATGATTTATGGTGAGGATCCCCGCCAGGGATTTGTGGAGGGCAATATATTCTACCATCCCGAACTTAAATTCAGATTCTCCTTCCCCCCAGCCTGGCAGTTTGAAAATTCACCCATGCAGGTAACAATGGCACCGGAAGATGGTAAGGCAATGATGATATTCACCCTGGCAACCGCTAACAGTCTTGAAGAGGCTGCCCAGAAAACCATCCAGGAACTGCAGCTTACCCTTACCGACAGCCGTAAAACCACCATCAACGGAATGCCTGCCTTAATAACACTAACCAGTCAGGTCTCACAGGACCAGGCAACGGGCCAGCAGACAGTAACCAGGATACTGTCGGGGTACATCAATTACAGCGGGATGTACTATGTCTTTCACGGGGTATCCTATGAAGCTGATTTTCCTTCTTACGCGCAATATTTTGAGTCGGTAATGGGATCCTTCAATACCCTTACCGATCCGGCCAAACTGAATGTCCAGCCGATGAGGGTGAGGGTTGTTACTGCCAAATCGGCCACCACCCTTGCCGATCTGTTCAGATCTTACGGGGTACCGCAGGACAGGTACGAGGAATACGCCTTGCTTAACAACAGGGAGCTTAACTCCAGGATTGAGGCCGGCACAATGATCAAGATAACAGGGAGATAATAAGCCCTGACTAAAATACTTTTGAACCTTACTGAGCTATCTCAGGTTATATTTATTTAATTCAAGTCTAACACAAATTAAAATTTTAAATCATGAAGAACATCAGAATAATTTTTATTGCATCGCTTGCATTGATGATCATTTTGTCAGGCTGTGCATCGATGAGTAAGGCCCTCAAGGGAGGAGCCATCGGGGCTGCTGCAGGAGGTGCTGCCGGAGCCATCATAGGTCGTGCGGCAGGGAACACGGCTGCAGGTGCTGTCGTTGGGGCCACAGTCGGCGGAGTAACAGGCAGCGTAATTGGCGCCAAAATGGACAAGCAGGCCGAGGAGATGAAGGAACAGCTTCCCGATGAAGTCATCGTGGAGCGTGTGGGTGAGGGCATCGTCGTTGAGTTTACCAACAACATACTCTTTGGTTTTGACTCATCTGATCTTAAGGCGGAAGCTAAGGAAAACCTCGACAAGCTCACGGAGATACTCAACAAGTATCCCGACACTGACATAATGATTGCAGGTCATACCGACAATACCGGTAGCGATACCTACAACCAGGGACTCTCGGAGAGAAGAGCAGGCGCCGTTTCGGGCTACCTAGCACAGAAAAGTATCGCTGCAGCACGTCTCAAGACTGTTGGTTACGGCGAGAGCGACCCCAGGTATACCAATGATACTGAGGAAGGCAGGGCCAGCAACAGAAGAGTTGAGTTCGTAATCACTGCCAATGAGAAGATGATTGAAGAGTCAAAGAAATAAACCTATCAAAATAAAACATAATCATGAACAAGAGATTTATATCAACCACAGCCGTCCTGCTCTTCACTGCAACTGCAGCATTGGCGCAGGTTTCCTTCGGAATACGGGCGGGCATGAATATGCAGAATATCAACGGCAAGGACATTTCAGGCGATCCGCTGGAATTGGGGATGGTGCCGGGAATCAATGGCGGTGTCGTTATTTCAATACCTGTAGCTACCGATTTTTTTCTTCAGCCTGGCCTGACATTTGCCCAGAAGGGTGCCAAGGGTGAAGATTTTATGGGATTACCCTTGGGTATTGAATATAAAATCTCCTATATCGAGATGCCCGTAAGCTTCGTTTACAAGCCCCTGGTTGGAACCGGACACTTCTTTATTGGATTTGGCCCCTATATATCATACGGTATTGGCGGGAAAGTGAAGATGACTGTTGGTAATACCACCTCAGAATACAATGTTACCTTTGCCGGCGAATATAACGATGACACCTACGACGGCTTTACATACCTGAAGCAGATGGATTACGGCGGCAACCTGTTCTTCGGCTATGAGTTGCCTATGGGACTTTCATTCCAGATTAACACCCAGCTGGGTCTGGCAGAAATCAATCCTGAAAATCTTGCCAGTCCCGACAGCAAAACCAGTATGAAGCACACTGGATTTGGTATTACATTAGGCTATAACTTCTAGATTGTTTTATTTCAATTAATTACCGGGAACCGGCATTCGTAAAGACGAGTGCCGGTTTTTTCTTTCAGTCACTTTCCCCGGCCATCACTTATGGGATTAATCCCTTATCTTTATGCTTCCCAACATCAATCCGGGAAGAAAGATGGAGAGATTCATTCTTGCCCTCGATCAGGGAACCACAAGTTCAAGGGCTATCATATTTGACCACAGCGGTGCCACGGTAGCATCGGCACAGAAGGAATTCAGGCAGTTCTTCCCCCTGCCGGGGTGGGTGGAACACGATGCCGGGGAGATATGGTCGACACAGGCCGGAGTAGCATCTGAAGCCGTGGCTCGCGCCGGAATAAAGGCCACGGCCATTGAGGCCATCGGCATAACTAACCAGAGGGAGACCACTGTGGTCTGGAACAGGAAAACCGGCAAACCGGTCTGTAAAGCAATTGTATGGCAGGACAGGCGCACGTCGGACTACTGTGACAGTCTGGTAAGGGACGGTGCATCGACCCTGATTGCAGAGCGTACGGGACTGATAACCGATGCCTACTTTTCAGCGACCAAGCTCAGATGGATACTCGATAATACCCCTGGAGCACGGAAACATGCACAAAGTGGTGAGCTGGCCTTCGGAACCATCGACAGCTGGCTGCTGTGGAACCTGACGGGAGGCATGGTGCATGCCACTGATGTCTCGAACGCTTCGCGTACCATGCTCTTCAATATACACACCCTTAAATGGGATGACGACCTGCTCAGGCTGTTCGACATTCCTGAGTCGATGCTGCCCGAGGTCCGATCCTCATCTGAATTATATGGCACTGCCGTCGAGCCATTCAGCGGTTCCATACCCGTTGCCGGCATAGCAGGCGACCAGCAGGCGGCTCTCTTCGGCCAGATGTGCGTTGACAGGGGCATGGTGAAAAACACCTACGGCACCGGATGTTTCATGATGATGAACACGGGAGCGGTTCCAGCCATGTCGAAGCACAAGCTGCTCACCACAATAGCCTGGCAGATCGGTAATGAAAAAACCTATGCCCTCGAGGGTAGTATCTTTGTGGCCGGCGCCGTAGTGCAGTGGCTCCGCGACAGTCTGGGTATCATTAAGACATCAGGCGAAGTAGAAAACCTTGCGGCGAAGGTTAAATCGGCTGAGGGTGTTTTCTTTGTCCCCGCCTTTACCGGACTGGGAGCACCATACTGGAACCAGCATGCCAGGGGAATGATAACCGGACTTACCCGGGGCTCAACAGCTGCTCATATTGCGAGGGCTGCCCTGGAAAGTATTGCTTTCCAGACTTTTGACGTCCTTCTTGCCATGAAAAATGATTCGGGTGTCGACATCCGCGAGTTGAGGGTCGACGGTGGCGCAACGGTTAACAACAGCCTGATGCAGTTTCAGGCAGACCTCCTCCGTACTGATGTCGTCAGACCGGCAATAACTGAGACCACGGCACTGGGAGCAGCTTACCTTGCAGGTCTTGCTACAGGCTACTGGACCGGCATCGGGGAACTGAAGCGACAATGGAAGACCGACCGGATATTTACCCCGGAAGCAGACTCACATCAGATTGAAAAGCTGATAGATGGCTGGCGTAAGGCCGTAGCTGCCGCCATCAATTACTGATCTTTCCCCTCTTCCGTTAAACATATGACATGTAACCCTTGTTATTAATATACAGGCAATGCCGGGCGACAGTATTATCTGGTAGTCTGTATAAATTTATTTTCCAGGTTCTATGGATAAGAAACAGGGGATAGTAATAAAAACCTTGCCGGTTTTACACATGTCGTGCGCTTCATGTGCCGGCAACGTGGAGAGAATCCTGAAATCACAGGAGGGGGTTTTCGATGCTTCAGTAAACCTGGCAGCGGCTACAGTAAAACTGGAGTTCGATGATAATATGACTGATGCCGCCATTCTTCGCGACAAACTGCAGGCTGCAGGATACGATATGGTCACAGAGGATGGCCCCGGTTCCGGCCAGAAGGTTGAAGAAATGAGGGCTGCTGAGTACAGGAAACTCAAGCGCAATACCATCCTGGCCATGTTTTTTTCTATCCCCGTGGTGATTATAGGGATGTTTTTCATGAACATGCCCCACGCCAGTCTCATAATGCTTATTCTTACCACTCCCGTGGTAGTATGGCTTGGCAACAGGTTTTACATCAATGCATGGAAACAGGCGCTTAACAGGCATGTAAGCATGGATACCCTTGTGGCATTAAGCACGGGGGTAGCCTACATCTTCAGCCTTTTCAACACCCTCTTTCCGCATGTGTGGCATGCACGGGGCCTGCACGCGCATGTTTACTTTGAGGCAGCGGCTGTTATTATTGCCTTTATTATGCTCGGCAAGCTCCTCGAGGAAAAGGCAAAAGGCAATACCTCATCGGCATTGCGCAAGTTGATGGGGTTGAGGCCGAAACATGTTCTTATGGCCGGAACCGACGGCAATACCACCGAGGTGCCGGTAGAACAGGTTAAACCCGGCGACATGATTGTTGTGCGTCCGGGAGAAAAGATTGCCGTTGATGGTGTTATTGTCTCAGGCAGCTCATGGGTTGACGAAAGCATGATGACCGGCGAACCCATTCCGGCTGAAAAGAGAGCCGGTGACAAGGTTTTCGCCGGTACCATCAACCAGAAGGGAACCCTTACCTTCAGGGCTGAGAAAGTAGGGGCAGCAACCATGCTGTCACAGATAATCAGGATGGTGCAGGAGGCGCAGGGCAGCAGGGCACCCGTTCAGAAACTGGCTGACAGGATTGCCTCATTCTTTGTACCTGCGGTGATGGGGATTGCATTAACATCCTTCCTCATCTGGGTCCTTGCAGGGGGTGAGAACGGGCTGTCGCAGGGTCTCCTGGCATTGATAACGGTACTGATAATAGCCTGTCCCTGTGCCCTGGGTCTGGCAACGCCCACAGCAGTAATGGTAGGCATAGGCAAGGGGGCTGAGAATGGCATTCTCGTGAGGGATGCGGTGAGCCTCGAGATGATGAAGAAAATTGATGTGGTGGTCCTCGACAAGACAGGCACCATAACCGAGGGAAGACCCGTGGTCACTGACATGAGGTGGCTGGATGGGTATGATAAATATTCCCGGGTGCTGGCATCGATTGAACGACTCTCAGAGCATCCTGTTGCCGAAGCTGTTGCGGCTCATTTCGGCGGTCATCCAACGATAGAGATAAGCCGGTTTGAGAGTATTACAGGCATGGGCGTCAGGGGCTACTCAGATGGTTTGCTCTTTCTTGCGGGTAATAAGAAACTGATCGAGGAAAACGGTATCGTAACGGATGGTTCGCTGGCAGAAGCAGCGGAAGTTTTCTACAGGGATGGTAAAACGGTCATATGGTTTGCAGCCGGACAGAAGTCTGTTGCAGTGATTGCCGTTGCCGATAAAATCCGTGCAACTTCGCGTGGGGCAGTTGCGGAGCTTCGGGAGATGGGAATCGAGATATACCTCATCACCGGCGACAATGAAAAGACGGCCGGGGCAATTGCCCGCGAGGCCGGTATAGAGAAGTACAGGGCTAATATGTTGCCTGGTGATAAGGCTGAATTTATTAAAAAACTGCAGGAAGAAGGCAAGAAGGTCGCCATGGCAGGAGACGGGATAAACGACAGTGCAGCCCTTGCTCAGGCTGATGCAGGCATTGCTATGGGCAGGGGAAGCGACATTGCCATAGACGTGGCAGGGCTGACGATAGTCTCCTCCGATCCCGGAAAGATAGCCGGGGCCATAAGACTTTCACGCCAGACAGTCAGAACCATCAGGCAGAACCTTTTCTGGGCATTTTTCTATAACCTCATCGGGATACCGGTTGCTGCAGGTATACTCTACCCTCTCAACGGTTTCCTGTTAAACCCGATGATAGCCGGGGCTGCAATGGCACTTAGCAGTGTAAGTGTCGTAACCAACAGCCTGCGCCTGAAATGGAAAAGAAATTAAGCAGTTCTAATTCTTGTAGTGTATTTCCCAGGTTCTTGTGTAGGTCTGAGTGCTTCCCTGTCCATAGTCCTGGAAATTATAGTATTCTATATCAACCACCATATCATCATTATTATACTGGTTTGTAACCGTATAGTTATAGGTTTCAACTGGGGTTGTTTCCCCATAGTACCAGTATTCGATAAGTGAAGCAACATTGTTCTCCGAAAGAAAGATGTATGGCATATCCATTACATAGATCATCCCCAGTCCCGGGTATTTTATGAATGGGTTAAGCTTATTGTCATATGTAATTTCCCACTTTACGAACAGGTAATACTCCTGTTCCTTGGCCTTTTCAGCAAAAAGGTAAGGATCTCTCCCACCCTTGGTATAGGGGAAGGTATACTCTTCAACCTCAACCAGGTTATTACCTGTCCAGGAGAAGTTGAGGTATGATTCCAGAAACCATTCTTCCAGTTTGCTCGGCATCAGGTAGTATTTTTCAACCTTGATGATTTCATCAAGATTGTTTAATACGAATACCAGCTTGCTGTCATCAGGTTCATTTGGTCCGTAATACCTCCTGGCGGTTACCATGTCGCTCTCCCATGTAAAAAGTATGTAAAAAGAGGACATCTTATTCGCTCCCGAGGAGATAATATCAGCCCTGATAAGCTTACCTTCAGCATTATATTGAAGGCTGGTGGTCTCATACTGGCCTTCCATCTCTACCAGCTGCTTGAGGGTATTATATGACATCGCAATACTGTCTCTCCACCCCTCAGTACCGCCACCGGTGTATTCATAGAGTTCCTCCGTCAACAGATAATCAATCAACGGAATAACCGTTTCATTTTCATTTTTGCATGAAAATACTAATAATGACAGAATAGCCATGATGACTATGACACCACTTGCATTGAATACCTTTTTCATATCATTCGTTTTAGAATTTGGTTTTACGAAGTTATCTCCACTAAGTTACAAACAATATTTTAATCTGTGAATTTTACTAACTTCGGGGCTTTCACCGCAACGGGAAAAATAGCGGTGAAGATTATTAAATACCAAAACTAAAAGCAATGAGAACAATTAGATTCAAAGTCTTCGTACTGATCATTTCGGTAATGCAGTTGCCCCTTCAATCGCAGGGCTTTTACAAGGACATTTTTATGGATGGTGGTATCAAGCTTACCTCCCGTGAGGATCTGCCGGCAGCAATATACCTCGACCTGTCGATGGAATATTTTGCCTCGCAGCGATATTCCTCCACCTTTCCACCTACCCGCCTCGACACCATCATTCAGAATCAGCTGTTCATCGGCTGTGAAACAGACATTAACGGTGTCCTCCTCTACCCCGACGGGCAGCCAAGGTTCAGGGTAATATATATAAACGGGGGAACTGCAACAAATCATGGCAACTCTCTTGGTGAGGAGGGGCGCAGCCGCATCAGGGATTTTGTTGCCAATGGTGGTAGTTTTGTGGGAACCTGCGCCGGTGCCTTCCTTGCCAGCGACGGAACCATATCCGACTCACTTAAACCCAGGGCAGCCTACCTGGGTGTATGGCCGGGACAGACCCACTCGACAGGCCTGACAAACAGTTCAACGGGCATGCTCATCGAGAAAGATTCGCCGCTGCTCAAATATTTTGATTTCGGGGGTGACATGTATATCGACAGTGTCCGCCATAACGGAGGGTGCTTCGCATACACCAGAGGACAGAGATATCCTGCCGAAACAGAGGTACTCCTGCGGTATGATTATACCAAAACCACAACAGGAACCCGGAAGATTCACAACGAGATAAGCGCATGGGCTTACAAGGCATCACCTGTCAGCGGTCGCGTAATTGCAATTGGCTCACACCCCGAGGGTGTCGGCAGCGGAGAAAGGCTCGACCTGATGGCGGCATTGCTGCTTTATGCCATTGAAGGCAACGGAACACCTGTCCTTAAGGGAGACCTTGAAAAGAACAAGGTAAGAAACATGTTCAAGACAACCCATGATAACGACCCCTCGCTTACCATGATCGGCGACAGGCAGTATCATCACTTCCGGGTGACTATTCCCCGGGGTGCAAAGGATATCACCGTAATACTCAACGGAGCCGAGGATTATGATCTTAACCTTTACATGAGGAAGGGAGATTTTGCTGCCAAAAGGGAAGCTGACTACAGGGATGTCAGTCCGGGCGCTGCGAAGCAGTTCACTTTCAAGACACTGCCCGAGGGTGAATGGTATATTGCTGTTGAGTGCCAGACCACCGTTGAAACAATAAAAACAGAATGGGGTGTGGCCTACACAGGAAAAACTGAAGTTCTTAATGGTGTCCCCTACACCATTAAGGTAGATTGGAAGTAAAAGATACTCTATTTTAGTCGACCCTTAACAAGTCGTATTTTTCAATAAACGAGTACAGTGGCATATTTTACCGACCAGTTGCCGATCAGTAAATCCAGGACAAAATAAGTGGCATTCCGGATCTGCCTTAATCTTTTCA
>JAVEWX010000235.1:0-3584 GCA_034004335.1 Bacteroidales bacterium | reverse complement strand
AGAGTACCGGAAGATGAGCAGGTGGCAGCGCTTCGTCTACCGTCTTTACCGTCATCCGGTGTTTCTCCTTGGCATCGCACCGATGCTGCTGTTTGTGGTGCTGTATCGCCTGCCCAGAAAGTATATGTCGGTGAGGGAACATGTTTATGTTCAGCTTACCAACCTGGCACTTGTTGTGATAGTCACCGTAATGGTAATGACAATAGGGTGGAAAGCCTATCTTATGATACAGTTGCCGGTGCTGTACATTGCAACGGTGCATGGCGTATGGCTCTTTTATGTCCAGCACCAGTACAGGCATGTCAAATGGAGCGACGCGTCATCATGGGACTACATGAAGATGGCCCTGGACGGCAGCTCGTTCTTCAAGCTTCCGGCGGTACTAAACTGGTTTACCGGGAACATAGGATATCATCACATCCATCACCTCAGCCCTCTCATCCCCAATTACAACCTGAAGAGGTGCAATGATGAAAACCCGCTCTTCAGTCAGGTCAAGCCGGTGACCTTCTGGTCGGCCTTTCAGTCGCTGATGCTCAGGCTGTGGGATGAAAAGAGAGGGATGCTTATCAGTTTCAGGGAGATGCGTCTGTGGAAAACCCGGCAGGACCCGGCTGTTGCCATGTAAGGGTTGCCTGTTAAGCTCACCCTGGTGCTGTTTCTGTGAACGAGAATACTATACTATCTTCTCTGAGAAGCGTATAATCAGATCATTGACCTGCGATTTATCCGGCGTTGTCATAGGCCAGCCTGAGCCAACCGATGATCTCCCTGTCGATTTCAGAGATATCAGTAACGTTGATCCTGTGCGAACACATTGCATTTGAGGCCGTGACAGCTTCCAGCCTGCCCTGAGGCTCATGCCCCTTCATGTTAACGGAGATTTCAAACCTGGTCTTTGTTGCAGGCTGAAGCATCGCAAACTGCTTTTTTCTGCGGAGGCTTACATAAGCATTCTTGGGTGCAACTTCTATGTCATTGCCAAACTTGAGTATCTCAGCCAGTAACTTTTCATATAGCGGCCTGAAATGCTCCTTGCCTTTATACTGTTTTTCAATGAGGTCGTCCTTGTTCTCCACTGAACCTGCATCAGAGCCTTTTAGCTTGATAGCGACGAGGTTGGCATATCCGTAGGTCAGCCCGTGCTTCTCCTTCAGAAACGATATCATCTCGCTGTGTTTCGAAAGTTTTTCCTGCTCCACAATGGCTATCCACTCGTCAAGAGTTTTGCCGGTGTTTTTGTGGAGGTTACTGATCATTGTTTCTGCTCCCTTGTCCATAGTGTTATCTTTTACTTTCCATGTTTCGACTGCAGGTAATCGATGGTTGTTTTCATCAGCCTCTTCAGGGTGTCCTGGTCAATGTCAGACAGTTTTTTGATGTAGATGCATGCCGCGCCCCTTTTAAATTTCCCCAGTCCTTCGAGGAGATGCTCATGTTCCGGTGCGCCGGTATAGACGTAGAGTGAGATGGCGGTTTTACGGGGCGAAAAGCCCACCAGTGGCCAGTCGCCCTCCTGGCTGCTTCTCTCTGACTTGTAGTGATACTGGCCGAAGCCTATAATTGAGGGGCCCCACATCTTCGGCTCGAAGCCGGTGAAGTCGCGCATCAGCTTCAGTAGCTCGAAGCTGTCTTTGCGTTTTTGTTCAGTATCGGCAAACGAGTTGATGAAGTCGGTGACACTCGCGTCTGTCTGTTTTGTTTTCAGTTCTACCATATCCGGGTGTTTGTACTATTAAGGAATTTCAACTGATAAAGTTCAATAAATTTCCGGTTGCCGGGAATTTTTTTGCACCTGGCTGAATTAATTCCTATGGCAATTTTGTGCTCTGGCAGTACGCCTTACTAAAAGCATTAATGTGGATTTCCTCATCTTTATCATCATCCATGATGGAAAATCTCCCGAGGATTTCAAACTGTGATCTGTTGGGTGGTTTTTATTTGAACACCCTGGTGGCGAAGAGATATCTTTTGTTCCACCAGGGGTCATCCAGCGAGGTGACTGTAACGCCCAGGCTGGTGGATGTGTGAATGAACTTATTGTCTCCCACATAGATGCCGGAATGGGTTATGATACGGCTAGTGTTGTAAGTCCTGATAAAGAAGACCAGGTCGCCCTTCTTCAGCTTCTCCCTCTCTGCAATTATCTTTCCATACCTGGCCTGCTCCTCGGAGCTGTGCGGCAGCTGCATTCCGTGGCTGGCAAAGATTACTGCCAGCAGTCCTGAGCAGTCGATGCACTCCATGCTTTTACCTCCCATGCAGTGAGGAACGCCGAGATATCGGCGGGCGGTCCTGATGATCTCATCCGGAGTGACGCTCCCGGTCTCAAGTGGCTTTTCAACACCTGCTTCCATGAATTCATTCAGCTTCTTTCTCTCAGCCGGGGTTTCGATATTCCCAAAAGTCAAACCGGGGCTGGCAAGCCTGGAGCATGATAATATAATCAGCATGCAGGTTGTCAGCAAAAGTATTGATAAGGTTCTGCCGGGACTAAGGGATATGAAGTCAGGAGTCATCATTGTAATGACGGAAGAATAGAGGTGATTATTGTCCTGCGGGATCTAAGCTGTCGGGCTCATAAACAGGGAGTTCAAAAAAAAGTTGTTTCATGTAGAAAAGAGACCTAAATTTGATAGGGCAGGCCTATTTGCATCAAGCGGATCGATGTAAGCTAGTTTAGTTGAATTCTGTTGAATCAGAAGGAGCTATTAATCTGGACCTTGACAGGCAATGTGTGGTTTCCCTTTGATGCTGAATGGCATACGGGCAATTGTTAAGTTGGAGCGGGAACTGAATTAATCAGTTGTGGCGGAGTTAAGGGCGGTATTACTCTATGGTTGCTAAAAATAAACTTTACCATTTTCCTTAATTGTTAACTAAACATCCACGCTCATGAAAAAGATCATTCTTCCCCTGATTTTGCTTGCAGTGACTTTATGCGGCTGCAACAACACTGATCCCGGATTGCTTACCGAAGAGCAGAAGCAGGCTATTATTAGCGAAACGGAAGTTATTGATGCTGCAATAGCTGACCGTCTGATCAACAAAGACGCTGCCGGAGCCTTTAGCTATTTCAGCGAGGACAATTTTCTGGGATTCATTGACAATGGCCATTTAATGACAGATCTCAATTCTACGGTCTCAGCATTTACCGAAAGTTTTGCACGTTTGGAAACTGTAAAGTTGGAATTCCCCGAAAGACAATATTCAGTTTTATCTCCCACGCTCGTACTCTCAACCAGTAGTTTCACGGAGGAGGCGGTAACTGTAAACGGCGATACATTAAATCTTAAGGGAGCAATGACCGGACTGTTCCAAAAGGATGCCGATACCTGGAAGATAATTCATGTGCATCAGTCATACTTTCCTGTGAATAACTGATAATCGTTTAAATTGTTGATGCCTGAATAAGGCTTGATCTGTTATGCCGGACACAAATACCTTTAAGGAACTTGCATTCCTTAAAGGTATCTTCTCACCTTGTTCATGTATTCTGCGAAGAGCAGTCCGAACTTATCCCTGCACCACCGCTCCTCGGCAAGGATCATGAAATGTACGGAAACCTGGAAAATCAGCAGGAC
>JAVEWX010000234.1:0-3584 GCA_034004335.1 Bacteroidales bacterium | reverse complement strand
CGGAAGAGGTAGCTGAACAGCCATATATTCGCATCTCTGACAGCTATTGCAGTTGCGTTGTACCTGTCGCTTGCAACTGCATACAGGTCTGCACCACTCATCAGGAGTAGCTCCATCACAAGAGTGTCTCCGTTCTGGGCAGCAAGCAGAAGGGGGGTATATCCCTTGTTATCAGTGCTGTTTACGTTCGAACCATTACGGATCAGTATGTCTGCTATATCGAAACTTCCCGACATGACCGCGGCCATGAGGGGTGTCGTTCCGTCAGTAGCCTTCAGGTCATTAAGTGCCTCATAGTAGATAAGCATGTCAGCCTCATAATAGAACCCGAAGAGAGCTGCATAATGCAGGGCAGTGGCTCCGTTTATGTCGCGGGCGTCAATGTTGGCCCCTGCACGTATCAGCATTTCGGCTATTTCAAGGTTCTGGTCCCTGATGGCCGCAATCAATGGTGTAACCCTGAAATAGGTCGATATGTCGGGGTCGGCGCCTGCTTCGATAAGAAGTTTCACTGCCGGCGCCTGCCGGTATTGAACTGCAAGCATGAGGGGAGTGGCACCCTCAAGGGTTTGGGCATCGATGTCTGCGCCGTCTTTAAGGAGGCTGACAATACGTGCGGTATCGCCAATTGAAGCTGAGACGAGTAATAAATAATCGGGATCGTTAATCTGATCGTTGAATGCAACCTGCTGTCCACCGGCTTCAATTGAGATTATTGCAGCCAACAGCAGGGATGCACAACAATTCATCAGCTTATCAGACAGGTTTCCCATGAATGCAAAGTTATTCTTTATCGTTCAATAGTATGAACTCCGGACAGAATTTTGGTTGAAGGAAAATATCGTTTAATTTTGTGGCAATATTACTTTTCATGTTGCCGCGGATGAATCTTAAATTGCTGTTGTCTGTTTTTCTGTTGTTATTTTCGACCATTGATCCGCTTGTTACCCATAATCCGGTATATGATTCGGAGTTTCTGGTTCCTTCGAAGACCAGAATAAGCAATGAAATTGCAGATTTTGAATATTCGGAAATCATTGAAAGATCGTTCACCTCTTTCATGAATAGATGGAACATAAGGGGGGCATCAGTTGCGGTTTCAAATGGTGGAAGGCTTGTATTTGCGCACGGCTATGGATACGCTGATACGGTCACAAAACAGGAGGTGCAGCCATATCACAGGTTCAGGATAGCCAGTGTCTCAAAGCTTATCACTGCCGTAGCTATAATGAGGTTATGTGAAGAGGGCCGGATATCAATGCATGACAGGGTTTTTGGGGTTGACGGTATACTTAATGATTCATTGTTCGCCGCACCCAGGGACAAACGGGTATACAGCATTACTGTTGCCCACCTGCTGGGACACAGGGGCGGATGGTCGGTAAGATATGGTGACCATATGTTCATAACTCCTACCGTGGCCAGACTGGGGGGGTATGAGATGCCCCTTAGCACGGAAGATTATGTTCGCTTTGCCCTCGACAGGAGACTTCATTTTACTCCCGGGACAGGAAGCTCCTACTCCAATCTTGGGTACGCTATTCTTGGGCTTGTCATTGAGAAGGTATCAGGGATGGACTACGAGGAATACTGCAGGAGGGAGATATTGGAACCAGTGGGCATTTATGACTTTGCACTGGCGAAGAACCTTGAATCGGACAGGCTGCCGAACGAGGTGAAGTACTACGAACATGAAGATGCCCTGCCCAAGTTGTCGGTATATGGTACGGGTGAGATGGTCTCTGCTGCGTATGGGGGAAATGACATTGAGTCACTTATGGGTGCGGGTGCATGGGTGGCCACGGCTCCCGACCTGATGAGACTTCTCCTGGCTGTTGACGGATTTGACTATAACCCTGACATAATAAGCAGCGAGTCAGTTGAAACAATGACCGACATCAGAAACGGTTACGCTCCACTGGGATGGAAATCGACATATGAAAACGGGGTATGGTGGCGGACAGGTTTTTTCCCTGGAACCACGGCCATGATGAAAAGGATGCCGGGGGGGATATCCTGGGTGGTTATTTTGAATTCCAGTGCCTGGAACGGACCTGAACTAACAAATGATATAAACACTTTAATGAACAGGGTCATTGCACGTGTTGGGGAATGGCCGCAGTATGATCTTTTCAGGTATTCACTGCCTGTTCCCATTAAAGAATATATTCAGGAATAACTTCATCTGTAATGTGCTTTACGGTAAATGTAAACCTGGTAAAGGAGGAACTCGAAAAGAGGTATGGAAGGGACTTCATTGACCATGAGAAATACCGCCCAAGCTATTATTATCATGCATTTTCCCTTCCCTATCTTCCGGTAATCACCTCCTCACACATTGAAACAATGCAATGGGGACTCATACCCTCCTGGGTACGTGATGCCGCATCGGCTGAAGAGATCAGGAAGAAAACCTTCAATGCACGGTCGGAGACAATCGACGTGAAACCCTCATTTGCAGAATCGTTCAGGTCGGGGAGATGCATTGTCCCTGTAAGCGGATTTTACGAATGGCAGATGTCGGGGATGGTCAGACTGCCATGGTACATAACCTCAACTGCAGGAACCATAATGTCGCTTGGAGGATTGTGGAGTGAATGGTATGACAGGAACGCAGGTATTGCCTGCCGTACCTTCTCAATCGTCACCACTGAGGCTAACCTGATGATGGCCGGAATTCACAATACAAAGAAGCGGATGCCTCTTGTTCTTCTTGACGATGGTATTGATAGTTGGCTTAAGGATGACACCCCGGCTGATTACCTTAAAAAGATGATGGTGCCCCTGCCGGAAGGGTTATTGTCAGCTCATACAATAGGTCCGCTGATCTCAAAACGCGACATTGACAAGAACAGACCCGAAATCATTGAGCCTTACAAATACGATGTTCCGGGGACCCTGTTTGACTGACACCGGCCTTTCCTGCTTCCTATTCTGCTTAATGTTGAATTATCCCGACAGCTTATTGGGCTACGAAATGGTAGGTAAGGGTTCCCTGTTGCCTCGACGGTGAGTTGGGGTTGCGGTTGAACCTCGACGCATACGCTGATTTGACAGCTGTTTCAAGAAGACACTGATCGGTAGTGGTGCTTTCTGCAGACAGAACCCTTGCAGTAAGGACAATTCCTGTGGGATCGACTTCAATGGAAAGAGTGACTTTGCCACCTCCCTCGCATTTGTAAACAGGTATTGGCAGCGTTCTGTGATACCTGTTTTCCAGCCGGTAATATACACGGGTCGGTCCCTGATAGTTTAGGGGCGGATCCTCCTCTGCAGCTTTCTGCATCTCCTGGCGGACCCTTTCTGCTATAACCACTGCCTCCTGCTCTGTCTCATTTCTTTTCCAGTCATCTATAAAATTGTCCTCTCCGAGCAAGCCCTTCTGAATCATCTCCTCCTTAACCCTGTCCTGGTATTCACGCGGATCAATAACGGGATTGTCAGGGTTTGCCAGGTTCCTGACAATATTGCTGATCATCCGATCAACATCACTTATTCCCTCGTTTTCCGGATTCTGCATTTCACTCACCGGCACAGTGGTTTTTTCCTCAAGTGCCTCAAAGACCATCAGAAATTCCCTTTCA
>JAVEWX010000064.1:0-16966 GCA_034004335.1 Bacteroidales bacterium | reverse complement strand
AGGCCCAGTCCGCTGCCCGAGATGAGTTTTGTCTTGGGATTCTTTATTCTTACAAAATCGCGGAAGAGAAGTTCTGTCTCCTCCCTGGTCATGCCAATCCCTGTATCTTCAACGGTAATTTCGGCAAACCCGTTCTTTTTGTGAACACCAATAAATACTTTACCGTTTTCGCGGTTGTACTTAACCGCGTTTGAAACGAGGTTGTTGATGATGATTTCCATTTCGTTCCTGTCGGCGTTCAGATAGAGGTTCTCATCCGAATCGAGGTGTATCTTTATGCTTTTCTGAATGGCCAGCGGTTCCAGGGAGTCAGCCACTCCCCTGGCTACATAGTTATATCGAGGGGGATCATATTCCTGCTCTTGGTTCCTGACTCCATACGCGACAGGTCGAGCAGGTCAAGAATAAGGTTTCTCATACCCTTGATCCTTTCAAGCGATCGGTCAATCATTTCCATGTAGTCATCGAAATTGTCGCCCGCCTGTTTTTCCTTCATTCTCCGGAGGTACCCTTCAACGGCGTTTATAGGTGATTTGAGTTCATGTGAGAGCACGGAAAGGAACTGGAAGCGGGCCTGCCTGCCCTCTTCCTTCATGCTCCGGGTTAATCTTTTGAGGTAGAGGTTCTTGGTGATTGTTTCAATGGCAGATTTCAGCTCCTGGGGTGTGAATGGCTTTGGAACAAAGTTATAGGCACCGTAGTTGGTTGCCTTAACAGCAAGATCGAGTGAGGCGTAAGAGGTTATCATCATTACCGCCAGGTCGTACTCCTTGTTGCGGACATACTCAAGAACCTCTATGCCGTCCATGCCGGGGAGCTTATTGTCAAGAAGCACAATGTCAACCCTGGTGCTTTCGATTATCCGGATAGCCTCTTCACCCGAACCGGCAGAGATTATCTCATAGGAAATCTCCTCTTCCATGAAAGGGTAGCTGACCGTAAAATGCCTGAGTACTCTCTCAATGCCCGATATTATTCCGGGCTCATCATCAACAGCAAGTAACTTAAGTGTGCTCATTATAATAATATTAATTTACATGTACTACTTCCTGAATTTTATGTCAGTCAATCAGATGATTCTTGGCAGCGTAATGCAGAACCTTGTGCCCGTTGCTCCTTTTGATGGATCTGTGTTTGAGATAACATTGATTCTGCCCTTATGCATTTTCACTATACCATATACGAGAGGAAGTCCCAATCCGGTTCCCTCACCCACCTTCTTTGTGGTGAAGAATGGGGTGAAAAGTTTACCCATGTTTTCTTCGGATATCCCCGTGCCGGTGTCGGCGATGATTACCTCCACTTCACGATCGGTGCCTATGATTTGGATGTTTAGTTCACCTCCTTCCGGCATGGCTTCCACAGCATTTTTTTCGAGGTTGGTAAACACCTGGGTCATCTGTTCAATATCGAGCATTACAATGGTGTCTTTTATATCAGTGTGTATCGCCGTTCTGATATTTTCAGGTATTACAACGCCGCTCAGGGTCTGTGAGAGGAACTTAACGATGTCAACCTCCCTGGCGTTTACCTTGTTTTTCCTGGCGAAATTGAGAAGTCCGCCTACGATATTCTTGCATCTGTCGGCTTGCTCCACTATCATTCTGATATCATCTCTTACGGGACTGTCTGCAGGGAGCTCATCGAGTATTATTCCGCTGTACATCGTTATTACACCGAGCGGATTATTCAGTTCATGGGCAATGCCGGCGGATATCTGCCCCATGTGGGCAAGCTTTTCCGATTGCTGGAGGGCTTCCTCGGTGGTAGCCAGTTTGGCTTCCGAACGCTCCAGTGCGTTAAGATAATTATACAGTCTTTCGGTAGTAAATCGATATATGAATATCAACAGGAAGATAATGGCAATGACAGCCACCATGAGGGCGCCAGAAACAGCGTTTTTAACGAGTTCCCTGTTCTCGATGTCATTGAATACCGACGCTGCCACATACAATTCGAATGGCTCAAAGTAACTATATGCAGCGGTCTTCGAGTGACCATCCTGCAGGAAGGTTAGTGTTCCGTCAGTAGTATTGAGGACATTGCTGAGGAACAGGCTGTCTCCCCATTGCTCTCCCTCGCGGGAGGGATGGATCAGCAGGGTCCCATACTTGTCAAAAACGAAAGGGTAACCGCTTTTTCCAATAGTAAGGTTATTAAGTATCCGCTTGAGTTCTGACATATCCTTTTCCATGTCGCCGACATACAGCAATCCTGAAACTTCATTGTCGATCAATATGGGGTCGTATCCCGTCGTGTACCATTTGTCCACCACAACTGCACGGCCAAAATAACTTCTGCCCTCGAGCACGGTTTCCGCAACGGGTGAGTTATTAGGAATATAGGTTGCCACGGCTCTCTGTCCGTCAGACTTGCGGATATTGGTTGACACCCTCACAAACCCGCTGTCTATCCTCTGAAATACCGTCACCGATCCTCCCACTATCCCCTCCATGAAATCGACGAACTCAACGCTGCCGAACAGCTCCTTGCCGCCATGCTTCCAGACCGGCAGTACGGCTTCATGACGCATGTTAGATCTTTGGTTCTCGACCTCAACGGTCATGGTCCGGTCCGTTACGACAAGGGGCTTGCTGAAGAACTGGATGCGTGCAACCTTGAGATTGGTCTGAACCTTTTCGAGCTTGAGTATTCTTTCCCTTTCAAACATCTGCTTGAGGGTCTGAACCTCCAGTTCGAGGGTGCTTATAATACGGTCGTTAAAGGAGTGAATCGATCGGTTTACGAACCAAAGGGTGGTTATGACCACCACTGTAATGACTATAATCATCACAGGCAGGAAAAGCTTCAGTTTAAGGGGTATTACCAGTTTTGATCTCATGATGGAAAATGGTTTATCCGGTAAAAAAACGGCATGGAAAGCAGCTCCATGCCGTGTCACATGAAAAATATCCTCGTTTATTTCAGATTCTTCTCGATCTCAGGTATTATCCTGTCGGCGTCGACAGGTTTTCTTATGAAACCCCTTACCGAAAACCAGTGTGTCTTGCCATTTTCATCCATATAATCAATACCGGCGGTGCCGTCAGTTATATTCTTTACAAGCAGAACCTGCAGGTCCTTGAAATTTGGATCCTTGCGGTACTCGCGGGCCATCTCCTGGACACTCGCTTTGTCGGTCATAAGAATATCTATTGATGATTGAATGAGGAAAGGAGTATTCCTGAATTCTTCACTTGAGAGCATCAACCGGGCCATTTCAAAACCTTCATAATGGGTTGTCATCATCACATCCAGAATTACCAGGTCGGGTTTTTCGTTACGCAGCTTGTCTATCCCTTCCTTCTTGTTCATTGCGCTTACCACTTCATAACCTTTTGATTTCAATATGGTTTTCAGCGTAATGATTATGTCGATGTCATCATCGACGATTAAGATTTTCTTCGTGTTTTTCATGGTTATAATGTCATTTGTTTATTGTGTCAGCGTTTAAACAGGAAGCTCCCTGAAATACATCACGTGTTTGCAGAGCTGGCGATTATTACCATGCCTCTACGAAAGCGGCGTTAGTGTACAGATCCTCCAGCTTAAGTTTATGCCCCTGCTCCATCGCTGCAAGTTGAAGGAAGGTACTCTTTTGTCCGGGGTCTTCCGAGGCTGCTGCAAACTTTTTATACATATCCATAGCCTCCTCTTCCTTTTTCATTGCAAGGGCTACCCCGTCGGCAAACGACATGTCGGTTGTAAGCGGGGGCAACTCAACAGACTCGGAGACCTTAAAGTCATCCCTGCTGTTTTTGAAATTGAGAGTAAGTGACTCGTTGAGGAGGAACCCCTCAAGTGTCCTCCTGTGGTTCATCTCCTCCCCGGCGAGTTCGCGGAAGGTGGATTCCAGGTTCTCAGTCCGGGCTTTTACAGCTGCACTGTGATAAAATTCGTAGGCTTCAATCTCATTCCGGATAGCCAATTTCAGGATCTCTTTGTAGTCAAGGGTTTTCATATCTCTGTTCTCCGATGATTTACAGCTTAAATAAGCCGATAAAAAAAGACTGCTGCAATGATAATATTCAGGATTGAGAATTTTGCAGCAAATATAGAAAATCCTGCCAATTTTTTGACAATAATGCATCCTGCCGGCGGGTAGTTTTTATTTTTATGGTATTTTTGCTGACTCCCCGGAGATAGCATTCCCTTTGGGTTGAAAAGAACAGGGAGAGAATGGAACTGGTGTTCCGCCCGGTCTTCAAAACCGGCAGCAGACGGATAAAACCGGCTGTGGCAGGTTCGATTCCTGCTCTCTCTGCAAGTTATAGCCTTATGAATACTGTATATCGCAGACTATGAGTGATAAGAAGGAGGTGTTCAGAAACCTTCCCGGAGTTGACAGGCTTCTTGCATCGCCCGAGCTTAAGCCTTTGCTTTCCAGTTATGGAAAGGACCTGGTTACTTTTGCCGTAAGGCAGTCGCTCGATCTGTTCAGGGAAGAGATAAGACTCCTGTCAGAACCTCCCCGGCGGGATCAGATAATCGCAAGAATTTCTGCGGTTGCCTTTCTTCACGGAAGGCGGCATCTCAGGAAGGTCTATAATGCCACGGGAATAATCATCCACACCAATCTGGGCCGGGCACCATTCAGTACCGAACTGCTGAATGAAACATTTGAAGTGCTTAATGGGTACAGTAATCTTGAATTCAATCTGGACAGGGCGGATAGAGGCGACAGGAATGACCACGCATCGTCATTACTAAGATATCTAACCGGGGCCGAAGACATTCTTGTTGTTAATAATGCTGCTTCTGCAGTGATGATGATACTGAGGTCATTCGCCAGAAACAGGGAGGTTATTGTCTCAAGGGGCGAGCTGGTGGAGATCGGAGGATCGTTTCGTGTTCCCGAAATAATGGCTGCTTCCGATTCTAAAATGGTGGAGGTGGGAACCACAAATAAGACCAGGCTGAGTGACTACGAAAATGCCATCACACGCAAAACGGCACTACTGTTCAAGGCACACAAATCAAACTATGCGATAAAGGGATTTACTGAGGAGGTTAGTGTCGCTGATCTTGCAGGTCTCGGAAGGAAACATGGCCTGCCGGTTCTGTATGACATGGGTTCCGGCCTGCTGAGGAAAGTTTCCCATCCGGCATTGCTTAAAGAACCCAATGTCAGGGAGACACTTTCCACGGGTGTGGATGTGGTATGTTTCAGTGGTGATAAATTGCTTGGAGGCCCCCAGGCAGGAATCATAGCCGGCAGGAAGGCAATTATTGACCGGTTGAAAAAGGAGCCAATGCTCCGTGCCCTCAGAGTGTGCAAAACAACAATTGCACTGCTTGAAACAGCATGTTCATATTATCTGAATGATGAAAAACTGAAATCGGGGAATTATGTTTTCAGGGCTTTTTACAGGGAGAAATCTGATATTCATGATGCTGCCAGGGAACTGAAGTCACTTCTTGAGCAATCGGACATAGGGTCTGAAATAATTCCCTCAAAGGGGCAATGCGGGGGAGGTTCAATACCGGAAGGAATGATTGACAGCTATGCGGTACTGATCAGATTCGGCAAAACCAGAAAGGAGATGTCCGGCTACTCCGAAAGGTTGTACCATGAGCTTCTGCAACATGAAAAACCCCTTCTGGGAGTCCTGAAACAAGGTAAGATAATGTTTGACCTCCTTACCATTGACCGGAACGATATTCCTCTGATTGGTAAAATTATAGCGGAGGTTCATGATAAAATTGTAAATAACGATAGCCAGGGACAATGAAACATATTATTATTGGAACCGCAGGGCACATTGACCATGGCAAGACATCACTCATCAGGTTGCTGACAGGCACCGATTGCGATACTCACATCGAGGAAAAACAGAGAGGTATAACAATCAACCTCGGATTTACCCATCTTGACCTCCCCGGTGGCGATTCGGTCGGCATCATTGACGTTCCGGGCCATAAGGATTTCATTAATACGATGATAGGTGGAGCATGCGGGATTGATATGGTTCTGTTGGTAATCGCAGCCGACAGCGGAATAATGCCCCAGACGGTGGAGCATATAAATATTATTACGGCCCTTGGCATCGGGAGAGGAGTGGTGGCACTTACCAAAACTGACCTGGTTGATGAAGAACTGGTTGAGATGGCGAGGTATGAAATATCGGAATTTCTTAAGAACAGTGCCCTGCGAAATGCCCCTGTAATAGGAGTGTCGTCCCATACAGGGCAAGGGAAGGAAGACCTTCTCTCCGCAATCGAAACTTTGATGACTGAGATTGAGGACAAGGAACCTGGTTCCCTCTTCAGGATGTACATCGACCGTCTCTTTTCAGTCAAAGGTTTTGGAAGTGTTGTAACAGGGTCAGTACTCGGCGGATGCCTTAAAGCCGGGGAAGATGTATTTCTTTTGCCGGGAGACAGGAAGAAGCTTCGCATCCGTTCATTGGAGAGGCATGGTAAACAGGTTGACAGGGTAACCAGGGGAGATCGCGCTGCCATAAACCTGATCGGACTGGGGAAAGAGGATTTTGAAAGAGGTCAGCTCATAAGCAACAGGCAGATAGAGGGGACAATAATGGCGGATGCCTACATATCCCTTTTTAATGATGTTCCGGCGTTAAGTTTATGGTCAAATGTCACATTTATCACCGGGACTTTTGAATGCCAGGCAAGAATACATCTTCTCAACAGGGATTCAATGCCTGCAGGTTCTGATGCCATTGTTCAGATTCATCTTGGCAGGAAGGCTGTCCTGGTCAACAGAGACAGGTTCGTACTCAGGAACTCGTCGGCCGACAGAACCCTGGGAGGAGGATATATTATTGATTCCAGTCCGCTACATCACCGGAAGCGCACACCTCAGCTCATTGAAACACTGAGTTCGCTATGCGTGAACATGCTTACAGAAAGCTCTTTGGCTGAGAATGTGGCTATGCTGCTGCGACGTGAATTCAGACCGATGACTATTGATGAAGTTGCTGAAAGGCTTAACCTTTCGGGGGATGATGTTAAGGCGGCATTCCAGGATAACAGGGATGACTTCATCGTCTATCCAAATGATGGCGGCGAGATAATCATTTCGGAGAAATGTGAAAAGAATTATATGGCAGGCATCTTAAGGTCACTTCAGGAGTTTCACGATAAAAATCCTCTCCTGGATAAAGGCCTTGAGACCGGCGATATTGCAGGGAAACTTGGACTCTCGGATATTAAGGCAGGGAAAACCTATCTGCAACTGATACTTGAAAAGATGGCCGGAGACAACCTTATAGGGCGGGTCCGGAATACCTGGACCATTTATGGGCACAGACCACAGCTTGATGCCAGGACCCTCGAACATCTCAAATGGCTTGAGGATGATATAATTGGATATGGAGAAGGCAAGCCTGTCGTTGAGGAAATTGAGGAAAGGGCATTGGCAAGGGGAATAAACCGTGCCGATCTTAGTCAGTATATTTCTTTTCTGGGTAATGCGGGAAAACTGAAATTCTGTGGCAGCGATTTCCTTCATGTCAGTATCGCCGACAAGTACAGGATCGTTTTATTGAAGTCATTGACTTCAGCTGAAAAGGGGTTAAGCATACCGGAATTCAAGGAACTGATACCGGGAACCAAGCGTTTCAGGGCCCTTCTGGGTGAGATTCTTGAGAAGGAAAAGCTTATCAGGTATGACCTTCAGTCAGAATGTGAATCCCGCATTACCATAACAGCAAAAGGGAGGGAATGGATTGAAAGGTATCAGGGTACGTAAATAATGATCTTCCTGTCAGAACCGGTTTGTCTGCTAAAACGGGGAGCTATCGGGTATCCCGGCAATGGAATATCATTGCATGCTGGTGTGGAGAAAGATGCCGGCAGGTTAGAGATTGCCTGCAGGTTATTTAGATTCATTCCAAAGTTATTATTTTCAGTGATCGTTATTACTTTTGATATAGTTTATTACATTTTGTTTTGATATTTTCGCTGCCGATGTTTATCAACCAGACATTGTGTAACCTATAAACCGGCAGAGAGATGGAAAACAACATTGTACTTTCTGTTAAGTGTCCTCACTGCGGCACTTCCCTAATTGATCAGGGGAAAATGGTAAGAAACCATCCCGGAATAAAAATCAATATAGTGACAGACAGCAACCGTGGGATTCTGTGGTTGTGTCCTGTGTATGGTTGTTTTGCCCACGACAGCGATATCAGCCTGGCTAAGGATGAAGTGGTTAAATTCTTCTGTCCTCACTGCAACAAGTCATTGTTGATCAATCAGATGTGTGATCAATGTGGAGCACCTATGGTGGCAATGAATATCAAGATAGGGGGAAAGGTAAACATCTGTTCACGCAACGGGTGCAATAACCATTTTATGGTTTTCGAGGATCCCAATGATGCACTCGGATTGTTCTATGATAAATATGACAACATAACTAAAAAATAACCAACCATTATGGATAATTCTGTTAAGGTAATAATTAACGGGAAGGTCTTTCATACATCAGCGGGCAAGACAGTATTGGATGTTGCCAGGGAAAACAACATCTATATACCTACACTTTGCTATCATGCCCGCACGGGCAAGGCAGGTAAGTGCCGTGCATGCCTGGTTGAGGTTGAAGGTTTCCGGGGACTCAAGGAGAGCTGCGCGTTGGAGGTCAAGGACGGCATGACCGTCAAGACCGATACCCCTCAGATTATTGAGGTCAGGAAAATGATTGTTGAACTTCATCTGTCAAACGGTGAGCATAATTGTATTGCCTGCGAAAAGAACGGGCATTGTGAGCTTCAGGACATGGCCTATCATCTGGGTATAGAACGGCCGGGATATCTTGTCAATCACGAGCATATTCCGCTTGACGAGTCCTCAGAAGGGATTATCAGGGATCCGAACAAGTGTATTGAATGCGGGCGATGTATACGGGGGTGCAATAACAATGTCATGCACCAGGTGCTTGATTTCGGATGGCGTTCCGATCATATACGTGTTATATGTGACGATGATAAGCCCATGGGACAGTCATCCTGCGTTCAGTGTGGCGAGTGCGTTCAGCTTTGTCCCGTCGGAGCCCTTACCTTCAAAAATGCAAAGGGGCAGGGCCAGTTCTGGGACCTCAAGAAAACCAAGGTTATATGTACATATTGTGGTGTGGGATGCGCAATTGACATGTTCACCAAGGACAATAAATACATCTACTCGCTCGGCGCAGAGGACCAGTGGCAGGATCAGCCCAACAATGGAATGCTTTGCGTTAAGGGTCGTTTCGGGTTTGACTTTCTGAACCGCGATGACAGGCTTGACACACCTCTTATCCGTAAGAACGGGAAACTCGAAAAGGCCGGCTGGGATGAGGCACTCGACCTGGTGGCAGAAAAACTGACCGACATCAAATCAAAACACGGTCCGGGAGCAATAGGGTTTTTCTCGTCAGCCAGAATATCAAATGAAGAGAATTATGCAATAATGAGATTTGCGAGGGGGGTCGTTGGAACCAACAACATCGACCACTGTGCCCGGCTCTGACATAGCTCTACGGTTGCGGGACTGGCAACTACGTTGGGCTCAGGTGCTATGACAAACAGCATGCAGGAAGCCGATAAAGCTAATGTAATTCTCATTACAGGAACAAATACTACCTGGAACCACCCTGTTTTCGGCGGGATGATAAAGAAGGCCGTTATGCAGAAGGGGGTGAAACTGATTGTCGTTGATCCCCGCGACATCGGACTGGCCAAGTATGCCGATATTCATCTGAGGCAGAATCCGGGATCAGACAATGCCTGGCTCATGGGCCTTCAGCATATAATAGTTAAAAACAACTGGCATAACAAGCAATTCATTGAGGAGAGAACCGAGGGATGGGAGGAATACGCCAGAAGTCTTGAGTTTTATACACCCGAAAAGGTTGAGGAGATTAGCGGCATACCTAAGGAGCAGCTATATGAGGCTGCCAAATTGTATGCTACTTCCGGCCGGGGTGCTGCCTTCTATGCAATGGGTATAACCCAGCATTCACATGGCGTTGATAATGTAATGGCCATATCCAACCTTCAGATGATCCTTGGAAATTTCGGTCTCGAGGGTACGGGTGTCAATCCCCTTCGCGGACAGAATAACGTTCAGGGAGCATGTGATATGGGTGGTCTTCCAAATGTCTTTACCGGATATCAGCCTGTCATTAATGAGGATGCGCGCAAGAAATTTGCCGATGCCTGGGGCAGGAAATTAGAGGAGATGGATGACAAGGTGGGCCAGACCGTTACCTCAATGGTCAGGAATGCCGGTGGGTCCATTAAGGCTATTTATATCGTTGGAGAAAATCCGATGATCTCGGACCCGAACCTTCACCACGCCGAGAAGCAACTCAAGAAGCTCGACTTCCTGGTGGTTCAGGATATATTCCTTACCGAAACGGCCCAGATGGCTGATGTCGTACTGCCTGCTTTCGCTTTTGCAGAGAAATATGGAACTTTCACAAATACCGAGAGGAGGGTACAGTTTTCCAACAAAGCACTTGAGGGTCCCTCAGGTGCAAGGAGCGACAATCAGATTATTGCTGGCCTTGCTAAGCGCATGGGCTGTGCCGATTTTCCTGAAACAGCAGATTCCCTTTATGATGAGATAAGGAGACTGACACCATCATATGCCGGCATTTCGTACGCAAGAATCAAGGAAGGTACAGGTTTAAGATGGCCCTGTCCCACTGAAGAGCATCCGGGAACACCAGTCCTTCATGTTGGTAAGTTTTCACGCGGCAAAGGACTTCTGAAGGCGATTGATTATAAACCCTCTGCTGAATATTCAGACGATGAATACCCGCTCACTCTCACAACGGGCCGTCTGCTGCAGCATTATCATACGGGCTCGATGACACGGAGGTCTAAAGTCCTTGATGGACTGGTATCTTCAGGCATGGTAGAGATAAGTACAACCGATGCCAGGAAACTTAAAATCAAAAATGGCGAAAAAGTTAAGGTTACCTCACGGCGAGGATCAATAGAAATTTCGGCTCTCGTGACCGATAAGATCATGAAGGGAATAGTCTTCATTCCATTCCATTTTGTCGAATCAGCTGCCAATGTTCTGACCAATGATGCGCTTGACCCTGTGGCAGGGATACCGGAGTACAAGATTTGCGGTGTGAAGGTTGAGAAGATAGCCGAATGTTGTTAACCTTAAAAACTTCTTCTAAATGAATGATACTCTAAGAACAAGAATACAGCAGATCATGGCCCGATATCCAAAGAAGGAATCGGCCCTGATGCCTGCATTAATGCTGGTCCAGAAGGCTAAGGACAACAACCTGACAAAGGAGGATGTGGCCGAAATAGCAGAACTCATTGACGTACCCCTTTCAAAGGCTTATGGGGTAGCCACCTATTATACCATGTTCAATGTTGAGAAGAATGTAGGCAAATATCACCTTCAGGTAGATACTAATGTGCCTGCCACTCTCATGGGCGCTCTTGAGATATATGATTATCTCAGCAAGAAACTCGCTATCAGTCACGGACAGACAACACCCGATGGTTTGTTTACCCTCTCGAAGGTTGAATGCCTGGCCTCGTGCGGAACCTGCCCGGTAATACAGGTTAATGACAGGTACTATGAGCTGATGACAAGGGAGAAGGTCGATGTTCTGATAGATTCGCTCAGAAAGGGGATAATGCCTGACCTGCCGGTAGAATACAACTATGAAACGCTGTGTAATGTATTGCTAAAAAACAGGGGGGTGGAGAACGCTGCCTCAATAAAGGTTTACAAGCAGCATGGCGGTTATAAAACACTGGCAAAAGCCCTGAAGATGCCTGCCGCTGATATTATCAACGAGGTCAAGGCTTCGGAGTTGCGGGGAAGGGGAGGAGCAGGATTTCCGACGGGCGTAAAATGGGGATTCCTTCCCAAAAACAGCGACAAACCCGTTTACCTGATCTGCAATGCCGATGAGGGAGAGCCGGGTACCTTCAAGGACCGGCAGATACTGGCCTATGATCCGCACCTGCTTATTGAAGGAATGGCCATTGCGGCTCATGCCCTGGGAAGCAGGCTTGCCTTCATCTATATCAGGGGCGAATTCAGCTGGATAGCCGATATTCTTGAAAAGGCAATCGATGAAGCTAAGAAGGACGGACAGCTCGACCATCTTGATGACCTTATAGTGCACCAGGGAGCAGGTTCGTATGTATGCGGTGAAGAGACAGCCCTTATTGAATCAATAGAAGGCAAGAGGGGGTTCCCTCGTATGAAACCTCCTTTCCCTGCAATAGAAGGATTATATAACTGCCCTACAATAGTGAATAATGTTGAGACGTTGGCAAGTGTACCATACATCATTGAAAACGGGGCAGCTGCATTCAAGCAATGGGGCTCACAGGCAGGATGGGGTTTCAAACTTTTCGGGGTCTCGGGTGCAGTCAACAAACCCGGTGTCTATGAGTGCCCGATGGGAGTACCATTCAGCGAACTGATCAAAATGGCCGGAGGTGTAAAGGGTAAAATGGTCGGGGTTATCGTAGGAGGACTGTCAGTGCCCATACTAACCCTCGAGGAATTGAGAAAAGGGAAAGGCCTGAAGATGGACTATGAATCATGTATCGAATACGGAACATCCTTGGGGTCAGGTGGCGTGATGATTATCAGTGACGAATTCTCCATCCCTGAAATTGCAGTCAGAACCATGCAATTTTATAACCATGAGTCGTGTGGCCAGTGTACTCCGTGCCGGATGGGCTCGGGAATGATCCTCAGCATTCTGAAAAAGATCATTGAGGGTAAAGGAGAAAAAGGTGACATCGAGAAGGTTATCTGGCTCTGTGATAATATCAAGGGCAATACTCTCTGCCCCACCGGCGAGGCCTACTCGTCTCCGATCAAGACCATGCTGAATAAATTCAGACCTGAATTCGAGAAGTTAATAGTGAATTAACCAATAATAAACCTAAAATTAAACATGGAAACTAAGAAACAAAATCGATGGCTTGTAGCCATTATGGGCACTCTTTTAATGATTGTGCTCGGAACCGTTTATGCATGGAGCTTTTTTCAGAAGCCAATTGTTGAAACCTTCGGTTGGTCTAATTCAGGTGTGGCCTGGGCATTCAGCATGAGTATCTTATGCCTTGGTCTTGCCGCAGCATGGGGTGGTATTAACCTGCCCAAGTATGGACCGACAAAACTGGCAGTTATTGGCGCTATTATGTATGGAGCAGGTTTTATGCTAGGGGCACTGGCTCTGAAGTTTCATAGCCTTCTCTTTCTCATCATTGGCTTTGGGGTAATAGGCGGGGCCGGGATTGGCCTTGGTTACGTTACTCCGGTTGTGTCTGCATCCAAATGGTTTCCTGACAGGCAGGGGTTTGTTACCGGCATGGTCGTTATGGGATTCGGACTTGGAGCTCTGGTAATGTCCAAGATAATTGCTCCTGCAGTAATTAGCATTGTTGGCGGTAATCTGATATCTACCTTTTTCATTATCGGAATAATTATCCTGGTGCTTGGTTTTTCAGCTGCAATTTTCATCAAGCAACCCCCGGCAGATTATGTTCCGGAAGGTTATATCCCTCCTGTAAGCAAGTCTACAGGGAAGGCTGTCGACCTGGGCATCACTGCAAAACAGGGCATCCTCACTTCCAAGTTCTTCTTCATGTGGATGCTTCTCTTCATTAATGTTACCGCCGGCATCATGTTCATAAGTTTCCAGTCACCTCTGATGCAGGATCTGTGGAGTAAATTCAAACCTGGAACAGATGTGGCTCATCTGGCTGCCATTGGTGGAACTCTTATTGCAATAAGTTCACTTTTTAACGGGCTGGGAAGGTTCTTCTGGGGAGGCTTATCAGATAAAATCGGCCGTGTTCAGGCATTTCGTCTGATATTGGGTACACAGATAGCAGTATTTGTCATTCTTCTGTTTGTGCATAATCCATATATATTTGCAATACTTGTATGTTATGTGCTTCTCTGCTACGGTGGAGGATTCGGTACAATGCCCTCGTTTGTCAGGGATGTGTTCACACCGAAGCTGATGCCGGTTGTCTATGGTGTAATACTTACAGGATGGTCAATGGGTGGAGTTGTTGGTCCTCAGATTGTGGCCCTTATGAAAGATAAATTCCCTGAAAATGCTGCAACTTATTCGTTTACTGCAGGAGCCATACTGCTCGCTATAGGATTCATTTTTGCATTGTTCTTGAACAATAAAACTGTTGTTGAGGATAAGTAGCTATAAAACAGCAATATAGCACCTAAATTAATAAGCAAATACCTTCTGAAAAGGAGGTATTTGCTTATTAATGATTACATTCGCGCCAATGTTAATCAGACCCAGTTTCATAATCCTTGGTTCAACCGGCAGGAATACCGGGAAGACGGAGTTTGCATGCAGACTCATTCAAAAGTATTCGGGGGAACACAGGATTTACGGGGTAAAGGTGGTTACCATAGACCCCGAAGAGGGTAACTGCCCCCGTGGCGGCAAGGGTTGCGGAGTCTGCACATCTCTAAGGGGTGACTATGAAATAGTGGAGGAGAAGAAACTTGACCCTGCCAAGGACACCTCAAGGATGCTGATTGCCGGTGCCTTCAGGTCATATTTCCTCAAGGTAAGCGTCCATGCCCTGGAAAAGGGGCTGAAGGCTCTACTGGATATCATCCCCGGAGACGCACTGACAGTTTGTGAATCCAATTCCATCAGAAAGGTGATCGAGCCGGGACTGTTCATTGTAATTAAGAACCGGGTCGAAAAACGTGTCAAGGAGAGTTGCGCCGAGGTCATACATTATGCCGACAAGGTGGTGGATTTCCATGAGATGAGCTGGGATTTTAACCCATCGAGGGTACTGATTGAAAATAACAAATGGATAATCCGGGAAAAGGCAACTGCCATCATTCTTGCGGGAGGCAAAAGCTCAAGGATGGGTGGAACCGACAAGAGCATGCTTCCCGTTGGAGATCAGCCCATGATAGCTCATATTGCACGTCAGCTGATAAATCATTTTGATGAGGTAATCATCGGTGCCAATGATCCTGAGAAGTACTCCTTTCTGAATCTCAGGGTAATACCTGACATTGAAAAAGATAAAGGCCCGCTGATGGGTATCTATTCATGCCTCGGGGCTTCATCCAGTGATGTTAACTTCATCACTGCCTGCGACATACCCGATATGAATATGCGACTTATTCACAATATGATCAACCTCTCGGGTGAGGCTGATATTGTAATGCCCGTAACAGGAGAAGGCAATCATGAACCCCTTTATGCCGTCTACCGTAAATCGGTATCGGAGACAGCAGCAATGATATTGAAGGATAATGGTCGCAGACCAATTGAACTGCTGGGTAATGTAAAGGTGAAGTTCATCGACTTCAGGGGTGACGGATGGTATCAGAATTTGAATATCAGGGATGATTATGTGGAGTATATAAGGAAGGATAAGTTGCGCAGATGCTACAGGGATGATGAAAGCAACACTGATGACACTGCAGGTAATTAATGTTACGGTTACTGTCTGAGGTCATTTGCACGTTCTGAATATTAATTTAATTTTGCATCCCTGATGAAGAAAATGAATGAAGTTATATAACCTAACAGCAGTATTTACAATGAAAAGGAACACAATTGCTATTTGTCTGGCGATGATGCTTATCGCCGCTCCGGTATTTGCACAGGGCAGCAAGGAACCAGCAAAAAAACTTGAGCTTTCCCACTATGGGTTTCTTAAGGGAGATATGTTCTACGCTACAGGAGGAGTCACATCTTTTGGTGCTACAACTTTGGGAGCCCCCCAACTGGCAACAGGAACCAATCAGAGTGCTGTCGGATTCACTGCCCAGCACACCCGGCTTGGCCTTCGCGGTTCAGTTGGTGAGAACGTCAAGGCCGGTGGTCTGGTCGAAATTGACTTTTTTTCAAACGCCTTTGATGCCAATGGAAAACCCAGGATAAGGCTTGCCTATGCATCGGTTGCGAAGGGAGGTTTTGAGGCCAGGTTCGGACAACAGTGGGATATATTCTCACCCAACAACGCAAATACCAATAATACCAATGCAAACATGTGGTATGCCGGCAACAGGGGTTTCCGCCGTACCCAGGTTCAGCTAAGCTACAAAATACAGAGTGATGCCATTAGCCCTATGGTCCAGTTGTCCTTCGGCGAGACCGCAAGGGAAGAGACCGGTCTGGGAAAGGATAACCTGTCGGGTATGCCCATGATACAGGGACGTCTTTCAGGAACCATTAAGTCGAAGTACATCGTCGGACTTTCTTTTGTTACAGGTCAGTACCTGGAGAAGGAGGGCACAGTTATTCCATCCGGAACCCTGCAGGATGATTTTAAATTCAGTACTTCGGGTATCTCACTTGACTTTAACCTCCCGCTCAACAATTATTTCTCGCTCCTCGGTGAAGTCAATACAGGCAAGAACCTTAACAATGCCAACCTTTTTGCCGTTGCCGGTAATCACAGCTGGGTCATAGTAACCGACGAGGTTGTTCAGTCAGACAAGAAGAGCCTTGGCGTATGGGTAAATGCTACCTCCAAACTTACCGACTGGATGCATGTTGTAGTAGGTTATGGCCTCGATATGAACAGGAGTGAGAAATATACCGTTGACGCACTTGAAGAGAATCAGGCAGTGTATGGTAACCTTACCTTCCCTGTTAACCATGGCTTCAGCGTGTCTGTTGAGCTCATGAACATCAACACGGTGAAAGTTACTTCTATCGACGCCGATGGAGCCATCACCGGCCGCGAAAACATGAAGGCTAACGTAATCAGCCTTTCCGGGAAGATAACCTTCTGATCCATAGATTATCAAGAAAAAAGAGGGTCGGAACACCCTCTTTTTTTGTTCGTTTTGGCCTGTCATCTTCCGGCCGGTGGGAGTCCCTTAATCACCCAGGCCATATTCTCACCAAGGGTACGCATTGTTCTGATGCCCTCTTCATCGTTAATCACATCGCCCTTTTCACGACCAATGCCGATATTCCAGTATGATGATCCCGGCACTATCATTTCAT
>JAVEWX010000233.1:0-3594 GCA_034004335.1 Bacteroidales bacterium | reverse complement strand
ATTATGTTTATGAGGACTCATTCGGAGTCGATCTGATAGCAGCCAAATACGCAAAACTATTTGAAGAGTCAGCCGGAAAGTACTATATCACAGCTAACTGTCCCGCTATTGTTAAACTGATTGAAAGGCACTATCCCGGACTTGTTCCCAATCTTGCCCCTTTCGTCAGTCCTATGTTGGCAACCGCAATGGTTGTAAAAGATATACATAAGGGCGACATTGCAACGGTTTTCATAGGTCCCTGCATCGACGCAAAGGATGAAGCACTGTCCCATGATGAAGGAAAGCTTGTTGAAGGGGTTCTTACTTTCATCGAACTGCGCCGGATGTTTGACGAGATGAAGATACAGGAGCGGCAGGTAACAATGTCGGAGTTCGACCCACCATTCGGGAACTGGGGTGCGCTTTACCCCCTCCCGGCCGGGATAATCCAGGCGGGCGGCATAAAGCGCGACCTGGCTACCAGCGAGGTAATAACAGCTTCGGGCAAGGAGGATGTAATGGCAGCAATAAGAGAATTTGACAAGGATATTGATACAATTCACCACCATTTCAATCTCTTCTTCTGTGAGGGGTGCCTGCTGGGCCCCGGCATGGTATCACATTCCGACAGGTTCAAGAAGAGGGCCCTTGTAAGGAATTACGCTATCAAGAGGGTGGGCCTGCTTGACAGGGAACAGTGGGAGAAGGATATGGCAAAGTGGTCAGAACTTGACTTTTCAAGGGGATTCACCCCTGAAGACAAGTCCATTCCTGAGCCACCTGAGGAGACAATCAGGGAAGTAATGAAAATCATCGGCAGAGATGATAAAAATAACGAGATAGACTGCGGGGCCTGCGGCTACATGTCGTGCCGTGAATTTGCAGTGACAGTGGCTAAGGGACTGGCGGTGCCGGAGATGTGTCATACCTACAACCTGCGGAACAAGCAGGAATACATTGAGAATCTGAGGCTGACCAACAGGAAACTGGCTGAGACCAAGAAAGCACTCAAGGAGTCGGAGAATATGGCCCAGAAGGAAAAGGAGTTAGCACAAAATGCATCGGACATGATGAACAGTATGCTCGAAAAACTGCCATCGGGTGTATTGATTGCAGACAATAACCTGAGGATCCTTCATTCCAACCAGGCTCTGATAAATATCATTGGCGAGGATGCCATGTCGATAGCCGAGGTTATACCAGGGTTGACAGGCGCTGACCTGAAGACTCTCCTCCCCTTCAGTGTCTACAATATGTTCACCTTCGTTATCAGGGAAAATGAACCCGTCATAAGCAGGGATGTCCCCTTCGAAAACAGAATGCTCAACATTTCCGTCTTCCCTATCAGGCAGGGTAAAATTGCAGGTGCGATAGTTCGGGATCTCTACTCTCCCGAGGTCCAGCGCGAGGAGGTCATCAACAGGGTAAGCGATGTTATCGACAAGAACCTCGAAATGGTTCAGAAAATAGGCTTTCTGCTCGGCGAAGGAGCATCTGAAACAGAACGGATGCTGAATTCGATCATCGACTCCTATACGAAAGGAAGGAACAAAGACAAATAACAGCTGCATTGGAGAGCCGGGAGTTCCATATTGAGGTTAACAGCCAACAGCGAAACCATGATGGTGAGAGGATATGTGGTGATGTCTTCATCAACAGATACCTGAAAGAGGAAGACAGGGTCATTGTGGTTCTGTCTGACGGAATGGGGCATGGTGTAAAGGCAAACATACTCGCAACGCTCACTTCAACCATGGCAGTCAACTTCACCATTGAACACAGGGAAGCCGAACGCATTGCTGAAATCATCATGAAGACGTTGCCTGTATGCAGTGAGAGGAAGATAAGCTATGCTACCTTCTCGATTGTCGACATAGAGAGTGATGGAAAAACAACAATCCTCGAATATGATAACCCCGGGGCAATCGTACTGAGGGGTAATTCTGTCTTCGAGCCGGCATGGAAGAACGTTAAGCCTGAAAGCGGCATCAATGCGGGTAAACTACTGAGAACCTGCACCTTCTACCCACAAAAGGAGGATCGTATCATAATCCTCTCCGACGGTGTGGCACAGAGCGGAATGGGCAGCAATGAATGGCCCTTCGGGTGGGAACGGGAAAACGTTGCCTCATATGCCGCAAAACTTATCACGGGCGAATTGTCACTATCGGCCCGCATACTGGCCGGGAAGATTGTCAGCATGGCATACCGTAATGACAGATATAAGGCAAAGGATGACATAAGCTGCGGTGTAATCTATTTCCGGGAACCAAGAAAATTGCTACTATGCACCGGTCCTCCATACGAGAAGACCAATGATGCCATCCTTGCTGAAAAAATCAGAAGCTTTAACGGGAAGGTCATCATTGCCGGAGGGACGACAGCCGACATCATAGCCAGGGAACTTGACCGGAAGATTGTAGATGAACTGGTCTTCGAGGATCCCGACCTTCCTCCCGAAAGTTTCATAGAGGGTATTGACCTTGTCACCGAAGGTATACTGACTCTTCAGAAGGCCAGCGAAATTATAAGGACTTACAACAACAGCATCAGGCTTGGCAAGGGCCCCGCCGACAAGATAGTCAGGCTGATAATGGAAAGCGATGGAATTCATTTTATAATAGGAACCAGGATCAACATTGCACACCAGGATCCCAACCTGCCGGTGGAACTGGAAATAAGACGCAACGTCGTAAAAAGAATGGCTCAGGTTCTCGAGGAAAAATGGATTAAGAAGGTAACTGTCGGATATATCTGATTCAACTACTCTGTTCAAGCCTCTTCACAAGCCATCTGAATAAAACGGGCTGTATAAGAGGATGCGTTAAGTTTTCGGGTAATGACCCGGCAGTCTTCACCTCACCAATCTCCGATCCGGGAGGCAGCTTCCCCATCTCATCAATCCGGGCAAAATAGAAGCGACCCCATCCTGCATATTTCCCATCTTTTACACTATATGTAGCCATTCTATCGATGGTAAAGCGTTTTGCCCCGGTCTCCTCCTGTAACTCCCTCGTGGCAGTCTGATCGGCAGTCTCCCCCTCTTCGATGTGGCCTCCAGGCATCTCCCATGTGGTACGCTCCCTGTGTCTTACAAAGATCCATCGGTCAAGGTACCTGGCTGCAATGATCGAATAGAGCAAGGGCGCCGGGGGATCAAAACCGGGATCGTGAATGGTTACCTTTAATAAACCCTCCTGTGTCATGACACAAATCTAATATATTGCAGAACCCTTCCGCAATAATTAATTCACTTATTTTTGTGCCATAGACATTAATCGCATCCTGATGTTAATATTCCTGCTGTATCTCGTTCTTGCACCTCTTACTTACCTCACCCTCCTGAAGATCTCCTCCCGCTGGCACAAGTACTCCAGGATTGTGTTCCTCTTCATCAATGCGCTTCTCACGATATTTGCTGTCTTCACGGCGCTCAGGGTTGCGCTTCGGGCCGATGACCCTGCAACACCTGCAGGCATCAGGAACGGACTGTCAATGAACCTGGCTTTGCTAATGGTGGTACTTCCAACATTCATGCTGCTTGCCGTACACTATGCCGGAGTGCTGGTAAAAATAAGAAAGGGGGGATATCTAAGGTCCCTTACAGGCACC
>JAVEWX010000063.1:0-17046 GCA_034004335.1 Bacteroidales bacterium | reverse complement strand
CCACACCCAGGTTGATGTCGGCATGGGGTATACCGAGTTCCTCGAAAAAGGTAAGACTCATGCGGTCGTCATAATGCTGACCGGTATGTACCAGCGTGTGCTCTATAGTATCATTGCCTGTACTGTTGTGCTTCTCAACAGCCCTGATGAAGGGGGCTATCTTCATGAAATTGGGTCGCGCTCCGACGACGGAAAGGATCTTCATAATGATTGAATGGTAATAGTGCCACACCGCGCCAGGTATGTGGCAGGACTATTGGACTTATTATGTAACTAATTGAAGATAACTACTGTCTGCCAGGTCTGATCACCGACAAGTCTGACGATGTACTTACCATCCTTCAAACCCTCGCGGTACAAGGTGACCTCGTTCTGCCCCTCTATATTGACACTCCTCAGCAACCTGCCATGGAAGTCGGAGAGCTGAATAACACCTGATCGGTGTTCTGACTGTGACTCAAGCCTCACGGATATTTTGTCAGTAGCTGGATTGGGATAAACAGTGAAGGGAGTTTTGATTGAAGGTGCTGCTCCTCGTCCTTCATCTTTCTTCTTCTCATCAGTACAGGGACCCAGGGTTGATCCTATGGACAGATGAGCCGGCAGGGCATTGACGGAAATGCAGATGGTATTACCATTGTGACACACCGTAACCTTGCGGGCATGATCAATCTTATAAAAATATTCAAAACGGATGGTAATCTCCCACCTGTCAGATTCCCAGTCATAGAAAAGAACTTCGCGGAGCAATGAATAATCATCGTAGAAATAAAGCCTCTTCTTCGAGTTAATCATCTCACCAGGATCTGATTCAGACGGTATAAGCTGAAGCATCTCCTCAATCCGTCCTCCCATACCATACCTGTAGGTGGTTATCCCCGTAACCGTGCCATCGGAAGAACGATGGCCATGGACTCCACTTAGCAGTCCGTTATCGTAATAGTAGTCAGAATATGAAATGTCGTAAAGAATGCCACCGGTATCCATGCCCTGATAAACCACCCTGGTGAGATTGCCGGCATCATAAAGATTATAGAAATATGAGTTGAACACCCAGGTGCCGTTTCGCCAGTTGGAGGTAAGCTGAGAAAGCTTTTGCTTATCCTGGTCAAACTCAGAATCTCTCTTCATGTGAAGATACCATTCCCCCTGCCTCCATATCTTTGACAACTCATAATACCTGTTACCATTATCGTCATAGTAGTACTCCCACACGCGGTTGACAACCCTTCCCGGCATATTTATCATCAGCAGGCGGTCGTGCCTCAGTCCCGTATTTTCATACTGCGATATCGTCGCCAGCTCCCATTGACCGGTAACCCTGTTCATGTTATACACATAAAAGGAGTCAATAACCTGTGGAAAAGACTCACAGTCCCCGTCCTTTGTAACAGCATAACGGGCCTGCCCCTGCGAAAACAAGACAGTGGAGATAAGCGCTGCAACAAACAATAATGAGATAGTCCTCTTCATAGCCAGTGGTTTTAATTCCCTAACAAACTATTGTCTCTTTTGTTTGACGAAGATACTGCAATAACTTAAGAGTCAAACAATGTTATCACCTCAAGAAGTTTCTCTGCCAGTGCATCCCTGACCTCCGCTGACCTGGCTAACGGCCTCTCCTGCCGCGAGGATCTGCGGAGGGTGTCGACGATGGAGCCTGCATCACGGGAGTGACTCATCCTGCCTTCTGCGATAAGCTTCCTGTCGACGGCCAGCAGGCTGCTGCCTGCATAGAATGAGATGGCAGGCACTCCCAGGCAGGCGGCCTCACGGGCCAGAGTGCCGGCACCGGTAAGCACGGCGTCGGCGTTATAACACAGGTCGAGTCCGTTGAGTGGTTCTCCGGGGATAAATACATTATCAAAGCCTTCCACCAGAGCCCTGTCTTCCTCATGCCGTGGCAGATAGACTATTTTGTACCCTGCCTTCGTGAGCCGCCTTAACAACCCGGGAACAAGAGAAGAAGCCTTCCCGTTACGAAGGTAATTGGCATGCAGGTTTTCGGGTCTTACAACAATGTAGTTGCCGAAGGGTATGCAGTCCATGAAGTACCTGTCGGGCTCGAAGTACGATATGTAGATATCCTCCTTCAGTCCGGGGTATTGCCACAGCCTGCCCCTGAGACCCTGCCTTTCAAGCAGCGGCCTGTCAATGGCATCGGGGAAGAAGGCATAGTCGACAAAGGGTCCGTAGGTCCACTGCCGTGCCGTGTCATTGTCGCCAAAGGCGATGGACTTTCTCCTTTTCATCCAGGTGGTCCAGACAGCACTCTCGCTGCCGCACGAAATGGAGAGGTCGTAAGCAAGACCGAGGCGCCTGATACTGTTGAAACGCGACAACAACGACAGTCCCTTACCGGCAATACCCTTCCGGTACTGACTGTTCACTATGGTTATGTCTTCCTCATCCACGGTCTTCCTGAGCAGTCCCAGGGTTTCGGAGAAATCCCTGGTGGAATAGACAAAACTATCATAACGGGTGGCCAGTATCTTCTGTATGGCCAGCAGGAAATGAACCTGAGGGGTGTTTGTAATATCAAACCATACACGGCTTATCATCACTACCTGTGCCTGAAAAAACGGAATAAATACAGGAAATACATAAGTGCCGGCCTGTTATCGCCTTTGTACCATACCGCATCGACCACCTCACCCCTGTAGCTGGCAAGAAATTCTCTTATGTTAAGTCTCCCCTTAAGCATTGCGGAGAGAGAGTAGAAAAAATCGGTGTACCTGTTAGCCCACCTGACGCCTGCCCTGTAAGATCCGGGAAAAGTGACATCCCTGCCGTTGACGAAATCATATGCCATTAGGGCGAAGTCAACTCCTGCTGCCCTGGCGAGTCCTGTCCACAGCCATGTGCGGGCATTTATCTCAATGAGTTTGTGCTGGCCATCGCGGTGGTCTCTCAGATATTCAAGCTCACATATACCCGTATATTCAAGCTCACGGAGTATTCGTTCAGAGGGTTCCCTTAGAGAATCGGCCACCACGCTCTCACAAAATGTAGCCGTACCGAAGCGCAGCGGATGTTCCCTTATCTTGGACCCTGTCCACCATGCCATAATCTTTCCGTTTATGCTGAAAACAGTGAAGCTGATTGTTTTGTTGGCGCTGTCATAGGGGATGACTTCCTGCAGGAAGCAGTTGCTGACACCCACCTCCATATCAAGCCTGCCCATAACCTGATCATAATCCGCGACACTCTGTATCAGGAATGCCTTCCTCCCTGTTCTCTTGTAGAAAGAAAGGCCATTGCGACCCTTCACAATAAGCGGATAGGGCAGGGAGCCCTTGTCTTCAAATCCCTCCGCACCGGGCAGCCATGTGAGTGGTACAGGCACCCTGAGCTTAGTGGCCAGGCTGATGAGCCTCACCTTATCGTATATGTTATCGATGACCTCCAGTGGCGGTGTCACCAGCCCGTAGGACTCTTCCAGTGCCTTCCTGTGGCGTGCTATCGTGTGGACAGCGTGATCATTGGAGGGCAACAGAAGCCATCCCCTGATATCCTCTGAGCGGGCAAGGTCGATGAGGAATTCCGCAAACTCATCGCTGTTGAAACCGGGTGACCTGAAAAATTTGCGGCAGTGCTTCGAATACTGCGCAATGCAGCTCGTGGTGTCAACAACATAAACAGGCACCCCGGCTTCTCCAAGTGCCCTGGTGTTGGAGAGCCCCTGTATATGTCCTTCTATGATTATGGCGCCCGACATTGTATTCTGAAATTATTGAACCGAGCCGCAGGCGAGCTTATGCCCGGAGGGAGTAATCGTTGAATCATAAACCTCCTTTATACGGGTGGCTATTGTGCCGGAGTCGAGGCCCAGTTCGCGGATACGGTCGCGGCCGGAAGTGGGTATACCGTGGGACAGGGCCCGGCGTAGTTTGCCGGCCACGTCACAGGCATCGAAGGTGGTGATGTAATAGCCGGGAGTGTCACCAAAAAGCCATCTGACATCTCCAACATCGGTGGAGACAACGGATACATTACAGGCCATGGCTTCTTTAACCACATTGGGCGATCCTTCCCACAGTGATGTTAACAGCACTACATCGGCCTTTGCAAGTGTGGCAAGAACCTCATCGTGTGAAACAGAGTGCAGTACCCGTAGTGTTACACCCTCCTCTTCCAACAAGGCACCAGCGGTGCTGGCAAGGGCATAGTTCTTTGACTCCCTCGACGGGTCGGCAGCAAAAAGAATGATTCTTTCTCCTCCGTTAGATCCCATTTCGGCAGGCTTCACCTTATCAAGGTCCACTCCATTGGGTATCACGAGGGCGTTGGTGAGTCCGGTACCCTCCTTCATAGACTCAGACTTAACAATCACCCTGTCCCATAAAAGACTGTTCATTGCCCTGATTATCTGCCTTCTGAACATACCTGCTCTCGTATCACTGCCCATGAGCGACACCACCAGGGGTTTGCAGCCGGCAAGAGCAGCCACAAAGGCTGAGAGGGAGTAGTGAGCATGGTACAGGTCATACGACTCTGACCGGCGCCTCCTGATAAGCGGCATAACATTACCAAGGTAGCCGGCAATACCCCTTCCCCTTATGGTGTAATAATCTACATCGACACCAAGCTGCCGTAATGACTCACCCTGGTTTCTGACTATTATATTGATGCCGTCGCGGGTGTTACCCGAACTGATAAAAAGAACCCTCACCTTCTGCTTCGTATATACTCATCAACCGCCCCGGCATAATACTCTTCAATTGTCAGGTCATTGGGTTGTGTTACCCACTCACTGCCCTCCCTTACGAAATAATGAGACGAGTAATGCCTCAGCATCCCTGCCGTACCGAAAAAAACCGACTGAAACTCAAAGAGAATAAACTGCCCGCCATTGCTGTCATAGCCAATGTCGAGTGATGCCATCGGCACATCGAGCTCAGCGAAGATAGCCGCAGCAAAATTGAAGAGGCCCGGAGGGACATCCGCCTCTGTGCCATAGCGGTAGTTATCATATCCCCCGCCACTGGCCCTGAAGGTACGGTTTCCGAACACGGGCCTGTAAAAGACAAAGATCCTGCTGCCCATGACATAAACCTTCCAGTCGTTGACGAGCCCCGGAACGAAGGGCTGAACGATCAACTTACCCCTGTACATTGAATCGGGTAAATAGCCCTTGTGCCGGAGTGTCCTGATATACTCCTTTATCCTCAGTCTTATGTTGCCTGTTGACGATAGTTTCCGTGCCTGCCTGACCAGCTCTTTCTCAGTATCAGCCATCACCACGCCTCTGCCCATTGCTCCGGCTGCTCTCTTTATAACCACGGGCCAGGTGAAGGCCGTTGCCCGTGCTTCCAGTTCATCTGCCGAGCCAAATACGTGGGAAGACATGCCGGTAGCGGTACCCAGGTCGCGTCGCAGAAGCTCCATGAATACCTTGTTGTTGTTGGCTCTGAGATGACGGTATGAGGGAATAACCATGGCACCGCATTGCTCAACATGCAGAACCACATCCTCAATGAAGCTCTTATAATGGTAGCCAGGGTCCTCCGAACCGGTATAGAGTACCATCCTCCCAAGCCACTCAGGTGATGGCAGGGCCGCTGCATCGGCAAGGGGTAAGTATTCAATGTCATAACCCCTGTCTCTGAAGGCTGTGGTAAGGCTGTCCCTGTCCATCCCCGACCGGTAGGGGGAGGCAAAATGCTTTGATCCGAAGAGACCCTTATAGTCGGTAAGTGCGTAAATGGTATCGCTCATGTAAGTGTTATGTTGTATGACCTTACTGCCGCTGTGTGAAAAGATCAGCCGCCATGTTTATTGACAGCATCGATGCGCATATCTTTTTATCGGCAGGTGAAAAGCCATGGTAGCTCTCTTCCGTCATGCCCTTCAGGACTGCAACCGGGGAGCACCATGAGGCATTGTTGCCATTCACGGACATCTCCATGAGCGGCCCGGCATACCAGAGGTCATAGTGGTGTGGCCGCACATATCTCTTCCTGTTGCTGCCGAACAGGTGGTTCATGATGTACCTGTACACTGCCAGCGGCACCCTTGCAGGGAGAGCCAGATCCTTCACCCTGTAGAGCCTGTCGAGGCGGGTATCCATCATATCAGGACAGAGGCCCGCGATGATGCGGGCATATGCCATCCGCGACCTCATATTTCTCACCGGCGAGATATTAAGCATGCCCGTGAGCAGTATGCTCCTGTCGGAGGTGAGAAGGTACTTAAGGTAACCGGGAGTCATGAAAGGTGTTACAAGCATGGAATGGTTCAGGAATATCTTGTTGACAACACCGAAGAATTTTGCATACTTCTCATTGATCATGAAGCGCAGTATATTCATACCCCCGGGTTGGCGGAAATAAGGTGACAGGCTGTCGATATACTCATCCCAAACCGGTGACAGTATTGACAGATCAATGAGCTGCGATGCTTCAGCATACCTTCTAAGTGCATCACTGCATCCGGCTGCTGAGGAAGAGGTTAACAGTCCTGCTGCCGCTGCCGTGAAGGTAACACCCGCGCCAACACTCTGTCCCGCGATCAGTTCACCACCCATGAAGCCTGATATCAGCCACGAGGGTTCGATCCTTTCCCTTAGCATGGAATAATGAACGAGGTCCTGTACAGAAGGCGAATCGGGTGTGGCTTTCGTTGCCTTTCCCAGGAAGGAGGGCATTACCCCTGGGTAATCACCCCCCAGTTCCATGAAGGTGTGTGATGTGGAGAACCTGGTTATGAAGGGACTTATTGTCTCCTGCTCGAGACTTCCCTGCTGGCCGAAGGTCAGGGTATTCAGAGGCAGCTTCCTGTTTGTGCAAGCTGCGAGGAGAACCCTCGAGTCGAAACCTCCCGACATGGTCAGGAGACGTTGCCGGCTGTCATCAGTCTCCCCGGTAACGGCCTCTGCAAGCAGCTCCCCCGCCTCCCGGGGCCTGAACCTGCTGAAGGACTCAGGGAAGCCCATGTTTAGGACGAAATTATTCTGTAACTGCATTGAAAAGGAAGCCTTTCCCACCTCCACCCTGCTGCCACCGCGTAACCGGGTTATACCCCGTATGATTGTCCTGTCGAGCAGGGTGTAATTGAAAAAGAGAATATCGGCAACGGCCATTGTATTGCATTCACCTGTCGAATGAGGCAGAAGCCTGTAGAAGGATGTAGAAAAGTATCTGTGTTCTTTTTCCTCAAGCATGAAAATGGGGTAGATACCGAAAATGTCATTGCACAGTGTTATGGTGCCGGTGTTCCTGTCCTCAACGATGACGAATCCGTTTACCAGGGAGGAGAGGTTGTCAAATACCGTTCCGGCGACGGGCTTATCACGGAGGACTTTCAGGAAGGACAGGTTGGCTTCGGCGAGTATCAGGCAGTTGCCATCATCGCTGATGAATGAACAGCCCGGGGCTTCACAGCCGGCATCGTAAGTCAGTATCCCGTCAGCAATTGTGAACTCCATGGTTATTCAGTACTTTTCTTTACCGGTTCTGACTTCCTCACTGCCATATATTCTTCCCTGTGCCTGGATGGATGAAAAAACAGGAAAAAAAGGGGAAAGGCGAGTTCATAATACATGTAATAAGCCATCCTTAAGAGGAAAGCCAGGGGATTATGATCCCTTCTGGCTGCCGTCCTTGCCGCCAGTACCGCCGGATAAGGAATTAACCACCATGGATTAGCAGTCAGCGCGGCTGCAATGACCACGGCGGCAAGCACCGGCATTGAATAGTTCGTGCGGACGAAGAACCTCCAGGCTTCAGTGTTAAGAATGTTCTTCCTCAGCACCACAGCCCTGTAGCCTTCGGCTCCCGAGAGGATGTTTTTCCACATCCTGTTTCCGTCGGAGACAGGCACAGTATTGTGTATCGCCAGCAACTCGGGTCTCCGTACCGGTCTTATGCCGCGGCCTGCCAGTCTCAGCCCGAAATCGATGTCCTCATTGACCCTGAACTCATTGCGCATGCCACCCGTCTTTGTCCAAAGATCCCTCTGAACCATGAAGAGCCCTCCGGTTTTGTAAGGACTGGGCTTTTTGCCGGCAATGCCGGGTAAGGTCATATCAGCAGGGTTTTCGTTCCCCTGTTCATAATACCTGTCGGCCACGGTTCCCGTCACAAACGGCTGTGTCAGTCCTGTTTCATTGTTATGGACAAGGTTAATGAAGCCCCGACGAAGCTCCATGTCGCCGTCGATGAAGAAGAAGGTATCACCCCGGGCCTCTCTGGCTCCTATATTGCGACCTATGGCAGCATTGCAGTGCCCCGTAATACGAAAAATACTCACACCGGGGTAGCTGAGAGCCCTTGCCACGCTGTCGTCACACGAGGCGGAGTCGACATAGATAACCTCATAATCGCTGATGTTATCATTATTGATGACAGAGAAGACTGCTGACAGTGCCCTGTCGAGTTTCCATCCCTCGTTTCTGCCGATGAGTATGAAGGATATCACCCTGTATGGGCTGTTGAGTTATGCATCATTATCCTGGTGGCAAAGGCACCGGCAGTATCAACACAGTATTCATCCGTTGCTGATACCCTTTGGATCAAGCTGCAGAACGCGTCCATAATGGTCTCACTGCCGGCCATCACCCAGGGGTGAAAGCCAATGCCGTATATCCGGCCCATTGTAAGCTTATCCAGTAAGCCAAGATAATACTCACAGGCCTCGGCAGTGCCGGCCTTAGAAGTGTGCAAAGGCCAGTCGTCGCCGAGGGTACAGAACCTGATAATTTGTCCACCCCCAGGGACCGTAACAATCAGGGGAGATCCGTTATTCTTCGCGCTGCAAGAGATGATATCGTAGCGGTAGTCGTGCCGGATCATCTCCCTCAGTGATCCCAGGCTCCACCTGCCGTTTGGGGAATGAAATCCTTCAGGACGGACAAAGGAGGAAGAGGCCTCAAGGAAAGCATCGAAATCCTTTTTCAGTACGTTTAACCGTGTATTCAGGGGAACTATATGGCCGAAGGTGTGAGACCCTACCTCATGGCCTCTGCCTGTTATCTCCCTGACTGACTGAGGGTAATGTCTGAATATCTGCCCAACGGTAAACCATGTCGTTTTAATACCATACTCGTTGAGTTTATTGAGGATAAGTATAAGGTGAGCGTCATCAGTACCCACATTCTGTCCTCCGAACTCCCTTTCATAGTCAAAGTATATGAAAAGTCCCTTCCTTCCGGCAAGCCATGGTGGTATGGCCACCTGCCGGGTTGGAACCATTCTGCGGGCCAGGTTATAGTAGGCCTTCTGCCTTATTCTTTTAAGTATGCTCATGCTATCTGCCCCTGCCGTATTTAATCCACCTGAAGGCCCTGCCGGTAACAGGCTTCAGAACCTTGCCATAAACTGGCATATACTGAAGATGCAGCGGACCGAAATTATACTTGAAGAGCCATACATTATATTCGGGATGGTCCTTTTGAGGGACCGGACCGGGGCAGAAGCCCATGTCATAATACCTGAATCCCTTGTCCCTGAGGTAAGTAACTATCTCCCACACCGATGCCGGACCGGGCGATATGCAGTCATCCATCTCCCTGAAGCCGGGATCGATGGCGCCGTACATACCCGAGGGTGTTCCGGTGAGACTGACGAGGGTAAATGAGATGAGGTCATAGCCACACCAGGTAAGGAAGATAACAGCCTGTCCGCGGCTACAAAGCTCACCTGCCCTTCTGATAAAGAGTTCCCTGCCGAGAGCGCCGAAGTGCTTCTTCTCCGAAAGGCTGTGGTACATTGTCCATAGTCTCCCGAGGAGTTCTTCATCCGGAGAGCTGACCACCTCAAAACGAAGGGCCGAGCGAGGGCCTCTTCTTACGAGCTTGCGTGTGCTTCTGTTCATACGCAATAGCATGTCTTCCTCAGAAAGGGACAGATCGATGAGGTAGGTGTGCATGCCCCCGGCTACGGGGCTGTATCCCGCCTCTTCGAGTACAGTACCTCCGTAATCGCTTATCTCCGTGAAGTCCCCGTCAATTTTCATTGGCAGCCACGGGGCTACGGTTGCACAGGCAGCCTTTCGCTCCGAAGCCCATTTGCTGAAGTGAGCCACTATGACAGGCAAGAGAGAGTAATCGCTCTCATGCCGGAACATTATCCCATGCCGTATGGCCGCAACACGAAGCAGGCCGGCGACTGCACTGTTAAGGGTGTATAGTACTGCAGCAATATCATCATCACCGACAGAGAATATGAAGGCCGATAGATTTCTTCGGCGGCTCTCCCTGGCTTTCTGAAAACCCAAGTTGAGCCTCCATGAGCCGTTGTAAGCCTTTGCCAGAAAGGCATTCCATCTTTCCTCGTCGGCCTTGCCGACAGCCGACACCCGGATGTCATCACTAACAGCCATATCAGCTGACAACCTTCCTGAAGGGATGTTTCAGGAAGGACCGTAGTTCCCGGTAAATATTAAAGGCAGACCACTCAATCATGGTCCGGGTGTTGAAGAATGAGTATCCGTTCCTCTCAACGGAGTCGATACCCCTGAGGTTGGATGTCATTATCTGAATGTATATCTCCTTTGCATTGTTCCTGACACAATAGTTGATTCGCTCCTGTTCCATCCTGGTGTGCAGTCCCCTGTGGCGGTAGGTTTTGGCACAATAGCCATCCTTGAGCAGGAAGGATCCGTTACCCAGGTGTGCCCCGAATTCTTCAGCATATGGTACAGGTTTCGACACTATCCATGCCAGGTAGGCGATTGAATTGTTTGAGGTATCAACCACGGCCAGGGCTGTCCATTCCTCCCCCTCAAGGCGGGCCTTTACCTTCCGGTTATAGGCGTCATATCCTCTTTCAAGGTGAAACCGTCTCAGCTCAACCTCATCGCCGGCATCTATCTCCCTGATGATGAAGATATTGTCTATCTCCTGTATCTCCCTGACCGGAGAAGGGTTCCTCATCACATAGGTCTTAACCCCTGAGAACCTTGGTGTTATGCGCCACAGGAAGAGACGGATTTCTTCAGGAATCAGTATCCGTAATATTTTCTTCAACGACATTGGCTTCCGTTGTTAAGAAGGATTTCTTTGTCATGCCTGACCTTACGGCAATCCCAATATCCGCCAGGAGGGCATTGACATGGTTAAGCATCAGAGCTATTATGAATGCCGAATCGGAAGGCATCCTGAATGCCACCATTACCCTGCTGGTGGAATGTATAACCATTATTGCGACAAGTCCCAGACCAAATACGAATAGGCCCTTCGCCTGGTTTCGTGAACGGTCAATCATGTATATCCTGAAAATGATAATTAACATGGTACCCCATACCAGTGTCAGTCCTGTCACTCCTCCCATGAGAAGCAATACATGATTACCCACATGTCCGTCATAGTAATCTGATGAGACCCTGCTGAAACCGAAGCCCACAACAGGGCTCTCATTGAAGCGGGTAAGCACCCTTGGGCCTCTAACTGTCCATCTGCCTGCTGTGCCACCTGCTGAAAGGTCTCCTTCAGCTATTGACTCAACGGTAGTCAGGCGGGTGAATGATCTTCCAATATTGGTTTTCACGGGTGCAGGCAGGATGAGCCAACCGGCAAAGGCTACTGCGATGACCCCAACCAGGACACTCTTCCTTGAGAAAATTGCCCCCGAAAAAAAGAATGCAAACAATATTAGAAGAACACCCATCGCGATGATCCATCCCCTGGTTCCGCTATTCATAATGTAAAACAGGGAGAACAGAATAACCAGCCACAGGTACCAGGGGTTGAAGTTTTTGTTTTTTGATGCGATGTAATACAGACCTGTAATAACTGAATAAAAGGCAATTCCGATACCCCCGGTAAGTCTTATCAGCTCATCGCCCCATAACGCGGCAGTGCTCGCCTCACGACCGAATATCAGGGTATTGGTTATCACCCCGGAAGTAAGTATATCAACCACCGAAACAAAATGATGAACGATGGCAAACAGAAAGACAATCTTATTGAAGCGCAGCAGCTCCTGCATATTGAACTTACGTGGGATGATGAAGAAAAGAAGCCAGACAGGCAGGCTGGTGAACGTTTCATAAAGCGATTTGGAATTATAGCCAAAGACCATACCCAGGGAAAGAAGAAAGATAAGATAGAAGGCAACAGGCAGGTAGTAGGTCCTGAAGTTATCAGGCAGCTTACCCCTTACGAACCTTTTAAGGTAAAACTCCCTGGCAAGGATGGTTAAAACCAGCATTGTCTTATATGAAAGGCCGACCGTTGAAGTAAGGGGAATAAACCATTCATAAGGCCGGTAATAGAATAAGCCCCACGGATTAAGTATCAGTATAAATACAAGTACAAATCCCTGAACATTATCGCGTGCTGTAAGGTAATAAGCGATTACCATGGAGAAGAATACGGTTCCTGTTGTCCTGATATTCAAGCCATAAACCAGTACCGATCCCAGAAGGATAAATACGATTATCGTGGCTACTGCCATCACCGGATAATCGGCTTCTCTTTTGATGGCCGGTAACTTACCCATTACTTTTTCTCCCCGCGGTTTTTGGTTGAGGCATAGGGGTTAAATCCGTCATTGCTTTTACCGAGCATCATGAGCCTCATGCCCGAGAGGTAGCCCCGGAGGTTTGCTATGGCAAGCCTGCGCTTTCGTCCGCCAAAGAACAATATCCTGCCCATGTAGCGCACTACATTGGAAAAAACATGAGGGTAGAAGTATTTCCCTTTCATGTTACGGTGCTGGAAGACATACCTTCCCTGGGCGCGGAGAAACTGAACTGACGGAGACTGCAGTTTATCCTTCCCGGCCGTGAGGCTTTCCTTGTGCCATATTCTGGCCTTCGGTGTATATAAGAGTTTAAACCCTTTTCCTGCGGCCCTCAGGGCATAGTCACCCTGCTCGGCGTATAGAAAGAATTGTTCGCAATAGAGACCTGTTTCCTTAACCACCTGTGCCGGCAGCAGCCAGAAAACATCATCGAGCGAGTCTCTCTCTGTTTCGGTATCACACTGACCTGTATCCTTTTCGTTTCTTCCCGGGTATGTAGTGAGGAAGTAACGGCGGTCGGAGAAAATCACACCAGTATGCTGGATAATATCAGGCTGATCATAATAAAGTACTTTACCCGATACTATTGCCTTGTTTTCATGGCGCACGGCGGCGTCAACGAGGAAAGATATTGCAGGCTTATCGATAAGGGTATCATTATTCAGTATCAGGAAGTAGTCCGGGTTTATCCGTGAAGCTTCAGTTATGCCATGGTTTATTCCCTTCACATAACCGCAGTTCTTTTCTATTCTGAGCAGCCTTACCCGTCCGTTGTCGTGGTAATGTATGGCGAGCGTCTGGTAGTCATCTTCTTCCGAGCCATTATCAACGAGAAAGACTGATAACTCGTTATAGTCGGAAGCGAGTACCGAGTCGACGCACTCAACAGTATGTACAGAAAGATTATAATTTATAGTGATTACCGCGACCATTATTAGGTTTTTATTCGTTTTTTTGGGCTACTATATTAAAAAGTTGAATAAAGACTGCCATAAATAATGACCACTCAGAAATTACCCATTTCAATACTACAATTTTCTTTTTAGGCTGGAGGCTATGTGACAGTAGCAAGCGACAGCAAGTTTTAGCGACAGCCTCATACTGATGCTTCCCAAGTCTCTTCAATCCTTGCTTTTCAATAAATCTTCCCAGAACATCATATCTGATATTGTCTTCCCGTATCCGAAAGAACGAGTCAACATGGCTGACACTCGCGGGTTGGATTCTATATGCTGCTGTAATATCTTTAAATATCCTGATCTTATGTCCAATTGCGATATTTAACCAGAGCCATTTATCAAGCACAAACCAGTAATCCGGGGCAACGGCTCTCGCTGCTTCGTCCCTGATAACATCCTTGCGAAAACATACAGTAAGTGTGTTAATCAAATTATTGTTGAGAAGATCAAAAAAATCCACATCAGGCTTTAAAAATGTCCTTTGCTTCAATAGCATCGCATTTGGCTCAAGGAGACTACCAGATACATCTATAAGTTCTATATCAGTCGCCGTCAAGGCATACTCAGGGTTGTTTTCGAGAAATTCAACCTGTTTTTGTAGTTTAAAAGGATCCGTCCAGTAATCATCACCTTCGCACAACGCAATATATTTACCTCTTGTCAATGGATAAACAATACTTACGAATGGCCGCACACCCCTTCTCCATTGATTTTCAACCTGGATTATCGGTCGAATTAATTCAGGATACTTTTTATAATACTGATTAATAATTCGTTGAGTATCGTCTTCTGATGCATCGTCATGAATGATAATTTCAACAGGAAAGTCCGTTTTCTGATTCAAGAAGCCTTCAATTGTGTGCTTTATAAAACTGCCATGGTTGTATGCAAGGCAGCAGATACTAACGAGTTTAGCACTCACCCCGAATAGCTTTGAATTTGATAAGATACATTCTATTTGTCTAATGACTTCATACAAGTGAAACCCGGCATCTCAGGAATTTGAAATGATGACCCTTCATTCACCTAAGAAAAGAATAGTCCCATTTCGATATTCGGCTTATCCTTAATCCATATTGGGAGTCCATCTACCTCCCTAAGTATCAAATTGTTTTCAGGATACTGATGCTCCATTTCTTCAGACAAGTGCTTATTACCGGAAAGGATATCTATATAAAATTCTACCATATTAAAACCTGCCTGCGTAAAAGATGAGACAGCCGAAACCGGTCTAAGATTTATTTCTGTGATCTTTGGTACACCCTTTGAGTCTTCCTTATAGTCGACTGTCAGGAACCCGGTAACCGAATCACCATCATTGATTAGCTTATTAATGGCTGAACGTGAAATATCTGTAATATACTTTTCATTTAACAAACGGCCAGTTGAAATCTGACCGGAAATCCCCGATGGAGAATTCTGGCTCAACAAATATGTTAGTCTTTCATATGTTCCCGCCTTTCTCAGAATATTATTTTCAAGTATTACAAGTGATGCCAGATTTCTCCCAGGAAGATATTCAGAGATCATAATTTCTGATCCCGGATTAAAGAATTCCTTCCAGGCCTTCAGCCTGTACTTTGACTCAATCTTGAAAGCTCCTTTACCCCCTGCAGACCCTTCACTTACATCCCTAACCCAAAATGGATATTCCCAGTTCAGATTAACATCACTGCCACTAAAATCAATTATCTTGTAATCTGGCACATATCCAGTCCCTCGTAGTCTCTCATATAATTTCTTCTTACTTATGCAAAATCCTGTAAAGGATGCAGGAGGAACCCTTATAATTTCTGGTTTATCACCAGTCTGCGCCCAAAAATGAACTTCAAGCTCATGCAAGATAAGAGCATGATCAATTTTTTCATCTCTTAAAATTTTCAGGAGAACATCCCTATATGATTCATGAGTATACCGAGGTACCTTGTAAATACGGTTAAACAAGCCTTCGTAGAGTCCATAATAACCATTTAATGTATCAGTTCCAACAAGATAACTTTTACCATATCTCTTACTCAGCCTGATAGACCTGGCGATTGCCCTGGAAGGAGTACTTAATGCCGCTGAAATTAAAATCCGGGGAGGATACTTCTTTGCCATATTTGAATTCTTTACTTTTTACATAGTTGAAATAACATTGCTGCAGACAATTCCGGATATGAAGTGCCTACTTTGCACAATGCTATTTTTATATCTGGACTCAAATTTAGACTAAGCATCTGGCTGGTAGTAAATGGCTTCAAATATATTCCTTCCTTAAGCATCACAGTAAAGCCAGCTTTTGTAACAAGTTCCTCTAATGTGTTGACTGTAAAATAGTGTTGATGGCCCAGAGCAAGGTCATTTTCAGAAAGACAGGTAATATCAGGTAACAACCCAGCAAAAAAGCCAAGCCTTCTGTTCAGGGCCTCCGCATTGGGTAGAGATACCAAAACCTTCCCTTCATCTTTTAAAAAGCTACTGTACCTCCTGAGAATGAAATGTGGATCTTTGACATGCTCAAGAATAAAACCCATAATAATAACATCAAATCTTTTGTCGGTGTTGAAATCTTCAAAAAAGGCATGTACTATTTCTGCATTGGACTCCGGGTTTTTTGTCCTGAAATCATTAATTATCTTTTTTGATCCCTCAATAACCATAAAATGTTTGAATTCTCTAGAAAAAGTCAAAGTGGAAGTGCCTCTGCCGATGCCAAGGTCAAGCACAGACAGTTCATTCCCAGCCAATTCAAGAATTCTCCTCTCATACCAATTATGAATAATTTCAACATCATGATAATAAATGTTTTTATTATCTCTGTATGTATCTGAAAAATTATCCAAACTATTGCCCATGCCTGTCATTTTAAGATGAAACGGAAATTAGCTGCCATGTTTAATTGACTATTAATATTTTCAGACCAGTGAAAATTGATTCAGCAGTGTTTTTATCTGGGACTGCGAATTATACATAAGAACATCAATAATAGAAAGATGTGTCACAATACCAGTTTGATCGTGGCAATTCCTATCTGAATCAGGTTTCAGAAAAATCAATTCAATTCCATTGTTTTTAAAATCATCCCTGTCGTACAGTCTTTCCCCACCAATGGAATTAATATACACTGAGGCACCTAATATCTTGCAAATGTTTATCAGCCGTTCTTTCCCGGAAAGTAACTTTTCTTCCCGAATCTCTGATGAGTATAAAATCTCCGTTTCGATACCAGCATAAGAGCAAAGTAAAATAATGCTGTTCCCGGCAAATCTGGCCAGATTCCTGTCATTATACCCGGCAATGTCTTCCAATAAAGGAAAAACCGATCCGAAAAATGGCGCCTTTGAATAAAAATGCCTGATGGTATTCAGAAATCTCTTAAAAGTGTCTTTTATCAGTATCTGGTTTATCTTTTTATTGGGACTGGCTTTTTCAAGAGAAATTGTAAATAAATGCTTTACACCACCCCTCTGAATGAAGTTACGATTAACCCAACCACCCTTAATATAATTAACATCATCATAGAGAACGAACCTGTCTACACTTTGTATCAGTTGAAAGTACCCAAGGTAAGGGAAGATATATGGTTGCATCACCATTAGTGTCCACTAAAAATTAAAGCACAATTGAGCACTGTTGCCTAC
>JAVEWX010000232.1:0-3616 GCA_034004335.1 Bacteroidales bacterium | reverse complement strand
AGCAGCCCTTTCATTGATACTGTCTCAGCCTTCTTGTTTGGCACCTCTATGCCCACTGTGCCGCGGCCGGGGATAGGGGCAATTATCCTGATCCCGAGAGCTGAGAGGCTCAGGGCTATGTCATTGTCAAGCGACTTGATGCGGTGAATCTTGACCCCCCTGTCGGGTACCACCTCGTAGAGTGTAACTGTGGGCCCTACCGTTGCTGATATATGTTTGATTGTAATCTTGTGGTCACCCAGGGTCTTGAGGATTATCTCCTTGTTGACATTTACCTCGTCATTGGTAGTTGCTCCCGGGCTCCGGTAATCGCGAAGCAGCGCCAGGGTCGGAAACTTATAGCGCGGCAGCGAGAGCCTCGGGTCAAAAGGGGGGAGGTCACTCACACCATCTTCCTCAACCGGTTCACCGGTGACAGGCTTCTTATTCCTGTCGATGACCTTCACCAGAGGTTTGTCATCAGCAATAACCACCGGAGGCTTGTAGAAATCGTCTATGTCCTCTGTCTCCTCCTCATCTGCCCTGAGGGGTTCCTGTTCAACAGACGGGTAATTCTCTTCAGGAGTTATTTCAACATCATCAGTAACCACATCTTTTCTCCGCCCCTCACCGGTGAGTACCGATACACCTGCCCTGGTCACAGTGGCAATAGGTTGCCTTATTGTCTGTGGGCTTACATGGAGAGCGAAAATGAGGTAGGCAATTGTCACAATCAGCAGTACAGCACCTGTACCGACTTTCCCCAGGCCGTCATTAAGGTAGCTGGCAAGCATATAGCCAAAAGTTCCGCCAGGTCCGGCACCAAGGAAGGTTGACTGTCCTGCAAAGTAGCCAAGGATCACTGAAACGAGAACTGTTGCCATAAGGAAGCGGAGCACATTCTTCCAGAGCCTGAAGTACCTGACTTTCAGAAGTGCCAGTCCGAATGCGCCGATGACCAGCGGAATGAAGAAGGAACCAAGCCCGAAACCGTTGAACATAAAGTAATGGCCAAGCCTGAAACCGACCTTACCTCCCCAGTTCTTATAGGCAAAAGGCTTATCGTCAGGCTGCATGCTGAGTGAATCCTGGTCGGCATTGCCAGTAAGTACATATGATATGAATACCACCAGAAGGTAGAGTGCAAAGACCAGCAATACCAATCCCACAATGAATCTCAGATTCTCCCCTGACTGATTGCCGGTTGAAACCTTCTTCTGTGATGATGAACCATTTACTTTCTTCTTCTTGCTCATCGTAAGATGATATTATTGTGCCCTTGTTACAGCGGTCTGTAGAACGATTAGCAAAGGTAAGAAAATTGGCTGATGCGAAAGGGTATCATCAGAACGAAATCATTTTCATGATAAGGGTGTCGAGGTACTTTGCAGTGACCCTCCGGTAGTTGCTTTTCCTCTGGAATTCCTTGTCGGGGATCTGCTTCGCAAGTACCTCATCAGCCGTAAACTGGAGTTCGGCGTCGCCGATAACATAGAAAAAGTCCATCAATACACCGTCCACTTCCCGGTAGGGAGTCATCCTGTTTGGATTTTCTGCTTTTATCTCGGTGGTATACCAGATATATCTTGAAGTTGTCTTGTCAGGCAGATCCACCCTTGCCTGGCGGCAATTAAATCCGCATATGACTGATTTCCTCCCGGTATCGTGAATAGTAATTCCCTCCATGGATTTGAAACCGGGCTGAATATCCCTGTAGTTTCCGGCAAAGTAGTACTTGAATGACAGGATGTTAATGTATGTGTCGTATATATCTTCCTTCGGATTGACCACCGTGGTCACTCCGGAGTTTCCAATGGGTGTTTTAAACCTGGTGGAGATAAGGTCATTCCTGAAGGCAATTACAAGTTCCTTCGGGAGGAGGTCTGAAGAGAAAGATGAGGGGTTACTGACATATTTAATATTATAGTAGATCTCTCCCTCTTTCATGTTCCTGTACTTATTGTGGCCATTGCATGAGGGAAGCAATAAAACAGAGACAAAAAGTGGGATCAGGGAGAGGGAGCTGTACTTCACGCTACGGTATTTGGCTGTAAATGTAGTAAAAATGCAAAACTCAACCTCCGCGGCTGGTCGCGGTGTATTATAATAACTCAGATCCGGCTGGAAAAATATTTGCCATGTTTTAATTTCTAATAATATTTTAGCTTTGTTAACTTAAAATCAAAAGACAGATATGAGCAAGAAGCTGGCAGTAATTGCCCTGGGAGGCAACGCACTGCTCAGAGGTGATCAGGTAGGTACCATTGAAGAACAGGAAAAGAATACCACTGATACTCTTGAGAACCTGGTCTTTCTCCTCAGGGAGGGATATGATCTTGTGATAACGCACGGGAATGGTCCGCAGGTAGGAAACATTCTCATGCGGAACGATGCCGGTGAACAGATGTATGGTATCGCCCAGATGCCCATCGACATCTGCGTTGCTGATTCCCAGGGCGGGATAGGGTACATGATAGAGCGGATGTTCAAGAATGTGCTAAACAGGCATGGGATAGAAAAGAATGTGGTTTGCCTTATCACCACGGTGGTGGTGGATAAGGATGACCCTGCATTCAGTGATCCGCAGAAGAGGGTAGGAAAGATTTACACCAGGGAGCAGGCTGATGAGCTTGCTAATGCGAAAGGTTGGTTCTTTAAAGAGGAGGTCAAGGCTCATGGGGGGTTCCGCCGGGTAGTGCCCTCACCAAAACCAAAGAGCATAATGAATCATGATCTCATCCGTGAGCTTGCTTTGAGGGGCAACATCATCATTGCAGCAGGCGGAGGCGGGGTGCCTGTATATATCGATGACAGGAATGATGTCAGGCCGGCCGAGGCAGTTATCGACAAGGACCTTGCATCATCACTGCTTGCATCAACGATTGGTGCGGACGAGTTCTACATTCTGACAGATGTTCCGTATGTTTACATCAATTACAAGCAGTCTGACCAGGAGATCAAGGAGTTCCTTGATTACAAGGACACCATGAAGTACCTTAATGAGGGGCAGTTTGCCAAGGGCAGCATGGCCCCGAAGATAGAAGCCTGCCTGAATTTTGTGAAGTCGGGCGGCACCAAGAGCGTTATCACCGAGGCTTTCAAACTGGAAGACAGGCGCTATGGGACGAAGATCACTATGGAGTATGATTGATATGCGATTTGCGATTTGCGAATTGCGATGTTGGCTGAAGACCATCAAGCATTGTAGAACAGAAGATTACAAATAATATTTTGCCCGTAGGGCATCAGGAATTATAAAACCAAAAACAGACATGCAATGGCATACAATTTACGTAACCGCAGTTTTCTGAAGCTGCTTGATTTCACACCGGAAGAGATAAAATTTCTCCTCAATCTTTCATTCGAACTCAAGAAGGCGAAATATGCCGGAACCGAACAGATGAGGCTTAAAGGAAAGAACATAGCCCTCATCTTTGAAAAAACATCAACCCGCACACGCTGTGCATTTGAAGTGGCTGCACATGATCAGGGAGCGCATGTGACCTACCTGGGTCCTTCAGGATCACAGATTGGTCATAAGGAGTCGATGAAGGATACGGCAAGGGTTCTGGGCCGCATGTACGACGGCATTGAGTACCGCGGTTACGGGCAGGACATAGTCGAGGAGTTGGCAGCA
>JAVEWX010000231.1:0-3627 GCA_034004335.1 Bacteroidales bacterium | reverse complement strand
CGAGCCGGCAATTGAGCTGTATTCATTTTCAAGCCCGTAGGTGACGTTATCTGTATGGTTTGTATATGCGAAGCCGCTCCACGACTGCCATTCGGTGTCATACCTGTTGACAAACTCACCATTTCCCGAAATGAATTTACCGGAACCATCAGATCCATTCCAGTAACCATCCTCTTCAAACTGAAGATCCTCGAAATCAATGATGCTCCTCACCTCCTTCTTTTCACACGACGTGATTACTATGCCGAGCAGGAGAACCAGAATAATCAGAACACTTTTCCTCATAGTAGTTATATTAAGTTATGCAATGAACCTGTATCTGAATCAAAGTTCGCTGCATCAGGAAAAGACGGGGAGTAATAGCACTGATGATATCTACGCCTTTTTCCCGAAAGCTTTGAACAAATGACTGGTTCAGGCAGGTCTTCTGACTTATCCCCGGACCAGGAGCCTTCCCATCCATGATAATGAACAGTGGCAGGTATTCCTGTTCCGATGAACGCCTGGGCGAACGGGCTTCACAGCAGCGGGAACTGTTACGGATTCTCACCGTATTCCCTATTATGAACTGTGGATTTCTCCACCGTTGCACCTGAACAGGACAAAAATACCAAAGATTTTCAATCCGATATGCCGCAGACTGAAATATTTATATCAACAGCTGTTGAAAAATCGCAGGCAAATGATTACGGAAAGGTTATCTGCTCTCCATGATGAATCTCAGATCGCCACCCGATAATATTTCTTCATGGGTGATGTAATTCCTTTCAAGGAGTTTCCCGTTAAGCAGCACCTCCTTCACTGCAAAGGATGTTGGGGTATTGTTGACGGCCGTCACCGTGAATGTTTTTCCCCCGGGAAGGTTTATTACAACCCTGTCAAGCGCCGGACTTCCAAGGATATATTTTCCGTTCGCAGGATTTACCGGGTAGAACCCCATGGCAGAGAACACATACCATGCCGACATCTGGCCACAGTCCTCATTACCGCACAGCCCATCCTTGCCTGAATGGTACAGTTCCCTCATTATCCTGCGTACCATCTGGTTTGTTTTTTGAGGTTCACCTGCCATTGCAAAAAGATATGGAATATGGTGTCCGGGTTCATTGCCGTGTGCATATTGTCCGATAAGGCCGGATATATCGGGCGAGGCAAACTCACCCTTCACCGACTCATCAATCCTGAATAGTGAGTCAAGCCGTTCGACGAAGAGTTCCCTGCTTCCGAAAAGGTCAATAAGTCCCTCTGTATCGTGAGGCACCAGCCAGGTATACTGCCAGGCGTTCCCTTCAGTATAGTCATCCTGGCGGTGATTTGAATAGAGGGGTTCAAAGGGTTCCCTCCATGAGCCGTCGCTGTATCGTCCCCGCATAAAAAGAGTACCATTGTCAAACAGGTTCCTGTAGAAGCGCGATCTCCTGGCATATTCCAGGGAATCTTCCTTGAAACCCATATCCCCGGCCATTTGTAAAATGCACCAGTCATCGATACAGTACTCGAGGGTTTTTGCAACCGACTCATTTTCAAGCTCTGAAGGTATATAACCAAAGTTCCTGTAATGATCAAGACCCCTGAAGTCCATCATCGAAGAGTGTTTCACGGCTTCCCAGGCCAGGTTGTGGTCAAAGCCCGGGAAACCCTTGTGGAGGGCATCGGCAATTACCGGAACCGAATGATATCCGACCATGCAATCCGTTTCACAGCCGGCCAGAGACCAGACAGGCAGTTTGCCCTGCTGAAGGTAGATATTCAGCATGGTGTTTATAAAATCGGGAATCCTGCCGGGCTGAGTAATAGTAAGCAGCGGATGTGCAGCCCGGTAGGTGTCCCAGAGTGAAAAAACGGTATAGTTTGTGAATCCTTCGGCAGTGTGTATCTGCCTGTCAGTACCCCTGTAACGACCGTCAGCATCCATATAGAGGTTTGGAGCTATCATGGTTCGGTAAAGGGAAGTATAGAATACTTTCCTGGTTTCAGGGTCGGCTTCCACGCCTCCAATTGCTGACAGGCAACGGTTCCATGTCGTTTCTGCTTCCCTTCTGATCCTGTCAAAGTTTTTACCCTTCGACTCCTGAACCAGGTTGAGCACTGCCCCTCCCCTGTCAACAGCCGATAATCCGGTCCTGACAACAATCTCGTCGCCCTCATTGACAGCAAAATAGAGGATTGCGCCGATATTTCTTCCCGAAACGCTGCATTCAGCCGTCGGTGTGCCATTAACAATCATAACGATGCTGTCGGGTTTCCTGGAAAACATGGACGCAAAGTTCAGGTACTGCATGGTCGCCCACCCCGAGGAATTCCGGGTACCCGTAAGCATCTCTCCGTCATACTCGAGATGACATTCTACGGGCCTGTCCCAGTTAATAGCAAAACCAAGGTCTGCGAGAACGCTCATGGTTCCATCGCGAAGGGCAGTATATCTCTGATACCCCGTTCTCTGACTGGCAGTCAGTTCAATTCTTACACCATTACTGAGGAGTACCGAATAGTAACCCGGAGAGGCATATTCATCAGAATGGGAAAAGGACGACCTGTTTTCCTTGGCAATTGAGGCTGCCGGGTTTTTTATCTCAAGGGAAAAAGGAGTCATCGAAGGGAGGTACAGAATGTCAGCCAGGTCGCCTATACCGGTTCCACTCAGATGAGTGTGACTGAATCCGGCGATGACGCTATCCGAATAATGATATCCGGAACACCAGTCCCAGCCACTGGTTCCATTGTCGGGACTAAGCTGAACCATCCCGAAGGGCGTTGTCGCACCCGGGAAAACATGGCCATGTGCCGAGGTTCCGATGAAAGGGTCGACATAAGAGATTAGATTCATCTCCGGGGTGCTGTTACATGATGATGCAATAATTGCCATTATCAATACTGCAGTTATGATCGGGTTTTTCATAGTGCTATTAGCTTATTGCCTTTCAGGTTACGACAGGTATGGTTAATGTCTTTTCCTGGGTTCTATATTAAGTGTAATATGTTCTCCCGGCAGAAGGCTGAAAAATGAAATTCCGGAAAGTATTTCACCGCTTTCCTGTCTGTCACCGGTAACAAGCATGTAGTGACCAGGGATGACCGGTATGGAGTCACTTAATTCTGTGATTTTCCTGTAGTATCCAAGATTGAGGGTACGATGAAATCCATTCTCGTTCCGGGCAATGGTGAAATGCTGATAATAACCGGGGTCAGGAATGAAACCTGCATTGCGGAAGGTTACCCACGACCTTTCTCCCGGAGGATATCCGGTTCCGGGCAAGAGTATATCGATCCATTTTACATCAAAGTATTGAGGAATGGATGTTCCCGGTTCAAGGCGGGCAGGAACACCCTGCGATCTGTACCAGGCTACCGCGAAAATGGCAAGAGACCTTTTATCGGCTATCTTATTCTGGGCAACCCCGGCAGGAGATATCGGGACCCCATAGTAGTTTTCATCCTCGAAAATCCCTATCTGATCTGCTATTTCTTCGAAGGTTCCCCTCATGTCTTCAAGGGCCTTCCTCCAGACAACCAGTAACTCATTCTCAATCCTGGGATTAAGTACATACTGATTGAAGAGACGATTATCACTATCCCCTGACATTTTCATAAAGCGGGAAGCATGCCTCAGGTGGTCGGTGAGTACCT
>JAVEWX010000230.1:0-3628 GCA_034004335.1 Bacteroidales bacterium | reverse complement strand
CTTTATCTCTTCGGCCCCCGATTCCAGATTAGTCTTTACTTCATTCACCCCGGATTCCAGGTCGTTCCTGAAATCGCTCACTTCCTGCTGAAGATTATCGGAAATATCATCCACGTCTTTCTGAATATTGCTGGAGATTTCATCCACGTCTTTCTGAATGTTGCTGGAGATATCCCTGACATCGCCAGTTATAGTGTTTGTGACCTCCTGGAAGTCTTTCCGGATCTCACTGGTGCTTTCCTCAAACTCCCGTTTGATATCATCGGTTGCCTTGCGGAAATCGCGCATCCCTTTCCCTATTCCCCTGGCTATCTCGGGCAGTTTGTCTGCGCCGAACAGAAGAAGAGCCACTATTACGATTATTACTATTTCCTGACCGCTCATCTGATCCGTAATTCTGTTAATGCAGACACAAAGGTAGAAAAAAAACAGATTAATCCGCTATGGTATTCAGCATATAAGGCCTTAATAAAAATCAACCGCCTCCCCCGGAAATTCCGGCAGGGAGGCGGCTGTATGACAAACCGGGAAGACCCGGGAAAATTACACTTTCAGTCCCTTCTTTTTGGTTGTATCATATACCAGTGCAGTAGCAACGAAAATAGAAGAGTACGTTCCCACTATGATTCCAATGATCATTGCAAAGAGGAAGCCCCTGATCGTTGTACCTCCGAAGAAGAACATAATCACCAGTACGAGTATGGATGCTATACCTGTATTCAATGTACGGCTGAGAGTGTCGTTCAGAGCCAGGTTCAACACCTCCTTGATAGGACGTTTCCTGTGCATTGGAATGAATTCCCTGAGACGGTCAAAAACCACAACCGTATCGTTTATTGAATAACCTATTACGGTAAGGATTGCTGCTATGAACGACTGGTCGATCTCCATCGAGAATGGCATAATTCCCCAAAGCAGGGAGTAGATCCCCAGAACAACCAGTGTGTCATGGATTGTGGAAGCGACTGCTCCCATCCCATACTGCCAGTTCTTGAACCTTATAAAGATGTAAAGGAACATAATAATAGTGGCAAATATGACGGCGAAAACAGCCCGCGATTTGATATCCGCGGCAATTGTCGGACCTACTGTCTCTGAACTCTGCCTGTATTTCGACAGGAACACTTCCTTTGTCACATCACCGGGCACCATGTCCTTCAATCCTTCGTAGAGAAGCGTTTCCACCTCATCATCCACCCCTGTCTCGTTAATTTTGTATTTAGTGGTTATCCTAACCTGGTCGTCGGAACCGAAAGTAACCACCTGAGGCGCTTCTCCGAACGCATCTGAAAGCCTTGATGCAACGTCGGCAGTGTTCACGCTCTCGTCAAACCTGATTACGTATGTACGTCCTCCCGCGAAATCGATACCGGGATTCAATCCCCTTACAATCAGCGACGCCAGGCCAACAACCATTATGGCTATTGAAATGCCATAGAAGATTTTCCTTTTCCCAATGAAATCTATCCTGGTGTTTTTCAGGATATTGGCAGTCATCTTAATCGAGAATGTAAGCTTGGTGTTGCGCTTAAGCTGCCATTCATAAATGAGGCGGGTGATATAGATTGCGCAGAACAGCGATGTAAAGATACCAATTACGAGAGTGGTTGCGAATCCCTTGATCGGGCCTGTTCCGAAAACATAAAGTATGACACCTGTAAGAAGGGTTGTAAGGTTCGAGTCGAGGATGGCCGAAAGCGCTCCCTTATAACCATCGGCGATTGCAAGCTTCATTCCTTTGCCAGCCCGGAGTTCCTCCCTGATTCTCTCGAATATGAGAACGTTTGCGTCAACCGACATACCCATTGTAAGTACAATACCTGCGATACCCGGGAGGGTGAGAATTGATCCCAGGGAAGCAAGAATTCCCATGATAAGAAATATGTTGGCTACAAGTGCTATATCGGCAATTGTACCTGCACTGCGGCTGTAGTAGAAGATCATATAAGCCAGCACAATAATGAATGATATGATGAATGACACCATACCGGAATTGATTGCTTCCTTTCCAAGAGTCGGTCCCACGACTGTATCTGATACTATCCTTGCAGGGGCTGGCATTTTTCCCGATTTCAGAATATTGGCAAGGTCGTCTGCCTCTTCAATTGTGAAATCACCGGTTATCTCAGTGTTTCCTCCGGTAATCTCGTTTACCACCCTCGGATATGACCTCACATAACCGTCGAGCAATACAGCAATACAACGGTCGACATTGTCGCGTGTCATCCTGGCCCATGTCTTTGCTCCTTCAGCATTCATCGTAAAGTCTACCTTCACTTCCGAACCGGTTACCCCGGTGGTTGGTCTGGCGCCCGTTATCACATCGCCTGTAAGGGGAGCCCTTCCGTCGCGTGTGGTGACCTTAATGGCGTGAAGTTCATATAGTGTTCCGCTCGGATCATATTTGTAAGGGTTCTGGCTCCAGCGGAAGAAAACGTCGCGAGGGAAAAGCGCCTTGACCTGGTTCATTGAAAGGTAACGGTTAACCTGGGCGGTGTCGATACCGGCGGCAAGTCCGACCATGCTCGAAGGCAGCGGTTCTCCCTGTTCAGTAACTCTCGGACTAAGTACTCCGAAAAGCGGATTCTGGACATTGAACTCCTCACGGGTATCAGCTACGGCCAATCCGGTATCCTGACTTATCAGGTCCTCAAGTGACTGACTTCCCTTTGCAGTGTCAGCAGGCAGTGCCAATGATTCAGATGCTGTAAGGGAAGTGTCGGCCGGAAGTGTATTTGCCTCCATTTCCCTGAGAAGACTATTTGCCTGGATCAGATAATTGATTATCTCCCCATTCTCGTAAGTCTCCCAGAATTCGAGGTTTGCAGTTCCCTGAAGCAGTTCCCTGACCCTCTGCGGGTCATCCTGCCCGGGTAGCTCTATAAGTATGTTACCTCGTGTGGAAAGCTGGGTAATATTAGGTTGCACCACTCCGAAACGGTCAATCCTGGTGCGGAGAATGTTGAATGAGTTTGATATGGCGCTCTCGATTTCCGTATTAAGAACATTGAGAACATCAGCATTTGAGGAGTTGAAGTTAATCCTGTCGCGGAGCTCTACCGTGCCGAAGATTGCCGCCAGCCTTGCATTTGGATCGATCTCCTCGAAAGCTCTGCCGAAAAGGTTAAGAAAATCGGCTCCTGCCTGAGTCTGGTACTGCGACTTTGCACGGACAAGAGCTTCATTGAATGTCTTGTCGGGGTTATAGTTAGAGAGAGCCTTAAGTATGTCCTCAACCGATACCTCAAGAATTACGTTCATCCCGCCCTTAAGGTCAAGACCGAGATTCATTTCTTTTTTCTGAACTTCCTTGAAGGTGTATCCCAGGTAACTCCATTGTTCTTTTGGCAGGGCCGATAATGAATCGAGGTACTTCCTCTGTTTCACCATGTCGCCTTCTGCATATTCCCGGGCATCTTTCCTGACTTTCCAGGTTGCACCGGTAAAAGAAAGCTGGTAAATAGATACCAGAGCCAGTGCAATTGCCAGAACGATAATAGCTGCTTTGTTTTGCATTTCTCTCTAATTTGGATTTTTGCGGTATTTTTTCCGATTATTCTTTATTGAGGCGCAAAGATATTAATTTTTTGCAAAAACATTAAAAATTAACAGGGACATTGCATTGCAG
>JAVEWX010000062.1:0-17291 GCA_034004335.1 Bacteroidales bacterium | reverse complement strand
CCCGATGAGGTTAACATTGCCTATAACGAGGGAAGGGTTGAACTTCATGCCATAATCAAGGTAAAAGTCGATGACGTTGTTGACGGCAAGAGGGTTAATCACCTGATAGAAACAACCGTTGGCAGGATCCTATTCAATGAGGTTGTTCCTGAGGAGGTTGGATTCATTAATGAATTGCTCACCAAGAAATCGCTGAGGGATATCATCGGTAATGTACTCAAGCTTTCAGGAACTGCCAAGACGGCTGATTTTCTCGACAATATAAAGGACCTCGGGTACTATATGGCGTTTAAGGGAGGCCTTTCTTTCAACCTCGATGATGTAATAATCCCTGAGGCCAAAACCACATTTGTAAAGGAGGGATACGACCAGGTTGAAGAGGTTCTGGCCAACTACAGCATGGGTTTCATTACCAATAATGAGCGCTACAACCAGATCATAGATATCTGGACCCATGTAAATGCCAGGCTTACACAGGAGTTGATGAAACAGATATCATCAGACAGGCAGGGGTTCAATTCCGTGTACATGATGCTCGATTCAGGGGCAAGAGGTTCGAAGGAGCAGATACGTCAGCTCTCAGGCATGAGGGGCCTTATGGCCAAACCTCAGAAATCGGGATCAACCGGTTCGGAGATCATTGAGAACCCCATTCTTTCGAATTTCAAGGAGGGTTTGTCAGTACTCGAGTATTTTATCTCAACTCACGGTGCCCGCAAGGGGTTGGCTGATACAGCCCTCAAGACAGCCGATGCAGGTTATCTTACACGTCGACTTGTTGATGTGTCGCAGGATGTAATAATTACGGAGGAGGATTGCGGAACCCTGCGGGGATTGGTAGCCACGGCCATCAAAAAGAACGAGGAGATTGTTGAAACACTTTATGAAAGAATACTCGGTAGGACTGCGGTTCACAATGTATATCACCCGCTGACCGGAGAACTTATCGTTACAGCCGGTGCAGAAATTACCGTTGATCTCGCAAAATACATTGAGGATTCGCCGATAGAACAGGTTGAGATAAGATCTGTCCTTACCTGTGAGTCGAAAAAGGGAGTCTGCAGCAAGTGTTACGGCCGTAACCTTGCCACAGGCAAGATGGTTCAGAAGGGTGAGGCTGTGGGCGTTATAGCTGCACAGAGTATCGGTGAACCGGGAACCCAGCTTACCCTGAGAACCTTCCATGTTGGGGGTACAGCTTCAAATATTACCACCGAGTCGAGCCTCGTTGCAAGGTATTCCGGTGTGGCAGAGATAGAAGAGTTGAGATCGGTGTCGAAAACCGACCCTGATAAGGGACAGATTGACATCGTAATAGGCAGGCTCGGGGAACTCAGGATAATTGACAAGAAGACCGGAATAGCTCTTACTACCCATACCATACCTTATGGTTCGAAGCTTTATATCAGGCCCGGACAGGAGGTTGAAAAGGGACAGCTCATTTGCGAATGGGATCCCTTCAATGCCGTGATCATCTCTGAGACAGCCGGTAAGGTGTCGTTCGATTACCTTATTGAGGGAGTCACTTTCCGTGAGGAGTCAGATGAGCAGACAGGATTCCGTGAAAAGGTCATCGTCGAAAGCAGGGATAAAACCAAGAACCCGGCTATCAGCATCATATCTTCTGATGGTACCGGCGAAAAGTCATACAACCTTCCGGTAGGTGCCCACCTGGTTGTGGACAGCGAGAAGATGGTAGAGGCAGGCGATATACTGGTTAAAATACCCAGGGCCGTAGGAAAATCGGGGGACATAACCGGTGGTCTGCCCAGGGTAACTGAACTTTTTGAGGCCAGGAACCCTTCCAATCCTGCAATAGTTGCAGAGATTGACGGTGAGGTTTCATTCGGCAAGATAAAGAGGGGTAACAGGGAGATTGCCATCACCTCCAAGGCAGGAGAAGTTAAGAAATATCTTGTTCCCCTGTCCAAGCAGATCCTTGTCCAGGAGAATGACTATGTCAGAGCCGGCATCCCTCTTTCCGACGGGGCAATAACCCCTACTGACATCCTAAATATAAAGGGTCCGACCAAGGTACAGGAGTATATCGTCAATGAAATACAGGAGGTTTACAGGCTTCAGGGTGTGAAGATTAACGATAAACACTTTGAAGTGATTGTAAGACAGATGATGCGTAAGGTTGAGATAATTGACCCGGGCGACACCAAATTCCTTGAAAGACAGATTGTTGACAAGCTTGAGTTTATGGATGAGAATGACTGGATATTTGGCAAGAAGATCATCCTTGAGTCAGGTGATTCGCAGACCCTGAAACCGGGGATGGTTATTACTGCCCGTAAGCTCAGGGATGAGAACTCGATGCTGAGGAGACGCGATCTGAAGCTGGCTGATGCCAGGGATGCCATACCCGCAACCTCATGTCAGGTTCTTCAGGGTATTACCAGGGCAGCCCTTCAGACAAACAGTTTCTTTTCGGCAGCCTCATTTCAGGAGACAACAAAGGTGCTTAACGAAGCGGCTATTCTTGGCAAGGTTGATAAACTTGAAGGCCTCAAGGAGAATGTCATCGTTGGCCACCTGATACCGGCCGGAACCGGCTTAAGGGAATACAATAATCTTATTGTAGGCTCACTTGAGGAGTATGAAAGCCTTATTCCGGAAGCCGAAAGTGTTGATGCAGAAGAGAACTGATAAAGAAGTATTGTTATGACGGATCCCAAGGGAAATAACCAGATCAGCATTGAACTCAATGAAGAGGTATCGCAGGGGACCTATTCAAATCTTGCGATAATCACCCATTCTTCAGCTGAGTTTGTGATTGATTTCGTAAGGGTGATGCCGGGTGTACCCAAAGCCAAGGTAATGTCGAGGATCATACTGACTCCGGAACATGCCAAAAGACTTGCCGCCGCTCTTGAGGACAATATAGCAAAGTATGAATCGGTACATGGGATCATAAAGGAGATTACAGGATCGGGGCCGGTGATGCCAATGACCTTTGGCGGACCCACTGCCCAGGCCTGAAATGCCAAGCGTGACTTTAAGCCGCCGGAACATTACAATCCGGCGGCTTTTCTTTTTGATGCAATAAATTACTAACTTTGTATGTTATATACTGAAGAAAACCAGGGATGAACAAGCCAATGATACTGAAATCAGCAAGAAGGATAGTGGTTTTTGCACTGCTTCTCCTGCCCCTCTTTGTTGACATGGGCTGTAAGAAACAGGCAAGATGCGGTTGCGGAAAGGATGTTGTCCAGACCCTGACCAGGGAACCTGTGAATGTATATTTCAGTGTTGAGGACAATACTGTAAGTTTTGTGCCTCTTGCAAATAGTTCAGCCACCTATTACCTGTGCAATCCTTCAGAGTGGGTCGAATATCTGTCAGGCTTTACTTCCCCTGCCATGTTGCTTGTGTCAGGCAAGGCTTACTGGGAATGCAACTATCTGTATAACAGTAGTAATTATTCCTATTATCAGCCTCTCTACCGGGTTTACCAGATAGACGTTACCGCGATGGAGGAGGACCTGTACGGCAAGAAGTGACAAATTCGGAATGGGCAAGGCCGTTATAACAATAATTGGTTCCGGCAGGGTTGCTGAAGCCTTGGCTGTCTCATTCCATGAAGCGGGTCATGAAATAGGGGGTGTTATTTCCAGGAATCGTGATACCGCTTCTGCCCTTGCGGCAAGGGTCAGTTCCAACGTGCTGAAAACATACCAGGTGCCCGATGATAATGGACTTGTTATAATGGCTGTCCCCGATGATTCAATTTATTCCCTCTCGAGGAAGCTCCATGTCGGACCATCAACCATAGTTGTTCATACCTCAGGCAGTACAGGAATGGAAGTATTTCCAGAATCCATCAGCCATACTGGTGTGATTTATCCGTTGCAGAGCTTTACAAACGGACGAAAGGCAAACCTGGGGGAGGTGCATTTCTTTACAGAGGCATCAGATGCCGGGACTCTCCGGACAATTGACCTTGCCGTCTCCTCCGTCAGCCCTAATATTCATCACATCGATTCTATTGGCAGAAGCAAGGTGCACCTGGCTGCGGTATTTATTTCCAACTTTGCCAACCACATGCTTTACTGCGGAATGGAGATTGCCCGCAGGGAGGGTCTCGACATGACGGCATTCGCACCCCTCATAAGGGAGACTGTGGAAAAGGCTCTCGATATGGGACCTGCCACTGCCCAGACCGGCCCTGCCTCGAGGAATGACATAAGCACCATGGCGAAACATATGGATATGCTATCCTTTTCAGATGATATGGGGAAACTGTATAAGATAGTAAGTGATTCAATAATAAGAAGCAAGATTTGAAGATGAGTAATTTCAAGGAAAGTCTGGGCAGGGTAAGAACCTTTATCTTTGATATTGACGGGGTCCTTTCGAAACAGACCATCCCTATTGGCAGCTTCGGGCTGCCAACCAGAACGGTGAACCTGCGCGACGGATATGCCATACAGCTTGCTGTTAGAAAAGGCTACAGGGTTGCAATCATATCGGGAGGAAAATCAAAGGATTACGTAAAAAGACTCAGGATCCTTGGCGTGACGGACATCTACATGAACAGCAGGTCGAAAATTGACCATTTCAATCATTTGGTAAAGAAGTATTCACTAAATTGTGATGATATCCTTTACATGGGAGATGATATCCCCGACTTTCAGATAATGAAACTTGTCGGGATACCTGTATGTCCTGCAGATGCTGACAGTGAAATAAAACAATTGTCGGTATATATTTCCGACAAGAAAGGTGGTGAAGGTTGCGTAAGGGATGTAATTGAGCAGGTTATGAGGCTTCATGATAAATGGATGGACGGTGACGCATTCAGCTGGTAAAAGATGAAAGAGCTCCTGAGAGTCATAAGATGGAAGAATCTGCTAATTGTCATTGCCACAATGGTAATGATAAGGTACCTTCTGCTTGGTTCACTGGTATCGCAGATGACTGTGCTGTCACTGACCGGTGAATCAATGATGGTTGAGCTTCAGTTTCCCTGGTATAATTTCCTGGCGCTTGTGTTTGCAACCGTGTGCCTGACGGCCGGAGGTTATGTCATAAACGATTACTTCGACATAAAGACTGACCTGATCAACAGGGGGAACGTAATAGTCGGTACCGTCATTCCCCGCCGCAAGGCCATGATGCTCCACAATATTCTGAATCTGGCAGGAGTAGTCGCGGGTTTCTACGTATCGTGGAGCGTTGGCTACTTCTGGTTTGGAACAATTTTCCTGCTGGTGTCGGGACTGCTCTGGTTCTACTCTGCCAGCTACAAGAGACAATTTCTTATCGGAAATCTGATAGTCTCGATGCTGACAGCCCTGGTTCCGTTTATCGTTGCCGTCTTTGAATTTCCGCCAATGTACGGTTACTATTCAAATAACGCAGCTGACCACCCCTATTACAAACTGCTGTTTTTCTGGGCAGGGGGCTTTGCCCTTTTTGCTTTCCTCACAACCCTGGTTAGGGAGATCATCAAGGATATCGAGGATTATGAGGGTGACAGGGAGTATGGAAGGAACACCCTTCCGATCGTAGTGGGTATAAAGGGTTCAAAGACCATCGTTACAGCATTGATATTCAGTGTGATTATCACATTGTATGTTGTATGGGTCCTGTTTGTAAGTGACAAATTAACTTTTGTCTATATAACTGTCGCACTTGTTTCGCCGATGCTTCTGGCAACATATATGGTACTCACCGGCAGGGGTAAGCGTCATTTTCATGAAGCCAGCACCGTGATGAAGATAGTGATGCTTGCCGGTATTGTTTACACTGCTGTCGTCAAACTGATACTTACTGCCCGAATCTTTTAAAATGCTTACCGAGAAACTTAAGGAATATCACATAATACTGGGTTCGGTATCGCCAAGAAGGCGTGAATTGCTGGCTGATCTTGGCATTTCATTCGATATTGCTGATCCTGATATCAGTGAGGAATGCCCTCCCTCGGTTCTGCCGGAAAATGCGGCATTGTACCTGGCGGAGCTAAAAGCCGACAAACTGGCATTATCGCTCGGTCGGGGTCAGATACTCATCACTGCCGATACTACAGTACTCTGTGATGATATTATTATGCCCAAGCCGGAATCGCGTGAACAGGCTGTGGAGTTCTTAAGGGCACTCTCGGGGCGCAGTCACAGGGTAATAACAGGTGTATGCATCGTGTCGGACAGCAATCACAGAAACTGTTTTTCCGTTGAGACCACAGTGATTTTCAGTAAGCTGGATGAAGATGAGATAGCATATTATGTTGATGAGTATAAACCTTATGACAAAGCCGGAGCCTACGGTATACAGGAATGGATAGGCATGGTGGCCACCGAGAGGATAGAGGGGTCGTGGTTCAATGTAATGGGACTGCCGGTCGAAAGCCTTTACCGCGAACTGAAGAAGTTTACAGAACAATCAAAATAGATAATTATGAGAAGGAAGACTATTGTTTTTACAATTCTTATGGCCCTCCTGGTTACGGGTGTAGCCAGGGCCGATGAAGGTATGTGGATACCTATCCTGATAGAGAAGTACAATATCAGGCTGATGCAGGAAAAGGGTTTCAAACTTACCGCGGAGGATATTTACAGTGTCAACAGGGCAAGCATGAAGGATGCCATTGTCATCTTCGGTGGCGGATGCACGGGTGAAGTCATTTCGGGACAGGGATTGCTGATTACCAACCACCATTGCGGTTACGGCCAGATCCAGGCACATTCTACCCTTGAACACGACTATCTGACAGATGGTTTCTGGGCAATGTCAAAGGAGCAGGAGCTGCCTAACCCACGCCTCACCGTGACATTTCTGAAGAGGATGGAGGATGTAACTGAACAGGTTATGGCCGGTGTGAAGGAGGGAATGAGTGAGGATGAGAAGGAGCGGATAATCAATGAAAACAGCGCAGGAATAAGGCGCGCCGCCGTTGAGGGTACTCACTACACGGCTTCGGTAAGACCCTTCTTCATGGGTCACCAGTACTTCCTCTTTGTTAATGAGGTATTTCGTGATGTGAGGCTCGTAGGCGCTCCTCCATCGGCTATAGGGAAATTCGGTGGCGAGACCGACAACTGGGTATGGCCGCGTCATACTGGCGATTTTTCACTGTTCAGGATATATGCTGACAAGGACAACAAACCGGCAGACTATTCAGCAGATAATGTGCCTTACAAACCTGAATATTTTTTTCCGATCTCACTGAAGGGTGTACAGGAGGGTGATTTTTCAATGGTTTTCGGATACCCGGGAAGTACCAGCCAGTATGTTCCCTCATACCATATCGATATGGTGAGGAACCACCTCAATCCGAAAATGATAGAGCTGAGAGGAAAGAAAATTGAAATATATGAGGATGAGATGGCAAAGGATGCCCTGGTAAGAATACAATACTCTTCGAAGAAGTCGGGAGTTGCTAATTCATGGAAAAGATGGATAGGTGAGCAGCAGGGCCTCGATAAAATGAGGACAATTGAGAAGAAGAGAGAATATGAGGAACGCTTCCGGTCGTGGGCCAATACGGGTGCTGAGAGAAAAGCAAAGTACGGGAACTTGTTGCCGGAATATGAGAGACTTTACGATGAGTTGGTAAAATATAATGTCGTCAACAGTTTTACTAACGAGGTATTCTTCAGCAGCGGCATTGAGGCTGTGGGCAATGCCCGCGGATTCAGAAGCCTGGTTTCGATGGCTACCTCGCCGGAGGCAACCCCTGAGGCAATAAGTCGTGCTGCAGATAACGCAGCCTCTTCGGCAACGGGTTTCTTCAGGAATTATGATGTCAATGTTGACAAGAGAATAGCGGTAGCGATGCTGGAACTTTATTCACGGCTGATACCAGTTGATAATCAGGCACCTGAGTTTATCAGGATCAACCAGAAATATAAGGGTGACTTCAGTGCTGCCGTTGCCGACATGTATTCAAAGACGGTTTTTGCCGATGAGACCAGGCTGAAGTCATTCCTTGCCAATTTCAACAAGTCGGCCGCTAAAAAGATGGCAAAGGATCCTCTTTATATGCTTGCCGTGGATGTTGATCAGTACCTCGGAGATAACTATCGTGGCCAGGTAAGCAGAATCAATGGCGAGATACAGAATCTTAACAAGACTTACATGCTGGCGCAGATGGAGTTTGAACCCGATCGCATCTTCTATCCCGATGCCAATTCAACCCTCAGGGTCGCCTACGGTCAGGTCAGGGGCTATGATTCAAGGGATGCTGTTTACCATAAGCACTATACTACCCTTAAGGGCATTATGGAAAAGGATAATCCGGACATTTATGACTATGATGTTCCCCAGAGACTGAGAAATCTGTATGCGAGCCGCGATTTTGGGAGATATACACAGGATGGTGAGGTTCCGGTTTGTTTCATAGCTACGAATCACACCACAGGGGGAAACTCGGGTAGTCCGGTTATCAACGCCGAGGGTCACCTTATAGGTGTCAACTTCGACAGGGCGTGGGAGGGAGTTGCCAGTGACATGGCCTTCAATCCGGAGCAGAGCCGCAACATAAGTCTCGATATCCGCTATGCACTCTTCATAATTGACAAGTTTGCCGGGGCCGGCTACCTGCTCAATGAGATGATGCTTATAGAGCGATAGCAGGCTTGCAGCAGTCTCCGGTCCCATCATGGGACCGGAAGCGGAGATTGCCGGTATTTCACATAGAATAGAACCGGGGGAATCGATCCCCCGGTTTATTTTTTACTCGATGAGTATTTCATCCGACTATACCCATTCTTCCTTTATGACATCACCGTTTATACCCGCTATCAGCATCTTCACGGGGACCTTCCTTGCAGCCTGTTCGCAGGCTGCCTTTACAAGTCTTAAAAGACCTCCGCAGCATGGTACTTCCATCATCATGACTGTGATTGTATTTACCCTGGCCTCGTCAATGAGGGAGGTTATCTTCCTGACATAGACCTCAGTGTTGGAGTCGAGCTTGGGACAGGCAATGGCCACTGTCTTGCCTTTCAGATACCTGCCATGGAAATTACCTGCTGCAAAGGCTACACAGTCGGCGGCTATCAAAAGGTCTGAGTTCTGAAAATACCCTGCTGAAGGGTTGATCAGATGCATCTGAACGGGCCACTGCCTGAGTTCCGAGGGTGCATTCGAGGCTTCCATGCTACCTGCCAGGACAACCTGGTCTCTTTCAATCGTCATAGCCTGCGAGCCGGGGCATCCGCCAGCATGGGGGGAGTGGGAGTGAGCATGCCCATGTCCGTGTGCTCTATGGCTGTCTGAGGCCTGTACCTTTGGTGCCTGACCGGTGGTTGCATGACCGTTAACTGCCTCCAGCACCTCATCAATATTGAAATCAGCCATCTTCCTGTTTTCAAGCAGATATTCAATCCCCTCTTTCAGGAACCCAGTTTCATTGTGGTCCTTTAGATGTTTCAGGTGTGCAATCACTGTGTTTTTACCTTTAAGGATCATATCGGCCATTACTGCCTTCTCATTGTAGGGCACCGCCTCACGTATCTCCAGACTAATAGCTCCTTCAGGACAGTGCCCGATGCATGCGCCCAGGCCGTCGCACATCAGGTCGCTTATCAGCCTGGCCTTGTCGTCAACGATCTGCAGGGCACCCTCATGACAATTTGGGATGCACAGTCCGCACCCGTTGCATTTATCTTCATCAATCCTTATTATCTCTCTTTTCATATTCGGCTAAACTATTTTAATACAAACTTAGATTAAATCCAGATAAGGATTTGTAACATATGTTACAATCAGTATATAATTGTATCTTTAAATAAAAGTTATTCATGATCGACTACCAGGTTTTAACCGGCTCACCCATATTCAGGGGTTTTGATCCTGAGTCAATATCAGCTCTTCTGCAAAAGGCAAACTGCCGTTTAAGGCGGTATGTTTCCGGTTCCGTGGTGGCAATCAGCGGTGAAGAAATCCGTTCCCTGCAGATAGTGGTATCGGGTACAGTGAAGGGTGAGATGGTTGACTATTCCGGAAAGACTCTCAAGATCGAGGACATTGGAACGCCCAGAGCTCTTGCTCCGGCCTTTCTGTTTGGCTCAAACAACAGATATCCGGTGAATGTTACTGCTGTAACCGATGCAGAGATACTTACAATTGACAGGAACGATTTTGTCAGACTGCTCCGTACGGATGAGAGGTTGCTTACAAACTATCTGAACAACATTTCAAACCGTTCACAGTTTCTCTCCGAGAAGATAAAGTTCCTGACCTTCAAGACAATAAAGGGGAAGTTGGCTAACTATTTCCTGGAGAAGGATGGTAATGGGAATGGCAGGGTCAGGCTGGGAAGGACACATCGCGAACTGGCCGATTTTTTTGGTGTCGCTAGGCCTTCTCTTTCAAGGGCCCTCAATGAGATGGAGAGTGAGGGATATATTGTTGTTTCAGGGAAAGAAATTGTGATTACCGACAGGGAAGGTCTTGCGGAACTTACAAGGCAATAATACCAGCTTATCTGTATAGTCCGCTGACCCGATGAACCCGTTAATACCGGCGGCAGGTTTCCGGTAAGGTAAGGCTGGTTAATCCTCCGGGGGTTTTTTACCGGGCAGTGCTATGGTAAAGCAGGTTCCCTCACCGGGGGTGCTGTCCATCTCTATGGTTCCCTTGTTGACAATAACCAGCTCGTGAACCAGTTTCAGCCCGAATCCTGTCCCCTTTTCGTTTTCTGTACCCGGGGTACTTTCTATCTCCTTTGAGGTGAACAGTCCTGATTGTTTTTCGACAGGTATCCCGACCCCGTTATCGCAGATCTTTATTATGGTTTGATCAACTCCATCGTGTTTCTCTTTCAGCAGAATGCTTATTCTTCCTCCCCTGTTGGTATATTTTATGGCATTTGAAAGCAGGTTCCTGATAATTATGTCGATGAGGTCCTTGTCAACCCAGGCAATAGTTCTTCCTATCTGTGTGAAGTTCACTGAAACGTTTTTCCTGTCGGCATTATCCTTGTAGATGCTCATATTGGTCAGGATAATGCCGGCAAGGTCGTGATGGTCGGGAGAGTATCTGATCTGGTCTTCCTGACCCCGCCCCCATACCATCATGTTCTCAAGAAGGTTGATGACCATCTGTGAATACTGAATGCATGAACCGGCCAATGACTGGTATTTATCCCTGAATTCATCCTCTTTCAGAAGGTTAAGGATGTACTGTATGTTTACTACCGGACTTCTCAGATCGTGTGCAATAACCGCAAAAATCTTGTTTTTAAGCTGAATTGTTTCGGTGAGGCTTATGTTCTGTCTCTCAATTTTTTTGCTGTATGACTCGGCCCTGTTCTTGGCCTTTACAAGTTCCCTGGTACGCGATTCCACAATCGACTCCAGGTCGCGATTCAGTTGTTCCATTCTGTTTCTGAGCTTCTCCTCCTCACGGAATGACCTTACCCACCTGTAGATAAGCAGTCCGGCCTGTATGGATATAAATATTAGTATGGCCTCGGAAAGTATATAGTTGCCATGTCCCGAAACATTCGACAAGGCAAGTATAATATCATGAAGGGCGGCTGATACAATGATTAAGAACCCGGCGAAATAGAAGGCATGAACGACAAGACGACTGCGGTACAACTGGATAATACTGCAGGTCAGTGAGTTGATGGCGAAAACCACCACCATGACATAAACGGGGAAGGTGAAGTAGGAGAATATTGTAACGGGAAGGAAAATGGTTGCCACCAGGAGCAATGAAAAGAGGAAAACTGCCAGACGTGCAAAGAACAGGTGGTAGGCTGAATTGTAGAGGGACCATAGGAAGAGGAAGCCGCCTGAAAGAGTGATGTACAGGCTGAAGTACTCAAGCCTGATGATCAGATCCCAGGCCGGATTGAAGAACAGGTATATAAGGAACTGGTTTGTCACCAAAAGCCTCAGGGCCATTCCGATAAGGGCAATGGCAAAGAACAGTGGCACTTTGTCCTTTCTGTAGAGCAGGTAAAAGAAGAGGAAGAATATACAGAAGACTACCAGCATGCTTACATTGGAAATTGCCCTGCCATAGTTTACCGATGCATGCGACTGTATCTGGTTGAAAGTACCGAATTCAGCCGGTAACCAGAATCCGCCCCTTCGATGATGGAAATTTGATACATTGAGCACTATTTCCACCCTGTTCGTATCGGCCAGGAAGCGATATATCCGCGGATTGTATTCCGGAACGGATGTTTCCTCCCTGCTCCCCGGTACACCGTTATTGCCCAGGAAAAGACCATTCACATATAGGTCGTACGATGAGTCGAAGACCTTTAGGTTGAGTCCGAGGGGGGGGAGTGGCCCTTCAGGCAGCAGGATGGTAAGACGGTATGTGGCATAACCCTTACCAGTGGGTTTTATTCCGGGCAGGTCAGCATCTGTCCAGTAGGAGGGAACATCAATGAACCCTTCCGGTTCCGGAATATCAGCATTGAGAAAATGATGGGGCCGATAGAGTTTGTTCCAGTAAAATTCCCACTCACCATTCAGCTTGATGCTGTACCTGCCTGAAAATGAGATATCTCTAAGATCGAGGACACCTTCTTTTATTACCGGTATCCCGGTATCCCGGATTGCAGGCACATTAAACAGCAGAATTGATGCAAGCAGAATTATTGATCGCATGGCAGGATGTGTCAGTAAGCAAATGTAATGATTGTTTATTCCGGAACGCGAAAGCAGCAGGGTTTTTTAAGTATCCTGATCGTGCAGGAAAATGTCCGGAAAATAGTGAGTGGTGATATAGCTTATCAGGATATCCGCCAGATCGGCAGCAAATATGTTGCGTCTTGTTTCATCTGATCTCAGTTCAAGATCGAGTTCAATCTGTATTCCGTCTATAGTCCCTCCCGATGAGGAACCATGCCTCCTGGTATCGTAACCTCCCGGGAAGTATGGTTCATTGGTTTTCGGGAACGGGTTGACGGGTGAGGGTACCGCAGGGTAACCATGTTTCTCAAACATGGCACCCAGGCTTGATTCTCCCCTGAGGAGCCCTGTGTGGGATATCCTGTTGACATTGACGGCAACAAGATTCCTTATGCTGCTATATTCAACAAATGTTTCAAAGTCAAGCATTTCGTCATCGAGCTGGAGCTCCTCACCGGTGAACAGATACCCGATCTCTGTTCTTTTCAGTTCATGTCTGTGTCCATGCAGGTCGATATACAGGCCTTTACCGAAGTCCCTGGCGACCCTGTTCCTGGCACTGTCAATCAGATTATGAAACTCATGCCATGCCTCTTCAGCAAGTGAATTGCCACTTGCCGCTTCGGTGATATTCCTGTTCGGATCGAGCCTGGTGCGGTGCAGATGGCTTATAATTACATGGGGATATGATCCTGTCCTCAAGTATATTTCTTCCCTGAGGCGGAGACCGATTTCAAGCGTGTAGATATCCTGGTTCTTGGCACAATCTGTACATGGTCTGTCAGGTATCTCATCCGGTATAAGATAACCCCCGTGCGGTATTGAAATAATAAGAGGCAGTTCTCCCGGCAGGTACTCGATGTAAGGCTTGACCGGAGTACTGTTCCCGGCTTGCTGTAACTGCTGAGCTGGCAATCCGGGCCAGGTCAGCAGCAGAGTGAGAAGAATACCGGTATTCATCAAGGAATTCATGTCAGTTTGTTTTATGAAACCATAATTCAGCAAAAAGCAGGCCAGCCATTATTCCTGTTACAGCTGAAAGATTTCCGGTGCAGCGCTGCCTATGAAACTGAAAATGCAATAGTCTGGAAAGCAATGTGGTAATCCTTTGTTGAAGTTATCAGGGAGACCGGATTAACGGCCTCTGCCTGCAGAGTCTTTCAGCAGGTGGGCGCATACATCCCATAAGTATGGGCTAAATAGTCTCATATTGATTGGGTTGACAATCTTAACGGTCAGAATAACAGCGATATGTGGTGTTGATCTTTTTCATGGCACATTGTTTGCCCGTCCCATGCTACATTACCCTGAAATGAGTTACGAACTGGTTATCCTGCTCTGTATGCTTGCCATGTTCGCGGCATCGGTGTTTTTTCTTAAAATGCCTGCCGGGGTATCGCTGATGCTGGCTGCTGTTACCGGTGCAATGGTGGGTGGCAACGGATTGCCGGTACGCCACCTTGTTGAAGGGGGATTTGGCTTTCTTGAAGCGATATTGATAATATGCACCGCAATGATATTCATGCGGACGATGGAGGCTACCGGAGCCCTTGCGGGAATCAGCCGCATGCTTCTCAGGATGTTTTACAGGCAGCCTACACTCCTGATGATAGCCATTGTGATATTCATAATGTTCCCGGGGATGCTCACAGGCCTTGCCTCTACCTGTGTACTTACAACAGGAGCCCTGGCTGCCCCCATCCTCCTCAGGCTTGGGATGCCCAGGCTGGCAGTTGGCGGCTTTATTGCCATGGCATCGGTCTTCGGGGAAGTAGCACCGCCCATAAGTATCCCGGTAATGATTATAGGTGGAGGAGTTGACATGCCCTACATAGGATTCGGTATTCCCCTTCTCGTGGCATCGATACCTGCAGCAATTGCGGTAGCACTCTATTTCAGAGCCAGGTATCTGCCCTCGTACGACAAGAATGAGGTAGCGGAATATCTTTCTGGTGAAGGGTTGGTAAAAGGGAGTTTCTGGCTCTATTTCCCAATATTGTTCGTTATTGTTTACATGGTTGCCGAAATCAGGTTCCATGAATTCGTGCCTCACCTGGGAGTCCCCCTGATTTTTATTACAGGCACAATTATGGGACTTGTTACCAAACGGATCAATATTATCAGTGTTTCACGCGATGCACTCAGAAGCGCACTACCCGTCCTCTCAATTCTGGTTGGTGTAGGAATGTTCCTGCAGATAATGGCACTGACCGGGGTAAGGGGATGGCTGGCTGTTACAGCCCTGAACCTGCCTGAAGGATTAAGATACCTGGCAGCCGGAATAATGCCCTTCATGGGTTCAGCCTATGCCTCTGCCTCAGTTATCGGTGTTCCCCTTGTCTACGTTTTCATTGGGAAGAGCGTTATGATGGTAACAGCTGCGCTTGTTCTGATGGCAGCCCTGGGTGATATGATGCCGCCACCTTCACTGTTGTGTGCCTATGCCGGCCAGATAATTGATGAGAAGAACCATTTCAGGATTCTCAGGCTCTGTCTTTTACCAATTGCTTTTTCGATGGCGACGGGTATACTGATACTCATTTTCGCCCAGCAGATCGCAAACCTATTACTATGAATACAGACATATGGTACTTCATATAATATATATAATAATACTGGCATACCTTACGGTTATTATTGCTCTGGAATTCTGGCATGAGAAGAGATGGAAGCTTCAGATTGCAATGGCTATGGTATTACTGGTGTTTATTCTCAGGCTCCTTCAGATTAAGTAGAGATTATGTTGAAGATGCATCTGTCAAGGATTTTGATAATCGTCACCGTTTCAGTTGCGGCGATAATCTCCGGCATGGAGTTCAGGGAGATGCATGCGCATGATACCCTATATCCGTGTGAATCACTTACGCAGGTGAAAATGCTCAGCGACTATTTCGAGGGACTGAATGGTACCAGGGGAGACACCGAGGTGTACCTGTTCGACAGCGGGGTGAGTGGAGGAACTGTTCTTGTAATGGGAGGGGCACATGCAAACGAAGCGGCTGCCTACCTGACTCCTGTTGTGATCCTTGAGAACATAATGGTTACCCAGGGACGGGTGCTGGTGATACCACAGATGAACAAGAGCGGTTTTACCTGTTCAGACCCGATGGAGGGATTCCCCACCTCATACCAGATTGAGACACCGGAGGGTATGCGTAGTTTCAGGCTTGGTTCCCGCGTGACCAACCCTCTTCATCAGTGGCCCGACCCGCTGGTTTATGCACAGTATCCGTCGAACCAGAAACTGTCGGGATTTGAAACCAGGAACCTGAACCGGGCATTCCCGGGAAGGCCTGATGGAACTCTGACCGAGAGAATAGCCTATTCAATAGTGCAGCTGATAGAAAAGGAGAATGTTAACATTGTTGTGGATATTCACGAATCCTCCCCGGAGGTGCCCATTGTCGACGTGATAGTGTACCATGAGAAGTACGAAGATATGGCGATGATTGCGGTGCTCAACCTGGAGATGGAAGACCTGCAGTATTCACCCGAATTATCGCCAAAAAACTTCAGGGGACTATCGCACCGTGAACTGGGAGACCGCACCAATGCTGTTCCTTACCTGATGGAGACCAGCAATCCATCGATGGGCAGGCTTAGGGGACGGACTGATACTGAGCTGGTGATTAAGGGTTTGAGCGAAAACTACAAAAAGGCCAAGGAATCGGGAGCTCTCAGGATAGCATACAGGGAGGAAAGGGGAGAACCGATATCACATCGCGTGGGAAGACACGTGACCGGATTTCTGGAACTTGTAAACTCTTACAATATGTTTCACCCCGACAGCATGATACTCATTGAGGGGCTACCCTCATACAGCGAGTTGATGGAGAGGGGTGTGGGATACTATTTAACCATAAAATCAGAAAAAAATGAATAAGACGATTATCAGAACCATGCTGGCCAGTATACTGGCAATTCTATTTGTTGGTGCTCAGGCACAGAAATATGAGCAGCCTGCCCTCATTTCATCGGCAGGTCAGAGTGCAGATGTCAAGCTGGTGCAGTTGCTGGCACAGAAGCAGAAACTGGATGCAAAAACCGTTTTAATGGCTACTCCTGATGACCTGAAGGGGGTAAAGACTTTAATAATTGTACCCGGATTCAGCTCGAAAGGTCTCGGAGCAGCAGGTGTCAGCCAGCAGCAGGAGTATGACCGGGTAAAGGCACTGGTAAGTGCGGCCAATGCCCAGAAGATTCCTATTATACTTGTTCATGTAGGCGGCAACGCCCGCCGGCAGGGTCAGTCCGATTCCTTCAATCAGTATGTTGCCGACAATGCAAAGTATATGATAGTTGTAAGACAGGGTGATGAGGACGGTTTCTTCTCGAAGATAGCCGAAGGAAGGAAGATACCCCTTGTACTGGTCGACAAGATAGCAGAAACCGAGCAGCCGATGGCAGGGTTGTTCAGGTAGCAGATTATGATACGGCACGCATGTTAGTTTCGGCACTATACATTCCATAAAATGAAAAGAAAGATTTTCTCGACCCTGATGACCCTGGTGGTCAGTTCAGCCGTTGTGCTGCAATCGCAGACGCCTGCACCCTTTTCGGGCAGAAACGGAATGGCCTCGACGGCCCATCCGCTGGCATCGGAAGCAGCAGTCAGTATACTTAAGGCAGGAGGAAATGCCGTTGATGCTGCCGTTGCAGCCGCTTTTGCCATAGGTGTTGTGGAAC